>PLDF01000205.1 GCA_003135055.1 Bryobacterales bacterium | reverse complement strand
GGCGGAACGCTGCAATTCGGATTCGAGGGTCTTGTCGAACTGGCGGCGATTGAAGGCGTGGGTCAGAGAGTCGCGCGTAGACAATTCCATCAAGCGCTCGTTGGCCAGGCGCAGTTGGCGGGTCTGTACGGCGACTTGATGACGGAGAAAAGAGATCCAAGCGGCGGCCGAGAGGCAAGCGACCACCAGGAGGCACAACGTCCAGAGCGAATGCTTCAGGGTCCACCAGGAGGGCCGGGCCATGATCGCTATGTCGTCCGGGCTGCGCATCAGAATGCGAAAGAACTGGGCCAGGTGATAGGGGTCGTAGGTTACCAGGCAAACACCGGTCAATCGCAGGCGCGTACCCGCCTCTAACGCGGGGAGTCTCTGCCGCGCGAGGATAGGCAGAGTCGCGGTGAAGGCTTGGCCGGCCGATTTGAGCAACAGGGTCTCCGCTTCCGGATTCGAGGACGTCTCCAGCAGATCGCCTTCCAGCCGGACCAGCCGGCCGTCGTAACGGGTGCCGGCCGCGAAACCATAGCCCGAGGCGTCGGTGCGCGCCTGCGGCGGTATGACCTCCTGCGCTTGGATCTCTACGATAACGGCCGGCGGTCCCGGCCCCAGTTTCCGGCACAATGCATCCTGTAGACCGAGGCGTCCGTCAATCACGCCAGGAAATCCCACCACATCGACCCGGTCTCCCGGTTTCGCGGCGCAACCCGGGATGGCCTGAACCTCCAGATTTCCGGTGGCATCGGCGACGTACATCGGCATGCCGGGTTCCATCGCGAGTATTGTGGAACGGATGCGGATGCGTCGCGGCAGTTCCTCCAGCGGATGGAACTGGCCTACCGAAACGGCGGTGGATTCCGGCAAGCGGAAGACGTCCGGTGGCGCGCCTTCCATGATACGGACGAATCTCGATCCGGGTACAAACATACGGACGCCCGCCGACTGGCGATGCTCGTTGAATACGGCGGCGACGACGCCCAACAGGGACACCTTGGCATCCACCAACGTGCGGCTCCAATCGGCGGGAAACTCGGGCAAGACGGCCACAAAGCTGCCACCGACGGTGGCGACGTTGAGGAAGAGCCGGGTGCCCTTGGTTTGTCCGGAGCGCGCCACGCCCTGCAATTCAAACCATTGTCCATCTTGTTTGCCGCCCACCAGGTCGGAGAATGGTCTCCGTTTCGGTTTGGGCAACGTGCCGACGCCGAGGACGTTCAGGTTTGCCTTGGTAATCGCGGGCGCGAAGTCGGCGGGTACGGTGACTCCGGTGAGGTCCACCAATTGTCCGGCACGCAGCCGGGCGTTGCTCACCGAGCCATGCTCGAACACAAAGACGCCGGCGGTTTCGTCCTGCACGAACACTTCGCCGGGGCCGTGATCCACAAAGGTGACAACCGCCCGCAGATGCACGGGATAGGCCCGCTTTGCCTCAACGGGCGAAAGGTTGCGGATGTCTTGAGCATGAGTCAAGACTGTCAGTCCGCCGTCCGGCGGCGGACTGACAGAGGCTGCCACAGCGGCCAATGACACGCCGAGCAGTAGGGTCACCGAGGATAAGCGCATCGCTCCAAATACCTTATCGACCGATTGGGGGGACTTCTCCGAGCGGGTGGTTTAGGACGTCAGTTTGCCTAGGATGACGGGGTGGCGCGCGCCGGTGGCGGCGGGCAGATTGGACGGTTTGCGGCGCCAGGTGCGGTAGGCCAGAATGGCGAAGGCGATGGCCTCTTTGGCATCGGGATCGATGCCGTAATCCGCGGTGGTCGCCAGCGCGACTCCCGGCAGGAAAGCCGCAAGATGCGCCAGGATTTACGGGTTATGCGCGCCGCCTCCCGATACGATCAGTTCGTCGGGCTGGAAGGGTGCGGCGGCTCTGGCGATGGCCGCGGCGGTGAGGACCGTGGCGGTAGCGATCAGATCGGGAAGCGGGAGGCGGGTCTGCTTCAGCCGCGTGACGAACTCCGCGCCGTACTGTTCGCGGCCCGCGCTCTTGGGGGGCTTGGCGCGGTAGTAGGGATCGGCCAGGAGGCGGTCGAGCAGGGGGCGGTTCAGATTGCCGCGCGCGGCGATGCGGCCGCCGCGGTCGAAGTTCTGCCGGCCGCCGGTGTACTCGCGGGCGAGTGCATCGATGACCATGTTGCCAGGGCCGGTATCGAAGGCGATGCCCGAGGGAATCACGGTGATATTGGCGATGCCTCCGATGTTCAGCGCGATGCGCGTGCGGCGCGGATGCCGGAACAGCAGGCAATCGACGAAGGGAACCAGCGGCGCGCCTTGGCCTCCGGCGGCAATGTCGCGGGTGCGGAAGTCGGAGATGACCGGCACTCCAGTGCGCTCCGCGATCACGGCAGCTTCGCCGATTTGCAAAGTGCTTGCGCCGCCTTCATGGTAGATGGTCTGGCCGTGGCAGCCGATCAGCTCCACCGGTCCGTAACTGCGCACCGCACGCAGCACGGCCTTGGCGTAAAGCTCGCCCAGCTCGAAATTGAGGCGGGAAATCTCGCGGCTGTCCGCAGGCTTGAGAAGCCGGGCGCGCAGGCGATCAGGGTAGGCCGTGGTTTGAAAGCCGACGGTTTCGATGCCGCGGCCGCGGATTTCGACGATGGCCACATCGATGCCATCGAGCGAGGTGCCGCTCATGATGCCGGCTACTCTCACTGGCGCTTCAACTCCCGCTGCAATTCCGAAAGCAGTTGCAGCGCTTCAATAGGCCGCAATTCATCCAGGTTCAGCGCGCGGATGCGCTCGGCGATACCATATCTAACCGGCTCGAACATCTGGATCTGCATCGGCTCTGGGCGCTCCGGTTTAGCGAGCTCATCGGTGACCACATGTTCCGCGCCCTCGTGGAGCTTCAGCACCTCGCGGGCGCGCTCGATGACGGTAAGCGGAAGGCCGGCTAGACGCGCCACTTCGATGCCGTAGCTGCGGTCGGCGCTGCCCGGTTCCACCTTGCGCAGGAAGATGATGTGATCGCCGGCTTCTTTCACCGAAACCTTCAGGTTGCGAATGCCGGGAAGCTTTTCGGACAGCGCAGTCAGCTCATGGTAGTGAGTGGCGAAGAGGGTCCTGGCGCGAGTTCGCGAGTGGATGTGCTCCACTACGGCCCACGCCAGCGCCAGGCCATCGTAGGTCGCCGTGCCGCGCCCGATTTCATCGAGAACGATGAAACTGCGCGACGTGGCGGTGTTGAGAATCACGGCGGTCTCGGTCATCTCCACCATGAAGGTGGAGCGGCCTCGCGCGAGATTGTCGGACGCGCCGATGCGCGTGAAGACGCGGTCGATCAGCGGCAGGCTGGCGGATTCGGCGGGCACGAACGACCCCATCTGCGCGAGGATGCCGATCAGCGCCGCCTGCCGCAGATACGTCGATTTGCCGCCCATATTGGGGCCGGTGATAATGGCGATGAGATCGGTGGAATTGTTCAAGTAGAGATCGTTGGGAATGAAGCGGCCGGCTTCCTGGTCCGTGAGCCGCTCGATCACCGGATGGCGGCCCGCCATAATGCGCATCTCGCCGTCCTCGGGGAAGGCCGGGCGGCGATAGCGATTCTCGGCCGCCACGTTCCCCAGCGCGGCGGTGACGTCGAGCTCGGCCACCGCCGCGGCCGTGGCGCGGATGCGCTGCGCCTGCGCCGCGGCGCGCTGGCGTACGCCGGTGAACAGCTCCCTTTCGAGCGTGAGAATCTTGTCTTCGGCGTCGAGCACCTTGGTTTCGTAATCCTTCAGCTCGGGCGTGGTGAAGCGCTCGGCGTTGGCCAGGGTCTGCTTGCGCTCGTAATCGGCAGGCGCCAGATGCTGATTGGCGCGCGTGATTTCGATGTAGTAGCCGAAGACGTTGTTGAACCGTACCTTCAGCGATTGAATGCCGGTGCGCTGGCGCTCGCGCGCCTCAATCTGCGCGATGTATTGCTTGCCGTTCTGGCTGAGGTCGCGCAACTCGTCCAGGCCGGCGTTGAAACCGGCGCGGATCGTACCGCCGTCGGCGAGGTTGATCGGCGGCTCGTCCGCGATCGCTTCGAGAATCAGATTGGCGACGTCCGGCAGCTCGTCCAGGCGGTCGTGTACGGAGCGCAATCGCGCGGCCTGCTGCGTGTCGAAGCAGCGCTTCAACGCGGGAATCTTTTCGAGCGAGCGCCCCAACGCCAGAACGTCGCGCGGGCCGGCGGTTCCCAACGTGACTTTGGCAAGGAGGCGCTCGAGGTCCAGAATACCGGCGAGTTCCTTGCGCAGCTCGGCGCGCAGAATCGTCTGCGCCAGCAGCTCGCCCACAGCGTCGAGACGCTGCTCGATTTCGGCTCGCTCCATGGAAGGCCGCAGCAGGCGCTGGCGCAGAAGGCGCCCGCCCATTCCGGTAAGGGTCTGGTCGAGCGCCGCCAACACTGTGGCCTGCGGCTGCGTGCCCCCGGCGTCGGCCGCGAACAGCGGTTCCACCAGTTCCAGATTTCGCACCGTGACGGCATCGAGCACCATGGAATCGGCGCGATTGTAGTAAGCCGGGCGGTCGATGTGGTCGAGCGAAGCCCGCTGCGTTTCGCGCAGGTAGTGCAGAATGGCGCCGGCCGCGCCCACCGCCGCCGGACGGTTGGCGAGTCCGCAGCCATCGAGCGTCAGCAGCTTGAAATGGTCGCGCAGAGAGCGGTCGGCGTAGTCCGGCGTGAAAACCCACTCTTCCACTTCAGTGCGGACGAAGCGCGTGTTGGAGCGGTCTTCGGCGGCCGGCAGCGGCAAGTCGCCGGGGAAGAGAACTTCGCGCGCGCCCAGGTGCTCAATGGCGCCGGCCACTTCCGCGGGCTCAAGTTCGGTGACGCGGAACTCGCCGGTGGAGACATCGACGTGCGCGAGGCCGGCGCGGCCATCGACGCGCGCCACCGCGGCCAGGAAATTGTTCTCGCGCGGACGGACCAGGTTCGCGTCCATGGCGGTGCCCGGCGTGACCACCCGCGTGACCTCGCGTTTCACCAGTTTCTTGGCGGACCTGGGATCTTCGGTCTGGTCGCAGATGGCGACGCGATAGCCCTTCTGCAAGAGACGCGAGATGTAGCCTTCGGCGGCATGATAAGGAACGCCGCACATGGGGATCGCCGCGCCTTTTTCCTTGTTGCGCGAGGTGAGAGTGATTTCGAGCTCGCGCGATGCCACCACGGCGTCTTCGAAGAACATCTCGTAGAAATCGCCCAAGCGGAAAAATAGCAACGCGTTCGGGTGCTGCTGCTTGACGCTGTGGTATTGCCGCATCAACGGCGTGGCGGCGTCAGCCACCTGTTTTTCCTACGGGGCGTCTGGTAGCGCCGGCGGTCTTGCCGCCGGACCTCTCGTGCGATTGCAAACCTCGGGGACGAATCCGAAGTAAAATACCGGCGGCAAGACCGCCGGCGTTACCCCGCTTCACGCGTAAATCCCGCGCAGCTTGATGGCAGCCGCAACCCGGTCGAGCGCCACCATGTACGCCGCGGTGCGGTTATTCACTCGGTGCTGATCGGCGTAGCCGACGATGGAATCGAAACTATCCACCATGATCTGCTCAAGCTGCTCGTTGACAGCCTTCTCGGTCCAGAAAAAGCCCTGGCGATCCTGCACCCACTCGAAGTAGGAAACAGTCACGCCGCCGGCGTTGGCGAGAATGTCCGGGATGACGAACACCTTCTTATCTTCGAGAATCTGGTCGGCCAGCGGCGTAGTGGGCCCGTTGGCGCCTTCGCACAGGATTCTGCAGCGCAGCCGCTCCGCATTGCTCGATGTGACCACGTTCTCCGTCGCGGCCGGAATCAGGACATCGCACGGCAGGAACATCGCCTCGCCTTTATCCATATCCTCGCCGCCGGCGAAGCCCGTGATGGAGCCGGTCTCCTTGCGGTGCTTTTCGAGGCCCGCGATATCGAGGCCATGGGCGTTGTATACGGCGCCGTCGTACTCCACGATGCAGACGATCTTGAATCCAATTTTTTTCATCAGCTTGGCCGCCATGCCGCCCACATTGCCGAAGCCCTGAATCACCACGCGCGCACTTTCAGGCGACAGACCCAGGCGCTTGAGCGCCTGGAGCGTGACGATCATACAGCCGCGTCCGGTGGCTTCCGGCCGGCCGCGAGAGCCGCCGAGCGCCTCCGGTTTGCCGGTGACCACCGCGGTCACGGTCTGGCGCGAGTGCATGGAATAGGTATCCATAATCCACGCCATGATCTGCGCATTGGTGTTGACGTCGGGCGCGGGGACGTCCTTCTCAGGTCCGATGAAGTCGATGATTTCCGCGGTGTAGCGGCGCGTCAGCTTTTCGAGTTCCGTGTCGGAGAGCAGATGCGGATCGACAATCACGCCGCCCTTGCCGCCTCCGAAGGGAATATTCACCACGGCGCATTTCCATGTCATCCAGGATGCCAGCGCGCGCACTTCGTCCAGCGTGACGTCGGGCGCGAAGCGGATGCCGCCCTTGGCCGGGCCGCGCGCTATGGAATGCTGCACGCGATAGCCGGTGAAAACCTCCAGGCGTCCGTCGTCGAGCTGCACGGGAATGTGAACCGTGATTTCCCGAGCAGGGGAACGGAGAATCTTGCACACGCCGTCATCGAGATTCAGCCGCCTGGCGGCTTCGTCGAACCGCACGGCCGCGGCGAGCCATGGATTTTTCTCGTTCTCGTAAGAAATGGATACAGGTGCAGCGTACGTGGCCACTGAGCATCCTCCCGATTGACTATGCTATCAAGCGGCGCGTGGCGGCGGGTTACGGCGCGGGGCTAATTGGGCAACGGCCCGATCCGGCGTCAAGGTGCGGAATCGATTTCGACAACCCCTGCGAAGCTGGACGGTGAAGGGATGGCGATGCCTTCGCCGCGCATGCCTTCCAGGTGAACCTCGACGGCTTCCTGGATAAGGTGTTCCACTTCGTCTCGCGAGTCGCCAACGGAGATCACGCCGGGAAGGTCGGGAACGTACGCCCCCCACGAGGTTGGCCCTCTTTCATAAATGACCGTGTACTTCATCAATCCTCGTCTTTCTGTTTCAGTCCAGCTGTTTCAGCCCGGCGGTACGAAGGATGGCTTCAGCGTTCCCACCGGCACATCTTTACCGGGCTGACCCGGAACGGTCACGACCATCCCTTTTTGCGGATGGAGGAACTGACGGTGGCTACCTTTGGTCGCCTTCAGCCGCCAGCCGGTGGATTCGAGCAGGTGAATCAGATCCCTGACTTTCACCATTCACATGATAACGCTGCGCGTTGCTCAGGGGTGCTTAACCGAACTGGGGTCGTCGTGTCTTTTGTTGTCATAGTTTGGTTATGCCGCCCGGTTGAAGCGGGCTCTGGCCTCTTCGAGGCGGCTGACGCGGAGCAGGGCGAGCTTGATTTCATCGGGTGAATAAACAAAGCCGCCGTGGAGGTCCGCGGCGCCGAAGTGGAGCGCGGGTTCGAAGGTGTTTCCGTTGCCGACGGAGAGTTGGGTGAGGTACATGGCATCTTCCTTGGCCTGGTTGTAGGCGGCTTTGCGCTCCTGTTGCATGGCTTTGATGGCGGCGGCGGTCTTTTCGGCGGTGCGCTGGATGCGTTGAGCGTACAGCGCCATGCGCTGGAGGCCGGTGACTTTGTCGCTCCAGGCCATGGCCTTCGCGGTGATGGGCTCGAGAGCTTTGTAGTCGTCCTGAGTGAGGACCTGGCTGAAGAGGGCGTTTTCCAGCTTGTGGGCGCGTTCGAGCCGCCAGTAGGATTCGGCGAGGGTGCGGACGAGGTCCTCTTCGGGTTGGTTGGCGGGGGCGTAGGCCTTGCGGTAGCTTTCGAGATGGCCGGCGAACAGCTCTTCCTCGCCGGGGAGGGCGACGTGAGCGGGCTTGGACGAGGCCAAGCCGTGATGGAGCGCGTTCGCGGACACGGTTTGCTTCCCGGTGACCGAGGACGGGCCGGTGGAGAGCTTGGAGTTGGCGATGGAGGCGGCGGCTTGTGCTGGCGTAGACATTGGGAATCCTTTTTTGGGCAGTGGAAATGGAAAGGGCTGCGCTCGCGAACAGGTTCGCGAAGGCAGCCCTTTCTGTTTCGAATATATCAGGCGCGGGTCGGGGATCGGGGTGAGCGGTTGGAGGTTGGGTTGGCTAAGTGATGTGGATGGAGTGGGTTGCGGGGTAGAAAATATTTATTGAAAGCCTGTGACCGGATTTTGGGCAATGGCTGGATTTTGGGTGGGCGCGGACGTGCTGCGTCACGCGCGGCGATGGAACGACCGTACCTTGCCAGGGGCATTCCGCTGTGTGAACGCTGCACAGAAGTACCCCGGGCCGATCGACAGAGGGAAGCCCGCCAGGTACGTAGCAAACCTTCTGAACGTGGGCCTCTCGACGCTCTATCGGGCGCTTGTCGCGTGGTCCGTCGCCTGAGTAAACAGTACGCCGTCAGGGAGGATCTATAACACTGTACCCGGCAAATGTCAGCAACGGGCGTTTTTCGGCCACGTGAACATGTGAAGGATCGGAGTTGCGAAGCCGACTTGTGGGGACTCATCTACAGATTCAATTCCGCGAATGATCGGCTCAGGCCAGACGGTCTGTTGACTTGAAACCGGAGCCGGGTAGGCAGTTTCTTTGCGAGAGCCTAGCCGATACGCATGGCGGTCTGGATGGTGGGGTCTGGAAGGGGGTATGTCTCCAGATAGGCGGCAACCATGGCACTGTATGGCTGGTCTAAAGCTGCTGCATGCTCCACAAACCGGCGCCAATGTAGCGCGTCCTCGCGAGCCTTTGGATCGACGCTATTCATTAGGTTAATGTAGCGGTCCCGGGCCTCCCGAATTTTCTTAAAATGCGTGAGACGGGCTTCTTGAAACTTACTGTTGAGGCGCAATACTTCAATGGTCTTTTTGCCGATCGGAGTTAACCCGATCACCTCATCGAGTTCGAATTTGATATGGTTACGTGGATCTTCTGCACCATCGGGCTTGATGATGGACGGCCTCTCGTCCTGCACGCTCATCCGATGATGCTTCGCGCGAGCGGCAGGATTATCCAACGGAAACAGGTCACTCTTATTGGCCGAGTTGCAAAAAGCACAACTCCACAGGAGATTCTCCCACTCGTAGGACAACCAGTAATAGCCCGGCCATGTCCTTTTATCGCCTCGCTTTTGGCGCGAACTCGACTTGGGCCTCCAATGTTCGACATGCGAATGCGCATAGGGCTCAGGAATCCACGTCTCGCAATAGCAGCACTTACCGTAGTGACACTTCGCCAGGGCTTTCTTAACTGCTTTCGTCTTGTAGATCGATCCGCGGATAGCCATTGGCTTTCCATTCCGGTATAGCCCGGGATCGGCATCGTAAGCATCACAAAGAGTTTTGCAATACTTCGAGTTGGCGCGAACGAGACTGGGAGGGGCAGCGCCCTTATGAATACGAATCACCGCGCCCGCCTCCGCGGGAAGTCTCTAACTAACTCACTCGTTAGATCCTCAAATCGTTGATCGATCGGTGATCTGGCGGTAGGTAGGCGTGCGATGAGTTCATTAAGTTCTCGTAGCCGCGCCTCCTGCTTAGCTGAACGATTTTTGGTTTGAAGAAGATTGAGGCGGTCGTCAAACATGGCCTCCGCCTCTTTGCTCCTGTCAGAGGTCAGCCCAAATAGGTCGCTGACAAGTAACTGGTCGTAGCGCCATAAATCTGCCGGTATCGGACGGTTCAGGATATGCGCCTCGTTACCTTCCCACCGCACAACGGCAACATTGCCACCTTGGGATAAGGCGTCTTGAGCGGTAATTGGGCTGTGCGTAGTCGCGATGAACTGGACTTTGGGGAAATTCTTGAGCAAGCGTTCGCGGAGCTCGCGCTGCCACTGCGGGTGAAGATGCAATTCGATCTCATCGATCAACACAATTGCGCTTTTGCATAAAGGTTTGGTGCTCTCGGGAAAGGCGTCAAAAAGCCGGGACGCCAAATCCACCGCCAGCGCGAGCATCGTTTGGTAGCC
This sequence comes from Bryobacterales bacterium, assembly GCA_003135055.1. Taxonomy (GTDB): domain Bacteria; phylum Acidobacteriota; class Terriglobia; order Bryobacterales; family Bryobacteraceae; genus PALSA-243. The sequence goes on along the minus strand of PLDF01000205.1, from coordinate 34,818 downwards.
GAGGCTGAGGTCCGCAAAAGGGGTCTTGCCGGACGGAGTCTTCACAAGAACGCCGGACTGATCTTTGCCGGTCCGACGAGGTCCGCGGATTTCGATATCTTTGTCGGTCAGGCGGCCAGGCAGTAACGCAGCAACGACGGCCTTGAGCACCTTTAACCGGATCTTTTCTCGGCTGTTTTTTTGCCGCGGCTCGCTCCGAACGGCATAATCGAGCTTTTCGAGGATCGTCTCTGCATCGTAGAGAACAGTGACTTCTGAAAACGATGTCTCCGCTCCATCCGTATCTGTGGGCGGCGAAACATCACGACGAATGTGGCGACCGGCATCATATTTGATGACGAGAGGACCTTCCGAGCGCAGACGATGTTTGACTGGAGGGAATCGCGCTGATTCAAGCTTGTCCACACTCCCGCTGATGCCGACTTGAATTCTTAGCGGCTGCCCGTGGGCATGAAACACTGCCACTATAGTGGCCTTACGTTTTCCTCCCCTGCGAATGAAATGCCTGATCTCAATATTCGTATGCTCCGAAAGTTTAGCCTTCGATCTGGTCGGGGGAAAGTCGGAAACGGGCAGCATGAGCGCGAGTACGTGCAAAAGCGTTGTCTTGCCGACACCGTTGTCCCCGAGAATCAAATTCCAGCGACTGATGATGCCACTCTCGTCAATGAACTCCAGATTCTGCACGCTGCCGAAAGCGCGCACATTTTCCAGGCGTAGGGACCGGAAGTGCATTTCATCTGGGACTTCTTTATCGACAGGCATAGTGAAACTCCTTGTGCAGGGGTAGCATGCACCACCGCAGCCGTTGCTTTGATTTCGCCAGAGTCGCGAAACGCAGCCATCAATACGGACGGCAAGCGCGAATCCGCTTCCCCTTGCAGATACTCATCGTATCGCACGTAAGGACTGATTCCTCATTTACATACACCCAACTTCGATACGATTCCTAGCCGTATAGGGGAATCCCGGGTACCTGCCAACAGCCTCGGAATTGAAGGCGATCTCCTCCGATCTTTCGCTCACGATAAGTTGTTTAGTTTATTCAGCTTAGACAGGGTCAACGAAAATAGATTTTAGCACCCGCGTAACTCATTGAAAAATAACCGTATTACAAGGCTTGATTATCTATATTAGAAGACGTACACTGGGTTCAGATCCGGCCTGGATACGGACCAGTAAAGGAGTCTTCATGGAATCCATCACGCTTGAGCAGTCCGCGGTAACCGCGATACCCGCACCTTTGCCCGAAAATACGCATGTGGATGGCATGCCACGTGACAGTGCCGCCCTGCGACGCCTCATGGAAGAAGTGCGGTTGGAAGAGACGAATGGCTCGTCAATCGCCGGCTCCTACGATCGCGCGCACAATCGCCACAACCGCTAGCTTCCTTTCGGCAGCGCATGAAGCTCGACACCATACTTTTGAAGGTGGCCTCGCGCTGCAATATCGATTGCCGTTATTGTTACGTCTACCATCACGGCGATATCACTTGGGAGCGTATGCCGAAGCATATGTCTCTCGCGACAGTGGAGGATGTTCGAAGGCAGTTAACGGCGCTGTACGAAGACCAGCAGCATCCTTTTGCCGTCGTTCTTCACGGTGGTGAGCCGCTTCTTCTTCCTCGAAATATTCTGGAAGTTCTTCTCCAAGGGCTTGCAGACAGCTTGCCATCAACCTGCAAACGCGCCATTCAGACGAATGGCACGTTGATCGACGACGATTTGCTCGATTTGTGCTCCAGCACCAAGACGACGATTTCTGTCAGCCTCGATGGGCCCGCAGATGTGAACGACACCTTTCGCATCGCATTTACCGGTGAGGGCACGCATAAGCGCGCGGCAGCCGGAATAGATCGCATTCGACAACATCCACAAGCTAGCCAAATCTTTACAGGAACTCTCTGTGTCGTGGATCCAAACTCTGATGCTCGAAGAGTTTACGAATACTTCAAGTCACTAGCGGTCCCGAGTGTCGATTTCCTTTTTAAGGATGGGAATCACGCGAAGCTACCGCCGGGCAAGACTAGCGTTGAGTCCACCGAGTATGGAAACTGGCTGGCAACGATCTGGGACTGCTATATCAATGATCCTAACCCGCCACGCATTCGGATCCTAGATGACTTTGGTCGTTTGCTCCTTGGCGGGGTCTCCGTAAAGGAGGGTTGCGGGCAGGCGGTGTACGGCATTGCCGTGATCGATACAGACGGAACCATCACGAAGAATGACACACTGAAGAGCACCTACGACGGTGCGGATCGTTTCGAAAGAGCATGGTCAGTATCGAACAACCGGCTTTCTGAAGTCGCCTCCTCTCCGGAATTCATCCAGTATTCTCAACTCCAACAGCCAACAAGCCCCGTTTGCCAAGCGTGCACATTACTCCCAGTCTGCGGAGGGGGAATGCCGCTCTCCCGATGGCATCCAGAAACCGGATTAGCAAATCCATCGGTTTACTGCGCCGACTACAAGCTCCTGCTCGGCCATATGCAGCAGACCTTGCAGGATTGCCGATGACCCCCCTCGATTTTTCTTCTGCCGTTTCGCGATCTCGTCCTTTCCCGTGTTTCACAGTCCCCCAAGTCATGTCCGAGGAACTGGAAGAGGCCTTGCTTGCGTGGTTCGAAACAGAAGCTCCCTGGCGCCTCACTGTCATGGATTTCTACGAGCAGTACGAATTTGACTTTCGACACGTGAATCTTCCCGTCGACCTGAAGCCGCTGTTTTCCGAGGAGTCGTTAAATGAGCTTCGACGGCTCCTTGGGGCACTTCTCGGAGCCACGCTAAAACCTGAGATCGAGATTACAGCACATAAGCTCACTCGATCCCAGAAAATCCGGATTCATAACGACGCTAGGCCCGACGGTGAAACCCATCGCTTCCTTATCCAGCTGAACCGTGGCTGGAATGAAGCAAATGGTGGAATGCTCATGCTGTTCCGGGGACCGGATGTTGAATCGCTCGATGATGTCATTGTTCCGACAAGCCGTTCTGCATTCGGTTTTGAGATCTCTGCCGCTTCGTACCACGCGGTGAGTCAGGTTTATCAGAGTGATCGATACACACTGGTCTTTTCTTTCTATGCAGACCGCTCCTGACATCGACCCTGCCAGCCTACTTCCCCCGTTTGACCTTTCTTTACCGGTTGCCCTTCGTCTGGCTGGAGAGAGCGCCCTGTTGAGGTCTCATTCACTGACAAGGGACAACTATTCTACTCAAAGATTGTTGTTCGATTCGACTACGGACAACGCCGCAATCTTGAGGGCAGTTCCGATGAGTAGCGGCAACGTATTGGTCTGTGAGACGCCGAGTCCCGATCTATTGTGTTACGGTGCAGAGAGAGGCCTGAGTCTGGCCACCGACGCGGAAGCTGATAGGGCGACTGATCTAATTGAGGCCGCTTTACTAAAGGTAGTTAAGCCTTTTCCGTTCCTGTGGTCGGCCGTTTCGGAACTCGCATGGCGTTGCCATCCGCTGCTCGCATCCGATGAGGATTACGATGTAAGTTTTAGCGATCCCGCGATCCCGTTTTCTGTTTTCGTTTCTGCGCCAGTTCGAGGTGACCGACGTTCATTGCTTCGGGTTGCTGAGAGTTTGATACACGAGACGATGCACCTGCAGCTTACACTTTTTGAGGCTTTATCACCTCTGGTCGACAAAACTTCTGACTGGTTGATGTATTCGCCGTGGAAACGGCAAGAACGGCCAGCGCAGGGCATCTTGCACGGCGCATACGTCTTTTACGTGCTCCGCTGGATGTGGCGTCGGGTTGCAGATACCAGCCCAGACAGTATCGATCAGAACTTTGCTCTTCGTCGTATATCCGAGATTGACGAAGAAATCTCGGCGGTGCCTTCTCTTGAAGGCTCTCCCGCTCTCACTGAAAAGGGCAAACGCTTCCTCCGCCACCTTTTTGCAGCATAAAAACAGATCTGGATTGCGTCTGCCAAGGATTTGGTCCCTGAGTCGGCATTTAGGGCCCGTTAAAACGTCCTTACGTCCGCCGATCCACTTTGACGAAAAGTCGCCATCTCGGACTTTGGCCCGGGCCGGCGGCCCCGAACCCGGCGTTCTGAGCAATAGATCCTCCCTGGTCGCATAGCGTTTACCTATCGCCAATATGCGACACAAGATCGCCCCCCTTATCGAGGGTAGCTCGGGATCCTCGGGCCGCGCGGTAACAACTACCCGCGAACTACTCTCAGCTACGGAAAAATCTTCCGCCTCAAACGCACCTCGCACTCTCTCAGCTTGAATCCAACATCCGCAAGAAACTGACTCCGGCTGAGGCCGACAACATTGTCTTGGCCGCATCCCCCCAAAACGGTTAAGCACCCGTTGCTCAGAGGGCCGGACGGTGCTTAACCGATCTAGGGCATAATCGCCGAGATTGCTGCATTGACAGACGAAAGCGTCTGTCCCACGTTGGCGCTCATTTGTGGCGCCGGCGCTTTCGCCTGCCAAGTGCGACAGAGCCCCCAAATCCCCAAAACGGCTATAAGCACCCACGGCCGGACGGTCGCTCCGAAACCGCCGGCAGCGGCACCTTACGAGCCCATGACTTCGAGAGCTTTCTGAATGACGGGGTCGCGTTGCGCTTCCACTTCATCGCCCTTTGCCACCCCGAAGGCCTGGTTGAGGATTTCGGTTTTGAGGCGGTTGACGATGAAATTCTGTTCCACGGACCATTCCGTGACGCCGGGCCGGATGTCATGCGCCGAAAGGTAAGCCTGGAATCGATCGAGAAGCTGCGGCTGCACCTCGAAGTCTTCCCCGATCTTATTCTCGTGCAGGAATTCAGTGGCGAAACTGGTGAAAGAGCCGCTGGCGTCGAGCACCTGGCGCAGCCGGTTGAAAGCCGGCGGATAGACCACATAATCGGGTTGAATGCCGCCGCCGCCCGTGACCACGCGGCCGCTATCGGTGTGGAACTCGGCGTGTCCGTTGAGATGCGCGGTGGTTGCGCCAAGCTCGTACTGGGAAGAGTCGAGCGGCTTTTGAATGGAGCGGCCACTGGGCGTGTAATAGAGCGCGATGGTGAGCGCCAGTCCGGTGCCTTGGCTTAACGGAAAGAGGTTCTGCACCAGGCCCTTGCCGAAGCTAGGCTCGCCGAGCACCACGGCGCGGTCGTGATCCTGTAGGGCGCCGGTGACAATCTCGGATGCGCTGGCGGATTTCGCGTTCACCAGAATCGCCAGTTTGAAACTGTACGGCGTGGCGTTCGGGGGGACTACTTCGGCTTTTTCCGGCATGGCGCGGCCGCGCACGGAGAAGATCTTCTGTCCGGGCTGGAGGAACAGGGACGCTGTTTCAAGAGCCGCGCCGACCACTCCGCCGGGGTTGTTACGGAGGTCGAGCACCAGCCCCTTCAACTGGCCGCCGCCGAGTTTTTCGATGGCCTCTTTGATCTGCTCGCCGGTCTTTTCATCGAAGCTGGAGACGCGAAGGTAGCCCACGCCGTCGCGCAACATGAAGGCGCGCTCCACACTGGGCGCTTGCAATTCTTCCGGCGTCAGCACGAAGTGCAGAAGGCGCGGAACCCCAGGACGGCGTACTTCCAATTGCGCCTGCTGCTGTCGCGATTCGGTAAGCAGCTCGGCGATCTGATCCATATCCAGGCGGCCGATAGCATAACCGTTGACGCCGGCAATTTCATCGCCCGGAGCGAGGCCAGCCTTCTGCGATGGGGTTCCGGGAGCGGTCTGAAGAATGATCACGCGGCCCGGCAGCAGCGATACAACGCTGCCAAATCCCTTCTGCGTGGACGCTTCCATTTTCTTGACCTGGTCGTACTGGCCGGGGTCGAAGAAGATGGAGTGCGGATCGAGCGTACGCAGCAGGCCGGGAATGGCGCCCTGGTAAAAGACCTGTTCGGAGGATATCGGGTCGGCGGCGTTTTGCGCCATCAGCGCGTAGGCGCGCATGACGCTCTTTATCTGGGATTCGAGATCGTCCGCGGCGAAGAGAGCCGGGATCGGACACAGAAAAGCCGAAAAGAGAAGGGCTGCGATGGAGCGGTACATCAGTCGGGCCAGGTTGTAAGGATATCGATTTGGACGCCGGAGAAGCTGGTTGGTTTCACCGTCTTCTATTATGGCGCGAGTCGGCTGAACGACTGCTACCGCGAAGTTCACCGGCAATCGACGAGTTCACGGCGTACTGTCCCTTACGTTGTATTGGAGCGCAGGCTGCTACTCTGAGTCTTCTATTCCGGCCTTGCAGGGTCGTAGTTTGCATGGGGCCTTCGGACTCCTAAAATGCAAAACCTCGCCGTAGGGGCGAGGCTTGCAAATCTACCGGAGTAGAAAGGGGGATCAGATATGATTCTTCTCGTGCTGATCCTTGTTCTGGTATTACGCAGGACAAGACGGACCAAGCTAAAGATCGAAATCAATCTCTAGCGAAGCCCGAGGAGGTTGGCAGTGCGACCTGCTGGCCTCCTCAGTACTAAGCATAGCACCGATTTGTGGAAATGCTGACGGACAATTGCCGACAAGCGCCATTTCCCAAGGGCGGTCGCGGCTCCGGCGCCATCTGGGACCACCTGGCGGGCCGGGCGCGCCCATTATCACCCCGTGCTACGCTGAAATTTCCCTATGAGCCAAATCGAAATTACCCTGCCCGACGGCAGTAAAAAGTCCGTCGAAGCAGGCTCCAGCCCGCTCGATATCGCCAAATCCATCAGCCCGCGGCTCGCCGACGCCGCCATCGTCGCCAAGGTGGATGGCGAACTTTCCGACCTCGCAAGTCCCATCGAAAAAGACGCCGCCGTCCAGATCCTCACCAATAAGGATCCCGAAGCCCTGGTGGTCTATCGCCACTCCACCGCGCACCTGCTGGCCGCGGCCGTGGTCGAGCTTTATCCCGAAACCCAACTCGGCATCGGGCCGCCCATCGACACCGGCTTCTATTACGATTTCGACCGCCCCACGCCTTTCACTCCCGACGATCTCGAAAAGATCGAAAAGAAGATGTGGGAGATTCAGGCGCGCCAGCTTCCCTATGAGCGCATTTACACACAGAAGGAAGAGGGACTGCGCAAGTATTCCGATGCCTGGATGAAGTGCGAGCTGATCGCCGAGCGCGCCGGCGAAAGTTTCACCGAATACACTCTGGGACCGCATTTCATCGATTTCTGCCGCGGCCCGCACGTGCCCAACACGTCGAAGATCAAGGCGTTCAAACTGCTCTCCATCGCGGGCGCTTACTGGAAAGGCGATGAGCACAAGAAGCAGTTGCAGCGCATCTACGGCACCGCGTTCTTCTCGGCGAAAGATCTGGAAGCGTATCTCAAACAGGTGGAAGAAGCCAAGAAGCGCGACCACCGCAAGCTGGGCAAAGAGCTCGACCTGTTCAGCATTCAGGAGCTCGCCGGTCCCGGTCTGATTTTCTTCCATCCCAAGGGCGGCATCATCCGCAAGCAGCTTGAAGACTGGATGCGCGATCAATACCTGAAGCGCGGTTATTCGTTGGTCTACACGCCGCACGTGGCGCGCTTCGATTTGTGGAAGACCTCGGGCCACTCCGGTTTTTATGCGCAGAATATGTTCTCGCGCATGGAGCTCGACGACGCGGAATATCAGCTCAAGCCGATGAACTGCCCGTTCCACATCCTTATTTATGCGGACCGGCAGCACAGCTATCGCGATCTTCCCGTGCGCCTTGGCGAGCTGGGCACGGTCTACCGCTACGAACGGTCGGGCGTGCTCAACGGTCTCTTTCGCGTGCGCGGCTTCACGCAGGACGACGCCCATATTTTCTGCACGCCGGACCAGGCCGAAAACGAGGTGGTGAATTGTCTCCAGTTCGCCATCGACACGCTGACCACCTACGGCTTCACCGAGTATTCCGCCGAGCTTTCCACCTGGGATGGCGGCGCCAGCGGCAAGTATGACGGCACGCCCGAGCAGTGGCAGCTCGGCGAAAACGCGCTGCGCAGCGCCACCGAACGTCTCAACATCAAGGCCAAAGTGGTGAAAGACGAAGCGGCATTTTATGGCCCGAAAATCGACGTGAAACTGGTCGACGCCATCGGCCGTCCCTGGCAGCTTTCCACCGTGCAGTTCGACTTCACTCTGCCGCGCCGCTTCGCGCTGGAATACGTCGGCGAAGACGGCAAGGCGCATCAGCCGCTGATGGTGCATCGCGCGCTGTATGGATCGATCGAGCGCTTCTTCGGCATCCTGATCGAGCATTACGCGGGCGCGTTTCCGGTGTGGCTTGCGCCGGTGCAGGCTATCGTGCTGCCCATCACCGACCGCCAGTCCGAATACGCCGGGAGCATTCAGAAGCAACTCGACGACGCCGGCATTCGCGTCGCCGTGGACGAGCGCAATGAGAAGATCAACTTCAAAATCCGCGAAGCGCAGATGCAGAAAATTCCGTACATGCTGGTGGTGGGCGACCGCGAGCAGCAGAACCAACAAGTGGCCGTACGCAACCGCAAGCACGGCGACCTGGGCGTGAAGACGCTCGATCAGTTTCTGGCCGATATCCGCGGCCTGATCGATAGCAAGGCCGTGGCGGAGTAGCGGCGGCCGCTATGTTTGCCACCAGCGAAGGCACAGCCCGCTACCGGGACCGCTTCGCCGCGTTCCGCGATGCCGGTTTCTATCGCACAGTCGGAATCTCCGACCTCGCCCTGGAAGTTTCCAGTCTGGGCATCGGTACCTATCTCGGCGCCGACGACGACGGTACCGACCACGCCTACACAGACGCGCTGATCGCCGCGGGCGAAGGCGGCATCAATTTCTTCGACGGCGCCATCAATTATCGCCATCAGCGGTCAGAGCGGTGCATCGGCGCCGCGCTCAAACAGATGCAGCGCGATGAGGTGGTGGTCTGCACCAAGGCCGGCTTCCTGACGCCCGGCGCCGTCCCCGATTCGCTTCGCCGCGAAGATGTGGTTGGCGGCATGCACTGCATGGCGCCCGATTTCCTGGCCGATCAGATCGACCGCAGCCGGGCTAATCTGGGCGTGGACGCCATCGACGTCTTCTATCTGCACAATCCGGAAACGCAACTCGGCTTCCTCGACCGCGCGGAATTCGATGCACGCATTCGCCGGGCGTTTGCGCATTTGGAACGGTTCGCCGATCAAGGCAAGATCCGCTGGTATGGCGCAGCCACGTGGGAGGGCTTTCGCAAGAAAGGCGCGTTGAACCTGGAACGCCTCGCCGAAATTGCCACCGAGGAAGGCGGCCCGGAGCACCATTTCCGCTTCATCCAGCTTCCGTTCAATCTGAATATGGTGGAGGCGTTCGTGGAACGTCCCGAATCGGTCCTCGAAGCCAGTAAGCGGTTGGGAATTGTGGCGGTTGCCAGCGCCACGCTGCTGCAAACGGAAGTGCTGGCGCACATGCCCCATAGAGTTGCGCAACTGTTTCCCGGGCTCGCCAGCGATGCGCAGCGCGCCATCCAATTCACGCGCTCCACACCGGGAATTTCGGTGGCGCTGGTGGGCATGTCGCGCCGCGAGCACGTCCTAGAGAACCTTGGCGTCGCCACTGTCTTACCCGCGGCGCGCGAGGATTACGTCCGGCTTTACCAATGATGGAAATCGCAGTCGCGGATGGCGCGCAGCTGGATGCGGCGATTGAAGCGCTGCCTAATAATCCCGCCGTATTCGTGCTTTGGCCGAACGAGGGCCAGCCGTACCTTTCGAAAACCGGGTTGCTGCGGCGGCGTCTGCTGCGTCTGCTCAAAGAACGCGAAAAGCCGTCCCGGCTGCTGAATCTGCGTCACACCGTGGCGCGCATCGAATATCAATTCACGGGGTCAACGCTCGAATCGGTCCTGCTGCACTATGAACTGGCGCGGCGCCATTTCCCGCAGACGTATCTCGACCTGCTCAAGCTGCGCATGCCGCCTTACGTGAAGATCCTGCTCAACAACGCTTTCCCGCGCAGCCAGATTGCGACCCAGCTTTCGCGCACGCCTTCGCTCTACTTCGGCCCGTTCCGTTCGCGCGCCTCGGCCGAGCGCTTCGAAGGGCAGTTTCTCGACCTCTTCCAGATGCGCCGCTGCCAGGAAGACTTGCTGCCTTCGCCCGAACACCCTGGCTGCATCTACGGCGAAATGGGCATGTGCCTGCGTCCGTGCCAGCAAGTGGTGGGCCCGGCCGAGTACGGCCATGAGATTGAGCGCGTGGTGGAATTTCTTCGCACCGACGGCCATTCGCTGCTCGATTCCATTTCCCGCTCGCGCGACCGCCTGAGCGAAGAGATGCAGTTCGAGGACGCCGCGCGCCAGCACAAGCGCTTCGAAAAAGTGCAGGAAGTCTTGAAGCTGCGCGACGAGATGGCGTACGATGTCGACCGCTTCCACGGCGTGGCCATCGCGCCTTCGGTTGCGCCCGATTCCGTAAATTTGTGGCTGGTCCACGCCGGTCACCTGCAACCCGCGCAGCGCTTCAGTTTCGAAGTGGCAGAGGGCAAACCCGTGTCGCTAGACCGCAAGCTGCGCGAGATGTTCAGCGCGTTCGAACCACGCGCGCTCGCCGTCCGTGAGCGTCAGGAGTGCCTCGCGCTGCTGGCGCGGTGGAATTACTCGACGTGGCGCGATGGAGAGTTCGTGAGCTTCGAGAGCTTCGCCGATGCGCCTTATCGCAAACTGGTGAACGCCGTTTCGCGGGTAGCAAGACATCCAGGTGCGCCGGGATAGTTTTTCGACCCAGAGACGCGGAGACGCAGAGATAAGCAAGTAAGACAGACCTCCTGGTCTGTCTCCGGAGGTGGGACAGACCCTCGGGTTTCGTGGTCTGTTTGAATGGGCCTTCGGCCCGCGAAATCCCATGAAAAACCGGATGCTTGCGGCGGGGCAGGCGGTTTCGCCCGCCAACCGCCCGGAAGGCCGGCCACCTTCTTCCATGCCGCCGGGTTTTTCGACCCTGTCATCCTCGCAAGAGCACGGCTACGCGGAGAAGAAAAACTCTCTTGACGTTCTTCTCTGCGTTATCTCTGCGCCTCAGCGTCTCCGCGTCGAAGTGCTTCTACTTTGGTTCTACTTTTTCTTTTTCCGGAAGATCGATTTCACATCCGGCCAGAATTCCCGCAGCAAGTTGCCGCCCGCGCGCACGCCGACGTTGCCCGTTCCCCACTCGAAAATCGACGCCGGGTTCCGCAGACTGCGCGGGCTCCACAGCGTGGCGATGGCCCAACTGCCGTAATCGTTGGCCAGCGTCGAATACGCCGGGGTATAGCCGCCATCGGGTTTCCGCGCCACTACGGTGAAGACGATGACGTGATCCATGCGCAGGAAGAAGTTGCCTTCGCCGCGGCGCCGGTAGCGGGTATTCTCTTTGTCAATCGCCCTGACGCCGCGCTCAATCAAGTCGCCGATCACGAACTGCCCGTAGAGAGACGCCGCGCGCTTTTCGGCGGCCGGCACACCCTCGCCCCACTCTTTCGGAAACTGGTGAAGCTGATCGAGAATGGTGCCCGGCGCGGTAGCCAGCAATGCCCGCGGGCTAATCAGATCTCTCCAGAATCCACGATCCGGTGGATCTGTGGGAGTGGTAACGGCCGGGGTCACAGGGGTTACAGGCCGCTCCGTCTTCGGCTGTTCCGTCTTTGGCTGCTCAGGGGCTGTCTCTTCCTGCGCGCGAGCTACCGCGCCCAGAAAAGCGAAACCAAGACATAGAGCGAACAGAGCTTTCATTAAAGACCAGTTTTCTAGTATAAGCCCTCAGAGAACCGCGGGGCTTACGTCAATATGCAGCATATCCCCCGTCCGCTCGCTGACGCGCGCGGCTCTGTTAGCGGGTGTCCCTACAGCAAATCAGCCCCGCTGAAGAAGAACCGCAGCTCCTGCCCGGCCGTCTCCGGCGCGTCCGAACCATGAATGCAATTGCGCTCAATATCCGCCGCGAACCGCTTTCGCACGGTTCCTTCCGCCGCGTTGGCAGGGTTGGTGGCGCCCATCACTTCGCGCAACCCCTTGATGGCGTTCTCCCGCTCCAGCGCCATCACCACAATCGGGCCTTCGGTCATAAACTTCACCAGGCCGCCAAAGAACGGCCGCGCGCTATGCACCCCGTAAAACTCCCGCGCCTGCGCTTCGGTAAGGCGCGTCATGCGCATCGCCAGAATCTTGAATCCCGCTTCCTGAATCATGGCGAGAATTTGTCCGGCTTGTCCGGCTGCTACGGCATCCGGTTTGATAATCGAAAACGTGCGTTCTGCACTCATAAGCGGCTCTGAATCTTTTCTCCAATTTCGGCCGGGGACTGGCAAATGGTAATGCCCGCCGCCTCCATGGCCTCGATCTTGTCCGATGCCTTGCCCGAACCGCCCGCGATGATCGCCCCCGCGTGCCCCATGCGCCGTCCCGGCGGCGCGGTCTGCCCGGCGATGAAGCCCACCACCGGCTTCTTCACGTTCGCCTTCACATAGGCCGCCGCTGTCTCTTCCGCATTGCCGCCAATCTCGCCGATCATGACGATGGCGTGCGTGTCCGGGTCGTCGTTGAACAGCGCCAGCGCGTCCACGAAATTGGTCCCGATGATCGGGTCGCCGCCGATGCCGATGCACGTGGATTGTCCAATGCCCAGCTTGGTCAACTGGCCCACCGCCTCGTAAGTCAGCGTGCCCGAGCGCGAAACCACGCCCACATGGCCTTCCAGGTGGATGTGGCCGGGCATGATGCCGATTTTGCACTTGCCGGGCGAAATCACGCCGGGGCAATTCGGGCCAATCAGCCGCGACTTCTTGCCCTGCAGGAATGCCCACGCCTTCACCATGTCAATCGCCGGGATGCCTTCGGTGATGCAGACCACCAGCGGCAGCCCCGCATCGGCGGCCTCCATGATGGCGTCGGCCGCATACGGCGGCGGAACAAAAATCACGGTGGCATTGGCGCCGGTTTCCTGCACGGCCTGCGTCACGGTGTTGAACACCGGCAAATCGAGATGCTTCGATCCACCTTTGCCGGGCGTGACGCCGCCTACCACCGATGTGCCGTAAGCGATCGCCTGCTCGGCGTGGAACGTGCCTTCCTTGCCGGTGAAGCCTTGCACAATCAGGCGGGTTTGTTTGTCAACGAGTACGCTCATTATGTCCCTGTACGACGTTCCTATACGACGTTCCTATGCGGCTATTGCGCAGCCAGCCTGACCACTTTTTCCGCGGCGTCGCGCATATCTTCGCCCACCGTGAAGTTAAATCCCGAATCCAGCAGAATCTTGCGGCCCAATTCCACGTTGGTGCCTTCCATGCGCACCACGATGGGTACGGTGATGTTAAGCTCGCGCGCCGCTTCCACCACGCCGTTGGCCAGCCGGTCGCAGCGCAGAATGCCGCCGAACACGTTGATCAGCACGGCCTTCACGTTCTTATCGGATAGCAGGATACGGAACGCGTTCTTCACCTGTTCGGCGCTGGCGCCGCCGCCGACGTCCAGGAAATTCGCCGGGCTGCCGCCCGCGTACTTCACGATATCCATGGTGGCCATGGCGAGTCCCGCGCCATTCACCATGCAGGCCACCGAGCCATCCAGCTTAATGTAGTTCAGGCCGTACTTCGAGGCCTCCACTTCCAGCGGATCTTCCTCGTTGATGTCGCGCAGCTCCGCCAGATCCTTGTGGCGATACAGCGCGTTGTCGTCGAAGGTGATCTTGGCGTCGAGCGCGTAAACCTTGCCCTCTTTGGTGAGGATGAACGGATTGATTTCGGCCAGCGACGCGTCCGTAGCCAGACAAGCCTTGGCGAGCGCGGTCATGGCGGCCGCCGCCGCGCTGACGCTGGCCGCGGGGATGCCAATCCCAAACGCCAGCTTGCGCGCCTGATACGGCTGCAGCCCCAAGCCCGGGTCCAGCGCTTCCTTCAAGATCAATTCGGGCGTCTTCGCGGCGACCTCTTCGATCTCCATGCCGCCCGCGGCCGATGCCATGAAGACCGGCTTGCCCTGCACGCGGTCGAGCACAATCCCCAGATAGAGCTCGCGTTCGATAGGCAGCGTTTCCTCGATCAACAGGCGCTTTACCACGCGGCCTTCCGGCCCGGTCTGATGCGTCACCAGCGTCATCCCCAAGATGCGGCGCGCGAACTCGGCGGCCTGGACCGCGTTTTTCGCCACTTTCACGCCACCACCCTTGCCGCGTCCGCCCGCGTGGATTTGCGCCTTGACTACGACGCTTCCGCCAATGCGCTCCGCCGCCGCCTGTGCCTCTTGCACATTGAACGCCACCTCGCCTCGCGGCACAGGGACGTTGTACTGGGCCAGGATGGCCTTTGCCTGATACTCATGAATTTTCATGGAAATCTGCTAGTATTGCGAAACAGCCGGAATTTTCAATATAACATGCCGCTTTTACCTCATCTGGAACGGCTCGCCGCGGGCCGGAGTCTCTCTGTCGATGAAGCCCAGTCGGCTATGCAGACTATCCTCGACGGCAAGGCGGCGCCGGCGCAGATCGCCGGGTTCCTGATGGCGCTGCGGGTGCGAGGCGAGACGGTGGATGAACTGGTGGGCTTCGCGCGCGCGATGCGCCGGACGGCCGTGCCCGTCGATCTGGGCTTGCCTGGCGAGACGGTTCTCGATACCTGCGGCACGGGCGGCGATGGCGCCGGCACATTCAATATTTCCACTGTGGCGGCGTTCGTGGTGGCGGGCGCGGGCGTGCGCGTGGCCAAGCACGGCAACCGCGCGGTGACCGGCAAATCGGGATGCGGCAGCGCGGACCTGCTGGATTCGTTCGGCATCGCGATGGATACTCCGCCGGAGCGGGCGGCGCGCGCGATTCGTGAAGTGGGAATCGGCTTTTTCTTCGCGCCCGCGGTGCATACCGCGATGAGGCACGCCGCGCCGGTGCGCGCCGATTTGAAGATCCGCACCGCATTCAACTTACTGGGCCCGTTGACGAATCCGGCAGGCGCGAACGCGCAACTGGTGGGCGCGGCATCGGAACGCGAGGCGCAGTTGCTGGCGGGCGCGCTGGCAGCGCTGGGATTGCCGCGCGGCTTCGTAGTGCACGGCTCCGATGGGCTCGATGAGATTACCACCACCGGCCCGACGCTGCTCTTCGAGATCCGTGGCGGCCATGTGGAGCGGCGAACGCTGGAGCCCGCCGATTTCGCCGTCCCGATCGCGAGGGCCGAACAGTTGAAGGGCGGTGACAAACAGCGGAATCTCGAAATCGCAAATGCGGTGCTGAATGCAGAACGCGGGGCGCCGCGCGATATCGTGATTGCGAATGCGGCCGCGGCACTGGTGGCAGCCGGGCGCGTGGAAACCTTCTTAGAGGGTGCGGCGATCGCGGCTGTGTCCATCGACAGCGGCGCGGCGCGGAGGAAGGTGGAGCTGTTGGCGTCAGCGGTGGGACCGGCCTCCCGGCCGGTCCAGGCGCCAGAGGCGCGCTCCGTGGGCTAACGCCAGGAGGCTGGTCTCTGGCGCGACAGATCCAGCCGCGGTTTCGATCGATATCGTGCCCGAGTCGCCAATCGCGTTTACATGGAAACTGTAGTTGGCCCGGCTTTCCATATCCAAGCAATCTCCGTTCTACGTCTTCCGCGCTTCATGGCTTCGCAGCCTTGTGTAACCGGAGAGAAGCTTGTTCTCGAAAGAAGCCGATCGTCCCGGTTCCCATATATTCCTCAAGCCGCCGGATTGCGGCCAGGCGGGCTTCATCGGTTGTAGCCTCAACTGCCTCCCAGAACATGCCGTTATACGCTTTATTAGCCGTTCGAATGACATCGTGCGCCTGGAGGATTGAGTCGCTCACGCTTTTTCCTTGCATCAACGGGAGGCGAATTCCGAACTGTTCGATCGCAGCTTCATAGCCTTGCGACAGACAACTGATTAGTGTCCATCAACAGCCGGGCGGTCATGGAGGACCAGTCCAGTGCGCGCAGCGACGTCCGAGGACCAGGAGATCGCAGATTATTGAGAACAGCGAGCGCGGCCTTGGGGCGATTGACGTAAAGTTCAATTCCCAAAAGAATTTCGAGCAACTGAACTTGTCTCCTTCGCGATCCATCCGGAAGGCGCGACAGATGTTGTTTGACAAGCGCGCGCGCCGTGTTAGCCTCGGTCCGCTTTAATAGTTGACTAGCGGTTCTCCGCAGGCGTGAGACGGATTCATATGCCGGCCTGTGGCATCACTCGGTCATCCGCTGCGGTCGAGTTATTGGCGGCCTTTCTTTAGAAAACTTCAATAAGCCAGGCGGCGGCTTCGGCGCCGTCTTTGAACGGGCCGTAGCACGGGGAAACGCTATGCAGCGTCTTCGAAACATAGCCGATGTGTGACGTATCCAAAAATTTACCAGTATCTAAAGATACGCCGAATGATTACTCTGAGCCGGCGAATCTAAGCGCAAGGGCCGCCGGGAAATCCAGGCCGCGATTCTCCACCAGTTATTGGGCCTGTTCGGTAACTGAAGAGCGTGTCCGGTTCGTTGCGGTCGCTGATGAAGCAGACCTTGTCGCCGACCCACATAGGATCAGAGTCGTTGAAGTTCGTGCGGCACGGAGGTCACGCCGGAATCGGCCAGATTCGCCAGTAAGTCTTCAATCTCCCAACCCAAGAGGGGAACGCTGATGAGACAAATCGGGGAAAAACGGTCAAAACTTTGGGCAGAATGTGGAAGTGCGGAGTGAATCTTCCGCAATGTTGCATTTAGTTAGTTATATTTCGCGTCTGGCCGCTGACGTGCAACGGATAAGACCCATGATCAGATTCAATCGACGAGCCGTTATCAAGAACCTTCGTTACCTCTCCGCGCCACTGCTTTTGGGTATGTGCAGCACCCTGGCGTTTGCTGGGCTGGGACCGGGCGAATTGTTCATTACAAATTATGAGCTTGACTCCGTTACGGTTTATTCCCGGACGGCTACCAGCGCCGTGACTCCCCTGCGGACTATTCGCACGGGCTTGAGTAGTCCTTACAGCGTAGTTGTGGATCAACTGAACAATGAGGTGTATGTCAGCAACAACTGTCGGGATAGTACCTGCGGGGGCTTTTTTGGCTCTGTCGAAGTGTATGACTTGAACGCGAACTATCCGAACGATACGCCGAAGCGGACAATCACCGGAACCGCTACCAAGTTGTTTCACTGTACGGGCATGTCCTACGACGTGCTGCGTCAGGAGCTATATGTAGCCAACGATGACAGCGATACCATCGCAGTTTTTCCCCGGACGGCCAATGGCAACGTAACGCCCTCCCGGACGATCGTCGGACTTGCTACCGAGTTGGGCGGCCCGACCGGAGTGATTTTCGACCTGTTTCACGACGAGGTTTTAGTCCTTAGCAAGGCGGGCCTGATTACGGTATATCCCAGAACTTCCAACGGCAACGTGAGTCCGGTCCGGTCTATCGCGGGGAGCCTGACAGAGTTCAACCAGCCGAACGGAATGGATCTCGATTTGCTCCGCGATGAGATCGTCGTGGCGAATGCCGAGGCGAATTCCATCCTGGCTTTTCCCCGGACGGCCACGGGCAACGTGGCGCCGACGCGGATACTCCAGGGGTCCAGCACAGGGCTGTGCATACCCACCGGCGTCGTGGTTGATCCCATAAATAACGATATTCTGGTTGCGAACTCCGGATTGGAAGCCTCATGCGGCCAGGGCACGGCGCTGTACCGTAGGCCGGCCGGTGGCAATGAGAGCCCGTTACGGACACTTACCCTGCCGGTCGGCAGCGGGCCCGTTACCGTCGCTCAAACGCTGATCAGCTTTAATTAAATGCGTGTAGCCGGTGGGCGTCCGAGCACGCCCTTGCCGTCGGAGGTTCAGCCAACGGTGTAGTCGGGGCCGGCATGCCAGGTCAGACGCCTGAGCATGCCTCCGCCCGCCGGAATCACGTCCGGCGAGAGGGTGGGCCCCGGCTCCATCAGTCGGCCTTTAACATTCGCTGGATCACCCACGGCGAATCGAGGTATTGGCGGTCTTTCTTGTAGGAAACTTCACTTATGGCGTCCTGGCGCTGGCCGCAGCCTTGGCGACATCATCGAGCAGCTTGTCCAGATCCGCGCGCGCCAGCAACGTCCCCCTCAGAACCACCGCCTCGATCTCCTCGATATTCCGGATGTCCGTAAGTGGATTTGCCTTTAGCAAAACCAAATCTGCGCTCTTGCCGGCTTCTACGGTTCCGGCGCGATCCAGTTCGCCGAGATAGCGCGCGGGATTGCGAGTGGCCGTCTGTAGCGCCTGCATCGGCGTCAATCCGGATTCCACCATCAGCTCCAGCTCGCGATGAAGCGTCCAGCCGGGAAATGTGAAGTTATTCGATGCCCCCGAATCCGAACCGGCGAGGAGTCCCACACCTCCTGCCTGAAGCATTTTGAGAAGTATCCTCGACTGTTCCCGGATCCGCTCCCATCGCTTCTCATCGGCCTCGGGAAATGGCGCTCTGCCGCCGCTCTTCGGATCCCACGTCCGCCAGATCCCGGGAAATATGTACCTTCGCCGCGGATCGTGGTCATAATCGACTCGCCCCGTCGTCTGTGTCAGTGTCGCCGCGGCGAGGGTTGGCGTTACCCATACGCCATGCTGTACCATTCGAGCGACTAAGTCCCGAGCCCAATCGGGATCGAAAGTTTCGGCCTGCCTGAAGAGCGATTCCAAACCGGCGTACTTGTCTCTGATCTGCTGTTCCGACCGCGAGCACCCGGGGAGGACGTAATAGTCGAGGTGCTCGATGCACTTCACTCCAGCGTCGATCGACTCGCGAACGGTGTGGGTGTCCAACGGGAGATGCCCGGCCACGGATAGGTTCTGTCGCTTGGCTTCGTCCATCAGCGCCGAGAAAGTCTCGCGTGGAAAGCCGGGCGCGTAGATCTTGACGAAATCCGCTCCCATGGTCTTCAGCTTGCGCACGGCATCGCGCGCCGATTGGGCATCTGTCACTGCGAAAGAACCTTCCCATATAGGGGACGGCCCATCCACCTTGGGTCCGGATGTCAGAATGCGCGGCCCGAAGCGGGCGCCGGTCGCGATCTCGGCGCGCCACTGGAATACCGTGGGCGCGATATCGCCGCCCATCTCCCGCACGCCAACGATGCCGTTCGCCACGAATAGGGAAAGCCAGGATTCATTGCCCGGTATCAAGGCCGCGCCGCCGCGAAAATGGACGTGCATATCCCACAATCCCGGAATCATGAACTTTCCCGTGGCGTCCACCACCTTGGCGCCGCGCGGCGTTCGCAGCTTGCCGGTTTCACCGATCGCCTGAATGCGATTGCCCGCGACGATCACCGTGCGGTTCGGCAACGGCGGCCGTCCCGTGGCATCGATCACGGTTACGTGCGTGAAAACCAGCGGCGTTGATTCAACGGCCAATCCCGCCGGGGGCTGGAAGAGTAGCACGCGCACGAAAAGGAGTGCGCTTACGCTCCGCAAACCCAGGGGCTTCCCATTCACTGTGAGAACACTTTACCAAGGAACCGGGCTCGCCGGACCAATGTCGACCACCAGGTCAACCCGCGATTTACTTCTCGAACTACGCCTCCATCCCCACTTCGTTCGTTCGCGCCGCGGACTTCCGGACGCCGGCCGCACCCGGATGCAGTGCATGAATCTCCTCGATCTCCTCGGACCCGTCACGCCCGGCAAACCAGCCGAGTCCACCGGCCTCACAACCGCGGGAGTCACTGTCATGCTTGACCGCCTGGAAAAGGCGGGCTTAGTCTCAGTCAAGCGTGAGCCTGATCCAAACCACCGGCCCAGGGTATTTGTCCCGGGTCAATCCCAGGAAATTGCGAAAGATCAACGCGCTTTAGTTAGGCGGGGATCGATGAACCGTTGGAGGGATTTCTTGCAGAGACCCCCGAAGCGGAACTTCCGTTGGTGGTGAGTTTCTTTTCGCGCCTAAACGCCATTCGCGGAACGCCCGTCCGGGTGAAGCTCCAGAGAGGCGCTACGGTAAAGCCTGCCCCACCTCAGCTGCCATTCGCGCCGTACCGTTTGAAAATCTGAAACAGGTTCGTCGAGAACGCCGAGCGCGCCATCACCATGTCGCAGCCCGCATCTTGCGCGGCTAGCTTCAATTCCCCCTGCACGTGCGACAGGAATCCGATCAGGTTGATTCCCTTGGTTTCCGCGCTGCCCTTGAGCGCCGAAATCAGCGTCAACGGACTCACGGCATCGAAGTTCAGATCGAATACGATCAGCGAGGGCTTCGATTGCGCTTTTTCCAGAACCTCTTTCGAGTCCTTGACGAATTGAAGATCCAAGCCGGAGCGCTTGGCGGCATCGGAGAGTTTGACGGCGAAAAACAGATCGCTTACAACGGCCAGAACTCTCTTGGGTTCCTGATTAGGCATAGAAAATTTCGGTTCTTGTTACTGCTTACGCCGCGTTCCTTCGTGGTCGCGGCTCTAGGCGGGACATAACTATCCTAGCATAGCGGCAAGATCGAGGTTCGCACCCGGCAGACTAATGGGTGCTTAAACGATCTGGGAAACAATCGCCGGAGGTCGCCGGGTTGACGGACGAAAGCCTCTGTCCAACATTGATGCGCCAGGGCTCGCGTTCTTGTGGGGCAGGCGCTCTCGCCTGGCACTCTCGCCTGCCCACTGCGACGCTCCTTTACGATCGCGGCTCCGAATCGGCGGCTCCTCTGCTTCTATATCGTGGGGGCGGCGGCGAGCGTGCGCGTCCACTACGCAATCGCCGGGCGCTTCTTGCCGAAGCCAGTAGCCTGTTCGAACGCGTGCGCCATCTGCAGAACGCTGAAGTCCTCTTTGTCGCGGCCCACAATCTGCACGCCAACCGGAAGTCCTTCAGGCGTGAAGCCGCCCGGCGCCGAGGCCGCTGGATTGCCCGTTGCCGAGATATACCAGCAGGACTTCATCCAGTCGATGTAGTTATCGAACTTCACGCCCGCGATCTCCGTTGGGTATGGCGTATTGACGTCGAATGCCGGCAACTGCGTGGTAGGCAGAACGAAGTATTCGTACTTTTCGAGGAATAACTGAAAACCACGCCAGAGCTGGGCGTGGGCGGTTTCGGCCAGCGCGAGATCCATGCCTGTCAGTCGCAGCCCTGCCTCAATCTCACCCTTGAGCGTGTCCTTGAAAGCGTCCGGATGCTCATGCAGCCGCGCGCCGTAGGTATTCGCCGAATTCCATGCGCGGAGCGTGCGAAACGCGATCTCGGCGGGCGCGAAATCCGGCTCCGCCTGCTCGACGATGCACCCCAGCGATTCAAATGTCGCGCGATGCCCATCCACCACGGCGCGCACGCGCGGGTCGAAGGGCGCCCCGCCAAGGTCTTTGAACCAGGCCACGCGTACGCCTTTGAAGCTGCGGCCGAGCGGGCGCGCAAAACGTTCCCCCGGTTCGTCGATGGAGAGCGGCGCGCGGGAATCGGGCCCCGCAATCGTGCTCAGCACGAAGGCAAGGTCGGCCACCGAACGCCCCAGGCATCCCGAGGTACTCAGCGTCGACCACGCGAACGCCGCTTTCGGGTTCGGTACGCGGCCGACGGAAGGCCGGAATCCAACCACGTTGCAGAATGCGGCGGGATTGCGCAGCGAACCGCCGGTATCGGAGCCGTCGGCAACGGGCACAAGTCCGCAGGCCAGCGCGACGGCGGCGCCGCCGGACGATCCGCCGCACGTCTTCGTCAGGTCGTAGGGATTGTGCGTCGCGCCGAAGACTTTATTAAACGTCTGCGATCCCGCGCCGAATTCCGGCGTGTTGGTCTTGCCGATGGTGATCGCGCCCGCCCGGCGGATCCGCTCGACAACCAGATCGTCCTCGGCGGGCATGTAGTCCTTATAGAGCGGCGATCCAAAGGTAGTGCGGATGCCGCGGGTTTCCATCAGATCTTTGTGCGCGACCGGCAGACCATGCAGCGGCCCCAGCGTCTCTTTGCGCGCCTGCGCCTCATCGGCCTTAGCGGCGGCGCCGGCGGCCATTTCCGCCACCAGGGTCACGATGGCATTGACCTTCGGGTTCACGCGCTCGATCTGCTTCAGGTGCGCGGCCAGAGCTTCGCGCGCGGACAGCTTCTTCGTGCGGATCAGCCGGGCCATCTCGATCGCGCTCATGAAACAAACCGGGGACGCCGCATCCTGAGCCTCCGCGGCGCCCTCGAGCAGAGGCGCGGCAGCCAGTCCCAGCAGGGCTTCGCGGCGGGTCGGATGGCTCTCAGTCATGTGGATGGCCCTCACTCATTTGGATGGTTCTCGCTCATGATGTGAGTTTATCCGCTCCGTTCGGCATTATGGGACTTCAGGCTAACCGCGACTCCGAGGGCCTGAACCTAAGCGAATTGGAGCCCGACTTCCGGACTCGATGCTCAGGCCAGAGCCTTCCCGTACAGCACGAGCAAGCGGCTCCATGCCTTCTCGGCCAGTGGCTCGTTGTAGACCGTCGAATCGGGAGGACACCAGCCATGCATGGATCCCGCGTACACTTCGATTTCCGCGGGCAGGCCCGCCTTGGCGAACGTCTCTTTGAGGGTGGTCTTATCGTTGGGCGACCGCGCGTCGTCGTTTGCCGCGATGGCGATGAGGAACTGCGCCTTGGTCTTCGCGGCCTGCAGGTGCGGACTGTTAGGCGCAGCGGTCACTAGTCCGCCGCCGTGGAATGAGGCGACTGCTCCGACCCGGTCGGGCACGGCGGCCGCGGTACGGAACGCTATCGGGCCACCCATGCAATAGCCCTGTGTGCCCATCTTCCGATTCCTGGCAACGGACGCTTGCCCGTCCAGCCACCCGATAAACGCTTTAGCATCCGTCATGTGGGTGGTCTCGTTCAGACCTTGGGCGAGCGGCATTACGTCCTGGATGGGAGTTGCGCCGCCGGCCGCCGCGGTAGGGGCTTTCTTGACGCGGTAGAACGGGTTCACCACCAGCACCGAGTACCCCGATTCGGCGAGCCGTTTGCCCATCTGGCGGAACGCCGGCCGCAGTCCGAAGATGTCCGGCCATATGAGAACGCCGGGGGCTGTGCCGCTCGCCGGATGCACGAAGTAACAGTCTGCGGCGCCGTCGGGCGTGGTCACGTTCACGTCCGATTCGGTCACGGTGACCGCGTTGGCGGCTCGCGGCAGCATCATGGCGATGCCCGCTCCCAACATTACGCCGAATTGCTTCCGTGTCACCAGACCGCGAGCTTCGTACTCTTGCCGGTCTTGTTCAAAATGATCCTGGTCGCACATATTCCCTCCTCATCGCAGCCTGGTTGCGCGGCAGAACCGCACGCGTATCGCGCTATTATACCCACTCCTTCGCCGCAAGTTGGTGACATCGGCAGCAGCCCAGCCGCCGCAGCCGCCGGGTTCTTAATTAAACGTTTTCGGGATTTCCTCGCTCGGCCGCGAAATCCCACTCCCTCACGGTCGCGGCTCTGTGTGACTGCGTGTGTCCGCAGATAGTTACGGAGCCGCGACCGTCAGTTCAACGAGCGGTCATTTTAGCCGGCCTTTCCCGAAACCGTGTAAGCACCCGCAGCCGCCGCGATGCGATCCGGATTCGCGGGCGGCAAAGGCCACAACGCCGGCCAGCCTTGCAGCCGCTCAAGCTGTCGGAGCTCCTGCCGGATTCCTACCATTCCCGCCATTCCCGTGTGGGACGTGTGGGCACGTGCGGGCAGCTGCCGTTGACACCCAGTGAGCAGTGAGAGAGAATCGCCGCAGGGTCGCAATTTTACAAGTTGACGGATTTTCCCCAGTAGCAGCCATGAATCGACTTACAGCACTGTTCCCCGCATTTGCCATCGCCTTTGCGCAAAACCCCGCCCCGCAGCCGGCCCCGGCGACAGGCGCAGCTCCCAATACCGTGATCCGAATCGATGTCAACCTGGTTCAGGTGGACGCCGTCGTCACGGATTCCAGAGCCAGGCGCGTAACCGATCTTCAGTCCGCGGCCTTCGAAATCTTGCAGGACGGGAAACCGCAGGCCATCACCAATTTCTCGTACGTTTCCACGAAACCGGGACAAGGCGCAACTGCCCCGGTCCATCGCGTCGCACAGGCCAAGCCGGTGAAAGGCGAGGCGCCGCCGCCACCGCCGGTGCTTCAGCCCACCGAAGTGCGCCGCACGCTGGCGCTGGTGGTGGACGACCTGGGACTGGCCGCCGAGAACCTTCCGCTCGTCCGCAATGCAATCCGTAATTTTATCGATCAACAGATGCGCCCCGGCGATCTGGTAGCCATTGTCCGCACCGGCGCCGGCATGGGAGCGTTGCAGCAGTTCACCACCGATAAGCGCCTGCTGTACGCCGCGCTCGATCGCGTGAAGTATGGCCAAAGCCGCGTCGGCCTGAGCAGCTTCGCGCCATTGGGAAGTGGTATGCGCGGCGGCGCCGCCATCAACCATTTGCGCGAAGAGAGCCTGGCGGTGGGGACCCTGGGGGCCATCCGTTTTGTGGTGACGGCCATGAGGGGTTTTCCAGGCCGCAAGTCCGTAGTGCTGTTTACCGAGAACATTCGCCTGATTTTCCAGGGAACCACCGATGAAATGGTGGCCCATGCCGTTCAGCAGCTCAGCGACGCCGCCAGCCGCGCCTCGGTGGTGATCCACGCCATCGACCCGCGCGGCATGCCGAACTACGATCTTACGGCCGCCGATAACACCGCGGGCATGTCGCGGAGACGGGTTTCCCGAGTCCCCGCCCAACGGGAGCAGGAGGTGGTTCACACCCAGGAGGGCATGTTCGCGCTGGCGGAGGAAACCGGCGGCCTGTTTCTGCACGATACCAACGACCTGGCCGGCGCCTTGCGAAAAGCGGCCGAAGACAGCGACGGTTACTACCTGATCGGCTACCATCCCGACGCCAATACTTTCGAAAACGGGAACGGCCGGCCCAAGTTCCATCGGATCGAGATAAAAGTGAAAGGCGCCGGCTTGCACGTGCGCTCGCGCGACGGCTTCTTCGGCGAACCCGGCGGCGGCAATCAGCCGCTGGAGCACACCCGCGAGGCGGAGATAGTTCATGCCCTGCAATCCCCGTTCACCGCCGGTTCGATTCATCCGCGCCTGACCGCCGTCTTCGGGAATCTGCGGGAGAACGGCTCGTTTATTAATGCCTGGCTTTACTTCAACCCCAACGAGCTGAAGTGGTCCAGCGAGCCGGACGGCAACCATAAGGCTTCGATCGATGTCGCCGCCGCGGCATTCGACGAAAACGGCTTGGCCCTGGCGCCCATCGATACCACCTTCACCTTGCGGCTGACCTCCCAAAACTATGACGGGGCCATGAAAAAAGGTATGGTCTACGGCATACACGTTCCCGTCAATAAGCCCGGCCCTTACGTGGTGCGCGCGGCGGTGCGGGATGCCGCCACGGAGGGTACTGGTTCGGCCGATCAGTACGTCGAGGTCCCGGATGTCGCAAGCGGACACTTGGCGCTGTCGGGAATCGTGCTTCAGGAAGGCGCGGCCCCGGCGAGCGCTAATCTTCCCCAAGGTCCGGCTCCCGCTGAGGACGTCACGCGCGGGGCCGCCCGGCGGAGCTTCCGGCGCGGCGCGCCTTTGGTTTACGGCTACGAAATCATCAACGCCATGACCGGCGCCGGCCAGCATCCGGAGTTGGAGCTGCAAGCCAGGCTGTTCCGCGATGGAGAGCAGGTGCTGGCCGGGAAGACGGTGCTGGCCACCGCCGAAGGCGCGTCCGACCCGCAGCGCCTGACGGCGGTAGGCCGCATGTCGCTGGGCCGCGACGCGACGCCCGGCGAATACGTGCTGCAAGTGATTGTGACCGACAAACTCGCCAAGAGTAAGTTCAACACCGCGACCCAATCCACGGATTTCGAAATCGAGCCGTAGGAAGCGCCGCCAGCGTCGTGGCGCACGCACTGGTGCGCCGCATGAGTGCGTGCGCCACAAAGGGGGTTTCACTAACTGCGCTGCATGCGGCGCAGGGTATACAGTTCGGGCTTCATGTTGTCGCGCTCGAAGCGCTTCCAATCGTCGGTTACGTAAATCAATTTACCGCTGATGTGGTTGGCGCGCTCCGAAGCCAGGAATAGGGCCAGTTGAATTTGCCTGTCGGGCGCAATGCCGCCGGTGATGCGGATCTGCTCGGCCTCCTCCACTTCCTTGCGGCCGGCTTTCTCTTCGCCGGCCTGCAGAATCTCGTCGGTCATGGAAGTGTATGCGCCGCCGGGAACAAGAGTGTTCACTTGCACGTTATGGTCGCTCATCTCTTCAGCCAGGCATTCGGCGAACCGCACCACGGCGGCCTTGGACGCGGCGTACGCCGAAAAATTGGGCCGCGCCAGCGCCGCGCCAGCGCCCGCGATGGCGATGATTTTGCCGGAGCGCTTCTCAACCATCGGCGGCAAGGCCGCGCGGCAGGAATTCACCATGCCGATCAGATTGGTTTCAATGGCCTCGTTCCACGCCTTGGTTTCGGTTCCGAGCAGCGGCCCGATGGGGCCGGGCACGCCCGCCGCGGCGATGAGCACGTGGAGCTCGCCAAACGTGCCGATAATGCGGTTCACGGCGGTCGAGATCTCGTCGGGCCTGCGCACGTCGGCGCGAAGCTTGAGCGCCGTGCCGCCGGCCTGGTCGATTTCGAGCTTGGTCAGGTCCAACTCGGCCTCTGTGCGCGCGAGCAGCCCGACCTTGGCCCCTGCCAGCGCGAACCCCATCGCCAGGCGCTTGCCGATTCCACGGCCGGCGCCGGTTACGAGCACGCTTTTTCCTTGAATTGAATCGGACACGTTAGTTCTCCACTTGCGCGTCGAAGATGCCGGTTTCGATTTGCCCGCCGCGCTTCACCTGCACGAAGATGCGGTATGCGCCGGGCTTGGGGAATCCGTAAGGGAACGAGACCGCAGAGGGCAACGCGCCCGCGGCAGCCATGACGTGGCTGGCATGATCGGCATGGCCGGCGTGCGGATTATCGGGCTGAGTCAACGCCAGCGCCGCCATGGGTATATCGCCGGAAGGGTGGAGGTGCGCGAACACGCTGAGGTCTGTGGAGACGAATGCGGCATGGCCCAGCATTCCCATATATAGCTCCATATCCGGCGCCGGTTTGCCCTGGGCGTCTTCGATGCGAAATTGAAACAGGTACCGTTGGCGGAAGTGCAGCGGGGCGTTGGGGCGGTCCCAGATCATGCGGTAAGCGGCGTCGAGTTGGCTTACGGAGTCTTCGGATCGCAGGCCATGGGCCCGCGCCACGGGTGCGGCCACACCAGCGGCATCGTCGCCAGTTAGCGGGCGGCCTTCGATATCCGGCAGCGTCAGTTGCGTGGCGGCGGTCTCCGGCAGGCCGTTGGCGTGGACAATGTCGCCGAAGAGCGCGTAGCGGCCGGCTGGCATCGGAGGCAGCTGCTGCAGGAAATCGCCGCCCGGATTGCGCTCGGGGTGCAGATGCCAGACTAAGTCCAGATCGGGGACGCGTACCACGTAGAGGTGCATCAGGTGGCCGTGGTCGGGCAATAAATCGTCGGTGCGGCGGTTGAGCCAGCCGGGGTCGTCGAGGCGCAGAACCAGACGGCTGCCATCCGCGACGGATGCGTTCAACGCCAGCGGCTTGAAAACGTACTTGCGATAGATGCCGTCTTGGGAATTCCACCACCACCAGCCGAACCCAAGGGCGCCGGCGACAATCACCGCCGTGACCGCCATCGCCTTACGGGCTTGCCCGATGCGTGCGCTATCGGGCGCGATTCCGGGTTCGAGCGGCGCCTCGCGCACGGCGGCGCCGGCGATGCTGACCAGGCCAAACGCCAGCGCCAGCGCGAGCGGAATGAGAATGGCGCCCAGCAGCCGCTCGACGCCCAACACGCGCCGCGGCAGCGCCGGAACGGGTACGGATAGCGTGCCGCTGCCGCTGCCGCCATCGACATTGATGCGCACTTGCCAGGAACCGGTGGCCATCAGCCAGAGCGAACCGGTGAAGAATTGCGGATCTTCTTTCGACGGCCGCGCCAAATCGGGAACCGGCGCGAATTGCGGTTGGGTGGTGAGACGCAGCGGCAGAATGTGGATCTGGCGCACGTCCGGGGAAGCGCTGCGGATTTCGATTTCGGCCACGCCCGGCACCACTTCGGGCGGGCGGATGGTCACCAGCAGCTTGTAGGGGCCGGCGGCGCCTTCGAAGAATATGTCGGGGCTGCCGACATGGGCGGTGAGCGGAACGGCGGCGAGGAGGAGCGGGAGAAGCTTCATGGTAGCTCTAAGAAGTCGGACCGGGAGGTCCGACCTACAGCAGCCACTAAGAAGTCGGACCGGGAGGTCCGACTTACAATTGACGGCGGCGAGGAGGAACGGGAGAAGCCTCATGCAATTCCCAAGAGGCCGACGAGGGCGTCGGCCGCGGACCAGATAGTCAGCCCAGGGGTCCGCCCTACGAAGCTGCGTCATCGGCGAACCTGCCGCATACGGTCGCCGCCGCCGATGCCTAACCACATGGTGAACGCCGCGATGGACGCCGCCAATATCAATTCCTGCAGCAGCGCCAAGCCGTGTTCCGCAGGCAAGAATTGGTAGCGCAAATAGATGGAGCTGGGCGGCTGGAAGTACGCGAAGTATTTGGCGCCAATCAGCCAATTGCGCGCCGCGGGGCTCATCAGAAACCAGGCGAACGGCCACTGGACGGCCGCGAGCGTCGCCAGAAACACCATGCCCGAAACGATGGACTGCTTCCAGCGCCCCCAGTCGATGGTGCGCTGCCACATCAGGTCGAGCACGAGCGCGGGCACAATCAGGAGCAGCGGAAACTCCGGCGGCACGAAATGCGTGACGTGCTGATAGACCGGTCCCAATTTCGGCTCGGCGGGGAACAGCGCCAGAATGCGGCCGATTCCGAAGAGAAACACGGTGTAGACGCCGGCCACCGCGGTTGCCGCCCATTTATATCCGGTAGCGCGCGAAATGCGCGGCAGCACCAGCGGGACGGTCAACGCCAGCACGCGGTAGAAATGCACCGTGTGCATCATGGGCCGCCCCGTCAATTCCATCTGGAACGCGGTCAGCGCGACCAGCATGATGCCGCCCACGTAGAGGAAGAGCAGCAGATACCGGCGGCGCAGGCGGATTTGGGCGCGATTCATGTATGCCAGGATCAACACCAGCACGCCGGCGTGCACGCCGAAAATGCCGAAGGCGAGCACGGCATGCGGCGGGCTAAGAATTTTCACATCGAGGCCATACGCGCGGTGCCACCAGTCGTCGAACGGCGCCGAAATAATCATGCACAGGCCGCCCCACGCCATGATGAACGCGCCCAGCGGACCGCGGAAGCCCCACATGCGCACGGAGGTTTTGCGCAGCGGAGACTCGCGATCGAAGGTGGTGGAAAGAATGAGATACGCCGCCGCGATGCCCGCCAGGATTCCGCACAGGTGGATCGCCAGATGGGCCGGGGTCCAGAAGCTATCGCGGCCGATGGATTCGTGCCAGGAAATATCCCAGTGCACGCCGATCATGCAACTGGTGACGGCCGCAACGGAGCACCACACGTACCAGGGCACCCCGGCTTCGGACCTGGAAACCGGTTTCGGTGAAGAGATAGCCGACTGCAAAATACGATTATAAGACGCGGCTTTGGGTGCGATGGCATGCAAAAGCGGTTTGGCGGCGCGTAAAGATGGGGCGGAAAGAGTTTTCATGCGGTTTGCGGGGGCTTTGGGTCGCGATCTGAAGTGGAGGGCCGAGTTTCGGCGGGGTCCGGCGGGACGGGCGGGTGGGCAAATGGCGGTTGGGGGGGCGGCGGGAGATGCGGTTTTCGAATTGTGGCGGACCGAACCCAAATTCGCGGAACTGGGTGTGGATGGTTCGGGTTGCGGGGATGGGGCGGGCTCGGAGGCGGGCTCGGAGGCGGGCCCGGGCTCGGGTTGCAGGGTTTGCAGGGCATGGCCCCGCGCCACTTGGAGGCGTTGCAGCTCTTTGAGGGCGCGGTGCCAGGCGCGCTCCAAGGAATTGACGACCCGCTGGAGACGCTCGAAGATGGCGGAATCGGTGGCGAAGGCATCGGCGGAAGTGCAGGTTATGGTGGTCTCGATATTTTTCACCAGGAAGGTGTTGGAGGCGGTCTGCCAGAGCTCGGCNNGGCGCCATTCGTTGTGAACCAGCGTATCGACGAGGAAGCGCTCATCGGAATTGGCGGGGCTGTGGTGTTCGTGGTATTCGGCGGCGAGTTCGGCGAGATCTTCGGGTTTTTCGTCGAACATGATCTGGTGAACGGCGTAGATGCCGTGCTTCAGGGCGTTGAAGCGGGATACGGCTTTGCCCGCAGCGGTGCGGGGGCCGGAGGATTTTTGTGAATTCATTCGGTTCGCGGCGTTTTGTTTAACGGTTGCCATGAGAAACCTCGATTTGAGCCTAGCAGGCGCGGAATCGACGACTTCGAGTCGAGGGCCGTAAGTTACTGGGAACAAACGGAGAATATTTCTGAAAGTCTTGTGATCGTTAAGCGGCCAATGCCGGAAAGTGACTCTGGGGCAAGCTATCTATTTCTTTTTCAGGCTCAAAATAGGCTCAGATTCGCCGCATAAGTGACTGTTAAAGGTTTCAAACGGTCTCGCGGCCCCCAAGCTTCGGCGCTCGGCAAAACTGACTCGGGAGCGTACGGCTGCTGTGTCCCATAACGTGAACGGCATTGGGAACGGGAACGAGATCAGAGTGTCATACATCCACGCCGTAGGCGTTGTGTTGTTTGGGATTAGAGGAGGCCGGCGAGATCATCCACGCCGCGGGCGTGCGGTGTGGTTTTATATCATCCGGGCCAGAGGAGCGCCATCGGAGCGGGAGTTGGGTGAGTCCGCCGTGGCGGCGTGAATCGTTCGAGCTTGTGGCGCAGATATTGGAAGTAATCCGAGCTAACGCGCATCCCGAGGACCTCCTCAATCACAGGCAGGAAATAGGCCAACGAATGAATTGTGCTCAGGGGCAGAGCCAACCTCCGGCTTACAACAAAATCAATACTCCAGCTCAAGGGCTGCCTTGGTCCGACGGGGCGCGGCAGG
The DNA here is from genome assembly GCA_003135055.1 of Bryobacterales bacterium. Lineage (GTDB taxonomy): Bacteria > Acidobacteriota > Terriglobia > Bryobacterales > Bryobacteraceae > PALSA-243. The sequence continues at coordinate 3,950 of PLDF01000205.1, read as the reverse complement.
ACAGCCTTGGAGCCAGATCGTTTGGGGTCCAGGCAGCAAGTCTGCATCCTCTTTATTCCGTCCGCAGGGTCGTCACCAGGTCGGTTCGAATCGCCCGGACTGCCGCGGGAATGGCGGCGACCAGCGCAGTCGCAAGAAGCACCAACCAGGGGACAGCGACCATTCGCGGATCGCTGGGCTTCACTTGATAGAGCAGCGTTTCGATGAATCGCGCTGCGATCAAGCCCAGCCCGAGACCGGCGGCCGCTCCCGCCAGCACCATCGCCAAAGCATCCGCGGCCACCCGCCAAACGATATGAGCGGCCCGCGCGCCGATAGCCATTCGAATACCGATCTCTCGCCGCCGTTGCAGCACGGAATAATCGAGCACGCCGTACAACCCGAGGCCTGCCAGCAGCAACGCCAGCACCGCGAAGAACGACGCCAGCGCCGCTAATAGCCGCTCGCGGACAGTCTGGGCTTCGATGAGTTCGTCCTCGGTGTGGAAGTCGCCGACACGAAAGCCGGGCCGGGCGCGGGCCACTTCCTTGCGTAGCGTCGAGACAAGCGCGAGCGGATCTGCGCTCGCCGTGCGCACCATCAACGCCGCCGATCGCATCGGCAGCACAATACCCTTAGGATCCACGTAGCGTAAGGGGACATAAGCCACCGGCGGCACCGGGCCGCGTATGTCGTCATAGCTGGCGTTGAGCGTCACCCCAATGATCTGAAAAGAAGGATGAGGACCGTCGCCAAACAACTTCCCGATGGGATTCCCGCCAGGGCAATATCGTTTCACGAAAGCCTCGTTGACTATGGCGAATTTGGGATTGGCATCGCTGGATCTGAAGTCCCTGCCGGCAAGCAGAGGGATCTTCATCACACCGAACCAGCCGGGCGCTACACCCACAATGAAGACTGACTCGGGGCTCGGAGGGCCGCCGCTCATCGAAATGTGCCGGGACGACTTGCTGCCCCAACTGAGAGGCGCCGAGTTACTCAACCCCACGCTCGCGACTCCAGGCACGGTACGCAGATGCTCGACCACCTGATTCCATATCTCCGGCGGCTCCGGTCGTAGAAGCATCACGTCCAATGCGAGAAGCCGTTCCGGCGAAAACCCGGCAGGTTGGCGGGACAATCGCTCGAAGGTAGCCACAAATAGCCCAGCGGCGAAAAGCACAAGAAAACAGAAGGCGGCCTGCGCGGCGACAAGCACCTGCATCAGGCGGCCTCGAAAATAGGGCCGATCCCCGCCCTTCAGCGCGCTGACTGGCTTCACGGCGGAAGCGCGCAGTGCGGGCGCGAGGCCGAACAGGAGCGTCACCGCGAGCATCAGCGCCAGGCCGAAGCCTGCAACGCGCCAATCCGCCGAAAGGTGCAGGCGCACCGGATTGTTCCGAAAACTGATGTGGCTCGCCACGAAGGGCGCCGACCACCAGGCGAATGCGCCGCCGGTTACGGCTGCAAGCAAGGCCAGGATGGCCGCTTCCACCAGCACGAGTTGGACCAGGCGCGCTCGTCCGGCGCCGATAGAGACGCGGAGCGCCATTTCCCGTGCGCGCGCCGCCGCTTGGGAGGTCATCAGGTTCGCGACGTTGGCACAGGCAACCAACAGGACCAGGGCCACCAATACAGCGAGAGCCGCGAGCGGCTTGCGGAACTCTCTCTGGGCGGCGGAAATCCCCGGGGCGGCCGGTTCCAGCAATACCCTCTGATTTAAGAAATTGGCCACCGTCTGCTTGGGCATTCCCGCAAAGGCCTTGGCTCTCTCTTCCCGGAAAGCTCGAAACACCGCGTGAAGCTTCTCGCGAACGGGCTCGACCGCAACGCCCGGTTTCAGAATCACGAAAGTCCGGAACCACGTTGCGTTCGGCTGATCGACCAATCGGTTCATCATCGTTGGCGCCCAGATGTCCGTAATGGTCCCTGGCTCGACGCCCGTGAATCCTTTCTCCGCGACGCCGACGATGACGTATAGCTCGTTGCTGCCAGTCTGCTCGCCAAACGCGCCGAGGAGGAAACTGCGCCCGATGACTTTCGGATCTCGTCCGAATCGCCGCGTCCAATAATCGTAGGAGAGCACGGCGTATGGGGGCGCGCCGGGTTTGAGGTCGTCGTTTACCGTGAACAGCCGCCCCAGAACCGGCCGGATCCCGAACGAATCGAACATCCGCCCGGAGACATACTGAAGGTACGGCTTCTCCATATCCTCGTCCGACCCATAGGTCAAATCTCTGGGGTTGGCATAGGAAATCGCCAGCAAATCCGCCTCGTCCCGCACGTTGGACCGCATCCTCTGGAACATGGGGTACTCGCACGGTTCACCCTTGAACGGGTTACCATCAAAACCAATTCCTTCGTACTGGAAAACGTACAACCGGCCGGAATTCTTCACCGGCAACGGGCGCAGCGACAGCGCGTCGATGAGACGGAAGGCGGACATGCACGCGCCAAATGCCAGTCCGAGCGATAGAACCGCGACGGCTGATGCGGCCTTCTTTTTACCGAGCTGCCGCCAGCCGAACACGGCATCGCCGCGGAGAGAATCAAGCCATGGAATGAGGCGGATATCGCTGGCTTCGCGGTGGCGCAACGCGGAGCCCAATGCCCGCCGGGCTTCGGCGGGGTCGCGATCATCCTCGATCGCTTCTTCCATATGCGACCGCAACTCTTCGTCGATTTCGCGGCTCAACCGGTTACCGCGAAATGTGTCAGCTATGCGCGACCAAAGCGACATGTCACACCGTCCTCAGCACATTGTTCACCGCGGAAGTCACTGCTTGCCAGCGCGATTCCTCCTTGGAGAGCCGCTTGCCACCCTCGTGCAGTCAGTCGATAGACACGTAACCGCCGTCCCTTGTCCTTCGTGATCCATGCGGCTCGAAGCCAGCCTGCTTCCTCCATCCGGTGCAGCGCGGGATAATGCGAGCCTTCCTCCGCCCGCAGGACCTCGCCAGAGCGCTCCTTGATTTGGCGTACCCATGAAGGCCAAGTCTCCGCGACAGCATCTTCAGCACAAGCAGGTCGATTGACCCGTGAAGGGAATCGGTTCTTGCCATAGTCAGACGTCTTAGTACCAAGACATCATATCATCCCGCTTTTCCTGCCGATCAGTCCTCGACAAGTGCCCTTGCCGGAAATTGAGAGCCCGTAAGGAGTCAAGCAGTCCGCCGGCCGCTCGACCACGAGGGATGATACATTAGCTCGCAGTCGCGTACCTGCGCTCCAGTTCTGGCCGGCGGCCGCGCCAGTGAGCCGTAAGTTCCCACGAATCGTTATTCGGGCAACCCCACCTCTTTGCGAAGAACCTTCGCGCGAGCATCCCCGCGAAGCGTTTCGAGCTCCGGACCCGACAGCGCGACACCTACGCGCATGGGGCCTTGCGGCGCCATTCTCTCAAGGGCCTCAAAGGCGCGGTCCTTGTCGCCCAAACCTACGAAAGCGAGAACTTGATGAAACGGGTTGGGCCGATCCGCCTCGGCGATTTTCTCCGCCTCGTCGCGACGTCCGATTCGTGCATAGCCGTAAGCGAGATAGCCACGGATGGTCGCGCCAGGCGGCACCCCACGGGCGACTTCGGCTGCAAAAAAATATCCACGGCTTCCCGGATTCTCCCTTGCCCCAGACGCGCCCGGCCGAAACACTCGCTCCGGTAGGGTTCCTCGAGCTTGTCACGCTCGCGCGCGGCTTCGTCGTAACGGTGTGCGGAAAGGAGCGCCCAGGTGAGGTGCAATCGACCGTCGGGCGAGAGCGGATCGGATCTCCGGGCAACACGCATCCACTCGATAGCCTCGCGGATCCTTCCGGGCGGCAAGAGAAGATACAGGGCGAAATCGCGTAGGTCTGCGAGCGGTTGGGTTCCAACTCGACCGCTCGCCGAAAGCTCTTTTCCGCTAATGCCCGCGATATCAAACCCGCGAATATCATGATCGCGGGCGATGGCACCGCCAAGATCACGGATTTCGGAA
>PLDF01000088.1 GCA_003135055.1 Bryobacterales bacterium | reverse complement strand
GTCTCTGCGTCTCTGCGTCGAAGAGACCCTCCCCCAGCCACTCTCTAAACCCCGAGATACCAAACGACCCCAGTCCCATTTTCGAACACACCGGCCCCTCCCCACGCCCACGCCATAAACAGCCAACACCCGGCCCGCCTCCGCGAACTGCTAAGCTGATAAACTCTCCGGCAATGGACTCTGCCACTCTCACTCTGGCCCTAAGTCCGCACGGCCATCTCGTCTTGGCCCATGAGGAAGGCGCGCCCTCCCTGGAAGCTGCGCTGGCCCGGCGCTTGCGCGATGCTTTCGACCGCGGGCCGGGCCATGGCCTTCTCCAACTGGGGGCCGATGAAGCCGGCACTGCGCTGCCTCCCGTTTACTCCTACTGGCGCGAATTCGGCGCGCGCTATGTGACGGCCCTCTGCACCCAGCCGGATGTCGAAGCGCCGCCGCAGAAGTTGCGTGTCCCGCAACCTCCGGATGAAGAGTTGAGCTGGATGGCGCTAGCCGTGCCTCCCATGGTTGGAGCGGAATATCTCACGGCCGCGGTCCTCGATGCTTTGTGGCGCGATCTCGATGCCGCCTTCCGCCTTGAGCTGTCCGAATCCGCCTGCGGGGTTCAGGAATTTCTCAAGCGCCGCAACCCGGCGTGGAACCTGGTCGGCCGCGTACATTTCAATCTTGCCGAAAACCGTCAGGACACGGATGCGCCGTTTGCCTTTCTCGCAACCTATACCACCCAGTTGTCGAAGCACGCCAAAGCTCAGCATCTGCCGCTCGGTCAGGCTCTGAGCGAATACGCCGGCGCGGCCAACAAAGACCGTCTCTTGTCGCTGCTTCTCCCCGTGCAGCGGGCGTCCCAGAGCTGTCTCTGGTTGAAGACCATGGTCGATGCGGGTGAGATCTTCCATCCGCTGCGGTGGACCCCCAGCGAGGCCATGCAGCTCTTGAGAGACGTTCCGCAACTGGAGACGGCGGGCGTCGTGGTCCGAATGCCCGCGATATGGCGAGGCAACCGGCCGCCGCGGCCGCGCGTGACGGGCTCTGTCGGTGGCAAGGCGCCCACGGGATTCGGCCAGGAAGCGCTTCTCGATTTCCGCATGGAAGTGACGCTCGATGGCGAGCGGCTCACTGAACGCGAGATTAACGAGTTGTTGGCCAAGTCCGACGGGCTCGCGCTGGTGCGGGGGCGCTGGGTTGAAATCGATCGGGATCAACTGGGCCGCATGATCGAGCGCTTCCGCGAGGTCGAGAGGACCGCAGCCGAGAACGGTCTCGCCTTCGGGGACGCCATGCGATTGGTCGCGGGAGCCAATGTTTCCGGCGCCGGTACTGACGACGCCGCCCCCGCCGACGACGGCCCCGATGCCGACTGGTCTCAGGTGGTCGCGGGTCCCTGGCTCGCGGAGACGCTGCAAGGGCTGCGCGGCCCGGAAGGGCTGGGGAATATCGACCCCGGGCCAGCCCTGAACGGCACGCTGCGGCCTTACCAGCAAGTGGGCGTGCGCTGGCTCTATCTGCTCGCCAAGCTCGGTCTCGGCGCGTGTCTTGCCGACGACATGGGGCTGGGCAAAACCATTCAGGTGCTTTCGCTGCTGCTCGTCCTGAAGCGCCAGGGTAAGCCAGAGCGAAGTTCGCCCCCAAGCCTGCTCCCAAGCCTGCTGGTAGCTCCGGCTTCGCTGCTCGCCAACTGGGCTTCTGAGATGGAACGCTTTGCGCCCGGCCTGAAGGCGCTCATCGCCCATCCCTCCGCGCTTCCGGCGGCCGAGCTCAAGGCCCTCGCAGCGGAGCGCCTGCGGGATGTGGATCTGGTGATCACCAGTTACGGCTCGCTGCTCCGCATTCCGTGGATCGCGGAGCGCTCCTGGCGGCTGGTCGTCCTCGACGAAGCGCAGGCCATCAAGAATCCGGACGCCCGGCAAACTCGCGCGGTCAAAAAGCTCAACGCGCGCGCCAGACTGGCGCTCACGGGCACGCCCGTCGAGAACCGGCTGGGCGATTTGTGGTCCATTTTCGACTTCGTCAACCCCGGCCTGCTGGGGTCGGCGAAAGAGTTTACGCGCTTCACCAAACGCCTTGCGGAAAGACGCGACGGTTCCTACGGTCCTCTACGCGAGTTGGTGCGGCCGTACATTTTGCGGCGGTTGAAGACCGATAAATCTGTGATCGCGGACTTGCCGGACAAGACCGAGATCAAAGCCTTCTGCCCGCTCAGCCGGAAACAGGCGGCCCTCTACGAACAGGCGGTGCTGGACCTGGGCCAGCAGCTTGCGGAGGCCACGGGGATTCGGCGCAGGGGCTTGGTATTGTCGTTTCTGATGCGCTTCAAGCAGATCTGCAACCATCCTTCGCAGTGGCTCGGCGACGGCGCGTGGAGCGAAGACGACAGCGGCAAATGGGGACGCTTGCGCGAGATCGCCGAAGTGATCGCCGCCAAGCAGGAAAAGATGCTCGTCTTCACCCAGTTTCGCGAGGTGACGGCTCCCCTGGCGGCATTCCTCGGCTCGGTCTTCGGAGGGCCAGGCCTGGTGCTGCATGGAGCCACGGAGGTCAAGAAGCGCAAAGAGCTGGTGCGCCGCTTTCAGGAAGACGAAGCCGAACGGTTCTTCGTACTCTCGCTCAAGGCGGGTGGATCGGGCCTGAACCTCACGGCCGCGTCGCATGTAGTGCACTTCGATCGCTGGTGGAACCCCGCGGTGGAGAACCAGGCCACGGACCGCGCCTTCCGCATCGGCCAGACCAAAAACGTTTTGGTGCATAAATTCGTTTGCCGGGGTACTGTAGAAGAGAAAATCGACGAGCTGATTGAATCCAAGCGCCAGCTTTCGACCAGCTTGCTGGAAGGCGGCGCCGATCTGCTGCTGACGGAGATGAAAGACGAGGAGTTGCTCAGACTGGTTGCGCTCGACATGAATAAGGCACTGAAGGAGGCGTAAATCGATGGGTTACGGCGGCTACGGATGGAGACCTTATGTATCGGTGGCGGAGCGGCGGCGGAAAGCGGCCCGCGAGATGGAGAAGCGCAAGAAGAAAGGGCAGCTCGTCTCGCCGGTAATCGTGGAAGGCCGCACCATCGTCGAGACCTTCTGGGGCGAGGCTTGGTGCGATAACCTCGAGCGCTATAGCGATTTTGCCAACCGGTTGCCGCGCGGGCGCAGCTATGTGCGCAACGGTTCGGTGATCGATCTGCAAATCGCTCCCGGCACGATCAATGCGCTGGTCAGCGGCACGGAAATTTACAAGGTCACGGTGAAGGTTACTCCAGTCGCGAAGGCTCGCTGGCAATCCATCTGCACGGACTGTTCGGGCGCGATCGATTCGCTGGTCGAGCTTCTTCAGGGGCGGTTCTCCAAGGGCGTCATGGAAAGGATCTGCAGGCAGAATACGGGCCTGTTCCCATCGCCGAAAGAGATCGCGCTTTCGTGCAGTTGCCCCGACTGGGCGGATATGTGCAAGCATGTTGCCGCGGTGCTCTATGGCATCGGCGCGCGGTTTGACCGGCAACCCGAGCTGCTGTTCCGGCTGCATGACGTGGACCACGCCGAGCTCATAACTAAAGCTGGTAAAGCGGCGTCCTTGGCCAAAGCTCCGGCTGCATCGAAGATCCTTGGTGGCGGCGACCTGTCCGGCATCTTTGGTTTGGACATGGCCCAAGGAGCCGCCGCCAAAAAGACCACGGTAGTAAGTGCTGGAAAGAGCAAGCCCGGTAAACCGCCAGTCGCGGAAAAGCCCCGGAAACCGGCGGCGAAGCCCGCCTCCCGGCCGAAGGCGCCGCCAAAGTGAAAACGTACGCTGCCGCGGCGCCGGCCGGCTCGCGCCAAAGCACATAAGAGAATGGCAAGGCAAGTGGGAGAATAGCAAAGGTAAAAAGGAGAATAGCCGACGGGTAGATGTTGTCAGGCCGTTTCGTGGCGCACGCACTCATGCGTGCAGCGTTCACACTCGTGTGAACGCGCTTCGTCCTCCCGCGCCGCGTCGAAATGGCAAGGGTATTTTGTGACAAGCCTTTTTTCGAGACGAGTCTTTTTTCGTAATAAGTCCTAATTTTGGAACCACGCCGCGCGCCATCGGAGCAGCCATGCACTATAACACCTACGACGACGAATTACCCACCCTGGAAATCGGCCTCGATTCCGTAAACACGGACGAACTCAGGAAGCTCGCCGCGCTGACCGGGCAGAAAGTGTCAGGCAAAAAGGCGGACATCATCGCGATCATTGTCCGGTATCTCGCGGGCGAGCGGGTGCGCGCGGTCTGGGAGGGCCTTGACGATTTGCAACGTGCGGCCGTAGCCGAGACGGTCCATTCGCCGAATTCGCAGTTTGAGGGCGTCCGGTTCCGCGCCAAGTACGGCCGCGATCCGGAATGGGGCTTCCCCGGCGCGCGCACTTACGACAAAACCCCGTCGGCGCTCTGCCTTTTCTTCTATCGGAACAAAGTGATGCCAGCCGATCTCAAGGCGCGGCTCATGGCCTTCGTTCCGGAGCCCCGCCAGACGGCGATCGCCGCAGTCGATCGGCTCCCGCCAGTCTACGAGTGTCCGTTCGTGCGCTGGAATGAGAAGGAGCGAATCCGTGAAACGGGGACTGAGGACGTGCCTCTCGCCGTGCACGAGACGGAGCGGCCGGCGCAGCGGGAGCTGCTCTCCGTCCTCCGCCTTGTGGATACCGGAAAGGTGGCGGTGAGCGATAGCACGCGCCGTGCGTCGGCATCCACCGTCGAAGCCATAGCAGCCATCCTCGATCAGGGCGACTACTACCCGCATGTGCCGCCCAAGAACCAGTGGCACGACGAAAACGCCGGACCGATCCGCGCCTTCGCCTGGCCGCTGCTCATCCAGGCGGGAGGGCTCGCCCAGCTCTCGGGGACGAAGCTGCAACTCACCAAGGCAGGCCGCAAGGCGCTCTCCGAACCGGCTGCGGGGACCATCCGCACGCTGTGGACGAAGTGGATGAACACGAGCATAATCGACGAGTTGGCGCGCATCGACTGCGTCAAGGGTCAAACCGGCAAAGGAAAGCGCGGACTCACAGCCGTGTCCGGCCGGCGGGAAGCCATTGCCGATAGCCTAGCCGAGTGCCCGCCCGGCGGATGGATCGCGACCGAAGACTTCATCCGGTACATGAAGGCCTCGGGCAACGACTTCTCGGCCACCCGCGATGCCTGGGGCTTGTACATCTGCGAGCAACAGTACGGCTCGCTCGGTTATGACGGAAGTGCGGGCTTCCTTGACCAGCGCTACCTCATGAGCCTGCTGCTCGAGTACGCTGCCACGCTCGGCATAATCGATGTCGCGCTCATCCCGCCCGCGGGCGCTCGCCGCGACTTCCGCGGGTTGTGGGGCACGGACGATCTCCCCTTCTTCAGCCGTTACGACGGCCTGATGTACTTCCGGCTCACGCCGCTCGGAGCCTATTGCCTGGACGTGGAATCGGAATATCGGTCGGCGCCCATGGAGGTAAAACCGGTGCTCCGGGTGCTGCCGAACATGGAGATTGTGGCAGCCGGTTCAGACCTTGAGCAGAGCGACCGCCTGGCCCTCAATGCGTATGCAACCCCCGTTTCGGACTTTGTCTGGCGACTGGAGAGTGGCAAGCTGTTGGCCGCCATTGAGGCGGGCCGGCAGATGGAGGAAATCCGCGAATTCCTGGCCGCGCGAAGCGGCGAGGCGCTCCCCGGCACGGTCGCGCGCCTGCTCGACGACGTGGCCGGGCGAACTACCAAGGTCCACGACCGGGGACTTGCCCGCCTGGTTGAGTGCGCCGACGCAGCGCTGGCCACGCTAATCGCCAACGACACGCGGACCCGCAAGCACTGCATGCTGGCCGGGGACCGGCACCTGGTGGTGGCCGCCTCCTCCGAAGCGGCATTCCGCCGCGCCTTACGGGACGCCGGCTACCTCCTAGCCGCGGGGGACAAACGCCCGGCAAGAAACAAGCCGATGATCTCGCTGGCAGCCGAGGCTTAGTCTTAGTGGCGCGGGCCCATGGCCTGCCCGTTGTCCGGAGCTGTCCCGAGCTGTCCCGAGCCGCTCCGAGCGCTCGGCCTTTTCGGGCAGCGCTCTACGCTTGAATCCTGGCGGCTTCACCGGGGTGGTCATGAGCCGAACTTGGCCATAAGATGGCATTCCAATATAAGGCGACGCTCGTCCGGCTCTCGTTGACCCGCGCGCTCACACGTCGCCGGTTCGCCAGTACCGGTAGGCAACAATCCACTCGGCCCCCTCAGGAGGCGGCGAGGGCAGCGGCAATTCCGTAAGCGAGATCCGCTGCCGGGTCTTGCCCTTCCGGCAAACGGCCACCAACTGATCGTCTTCGGTGATATCGATGCTTTCCACGGTGGCCGCCGCGCCAAGAATCTCCGTTTCAAAAGGCAACCGGAGGTCGTTTTCCATCATTGTGTAGAAGCTGGTCGCTTGTTCCGAATCGCCGTATGCATCGACCAACGCTTCTTCGACAAGCTCATCAAGCCGTGCCTTGCTCAAGCGAGTGCCCTGCTTAGCCGGTGTGTCTTTCCCTTTTCGCTTCGTGCTCATGCCGTCTCTCTTCGCTCCCTCCCGGAATCGCCGTTCGGTTTCGGCGGAATCCTGAATTAATATTATCGACAGGCCGCGTGAGAGGGAAATCGGACGCTGACAAAATGATCGCCATCAACCGAACCGCAATTATAGTGAGGCCCGGCAAGCCATTCCTCGATTGGCTGCATCGGGTAGATCCAACCAGCCACGAGTTGAGTCTGGAAGATCTGCAGGAAGACCCGACGGTTTATCTCCTTAAGGAATGTGAGAGCGAGGAACACACCCGCGCGTATCTGGAAGTGAAGTGCGGCCAGATTTTCGAGGACCAACTGGATGGCTGGTATGTTGCGCATTCTACATGGCCGCATCAGCGCGGCTTGGACGCATTCGAACGCTGGTTCGAGTGGAGTCCGCACTCGATGGTGGTCGATCTCTGCGACGATCCGATTCTCCGTGAGGATATGTGAATCGCGCCGCTCCCTTGTGGCCGGGGGTGGCAACGGTTTGAGTTGCTGGGCGTTACCGGAACAACCTCCCGCAAAACGATCCAGGCAGCGGCAATTCCCGACTCAGCGCCGGAAAGTGGGGCCGCCAGCAGATGATGCCGGGTCAACGCCGGGTACTTAACAGCTTCGGGGATTTCGAGGCTCAGCCGCACTTGGCAGGCGAAAGCGCCTGCCCCGCAAAAAGCCAGCCCTTGCGCATCAACGCGGGCCGCTTTGTCTCGAAAATAGCCGCTCAAACGAACAGCCCAAGTACTTCCAGCCTAGCGAACCTGTCAAGCCCCCGCCCACTTTTCATCATCACGGGTGGCCCGCCCCGGGCCATGCTAGTTTCGTCTGTCAACCCGGCGGTCTCAGCCATTGTTCCCCAGTCCGGTTACGCGCCCGGTGACGCTCCATCACCTACGCGCGATTTGCCGCATTGCGTAGAATAGAATGATTCCGGATTCTCGCAGCGGCCAAGCCGCCTGGATCGAAGCCTTCGTCTAAAAGGCGCACTGGACGCACAGCAGGGCCTTCGCGCCCTCCGCGCGTTCGCCCTGCGGGGCATTCTGCATGAGCACACTCGCAATCGGCATCGATTTTGGCACGACGAATAGCTCCATCGCTCGCGCCAACGGCTCAGGTGAAATCGAGCTTGCCCGATTTCCGCATGCGGGTGGTTTCACCGATGCTTATCGCTCCTTGCTGTACCTCGAACAAGTTAAGGACCGCGGGGTTAGCAGAATCAAATCCTGGAGCGGCCCGGCTGCCATCGAGGAGTATCTTGCCGCCGAAACGAAGGGTCGCCTGGTTCAATCGCTCAAGTCTTTCCTCACCAGCCGCAGTCTCAAGAGCACCGACGTTTTCGGAAGGCGCCTGACCATTGAGGATCTCATCGCCCGGATCCTTCGCGATCTGCGGGAAAAGGCCGAGGCTCAGTTTGGAATGCAGGTTCAGACCGCGGTGGTTGGGCGGCCGGTGCGCTTCGTTGGCGCCGATAAGGAAGAGGACAACAGCTTTGCGGAAGCACGGCTGATGGCGGCCTTCCACCTCGCCGGATACGAATCGGTGACCTTCGAGCTTGAACCGGTCGCGGCGGCGCATTACTACGAGTCCACGCTGGATCATGACGAGCTCATTCTGATCGGAGACTTCGGCGGGGGTACCAGCGACTTCTCCTTGCTGCACGTCGGCCCCCACATCCGCAAACGCGGCAGAACTCCCGCGGATTTGCTCGGCAATAGCGGCGTCGGACTCGCCGGCGACGCCTTTGACGCCAAGATCGTCCGGAATCTGGTTTCCCCGGCCCTGGGGCGAGGGTCCTCGGCGCGGTCGATGAAAAAAGTGTTGCCGGCCGTTCCGAACTGGGTCTACGCCAAACTTGAACACTGGCATCACCTCTCTTTTCTGCGCACGAGCAGCGTGATGAACATGCTGAATAGCGGCAAACCGGCGGCATTCGAGCCCGAGAAGATCGAAGCGTTGGTCCACCTGATCAAAGAAGATCTGGGATACGATCTGCATCGCGCGGTTCAAAAGGTGAAGTGCGACCTGTCGGAGAATACGGTAGCTCAATTCCGGTTTGCCGATGGCGTCATCGAGATTCAGTCTACCGTGGAACGAACCGATTTCGAGGATTGGATCGCGGATGAGCTTGGGCAAATCGAGGCCTGCATCGACTCCCTCATCGCAACGTCGGGAGCCGGAGCTGAAGACGTGGACATGGTGTTTCTCACCGGCGGTTCATCGTTCGTGCCGGCCGTCCAGCGGATCTTCGAGACACGTTTTGGCGCTGCCAGGATCCGCACCGGAAATGAGTTCACCTCGGTCGCGCGTGGGTTGGCTGTGAAAGCGGCGGATCGCCATAAAGTCTCAGGCGCGTGAAATGCCGCCACGCGGAGCGGACGGCGATCCGGCCATCTCCACGTTACCGGCTACGGCGGTTACCGGCTACGGCGACTTATTCGGCGACGGTGGCGGACCGAGTGTCTCCCGCAGGCGGGACGATCACAGTGAATTGGGCCGAGGCGAGCGGCCCGCTTCGACACGGGCGCCCTTGGCGCCCCCGCAAACGATCCTGACGCCCTTTCCCGGCGCCCGGCAGCTATGTCCTGCAAGGCAGCGCCACCGATTACCCGGGCGGGCAGCAACTCGCAACAGATTCCGGTGGTGAATCCGCCGGTGAACACGGACCAGGGTTGGATCGCGAGCCCCATCGCCCGACGCTTCGCCGGCAGCAAGCGGGGTAGCGGCGTCTTGAGAACCGGGTGCGCGTGTCGGGCCTTGACCGTCGCCGGAGTAGCCCGCTGCGAGCCGTTGCAGCGTGGAGAATTGGGTGCGTGTGCGCGCACATAACGTACTAACCGTTCTGATGCCGGTGCGCCCAATATCTATCGGCAGCTAAAGCGCAGACGCTCGATGCCGAACAGAAGAAGCTGGAACCCGGCGCCTCTGCCGTCTACAACACGATTGCCGCCCAGCAGACGCTCGATGCCGCCGACGCAAGCCGCCGGTGGAAATGGACCGCCCCACCGGCGCAGAACCGGGAACACGCCATATCTCCGTGAACGGGGATTCGGAGACCGTTGGCGCCGGTGTGCGGCCAAGTCCGCTACCGCCCAAGGCTCCTCACCGTCAACAGCAACTTAATCGCCGGCATAAGCACTTTGCGTCACTTTGGAACACGAAGTAGACACTCCGGCGCCAATTTTGCATACACCAGCTCGGCATTTTCTTGCCATCTCCGTTACAGCTCACTGATTCTAAAGGGCCTTTAGTTTGGCGAGACGATTGCTATTAGGTGGGCGTGACTAAGATTTCACAGGCCCTCGGAGAGACGGTTGATCTTCGGTACGATTCTCCCCACAACCAGTCACCTCGCATAACACTCTTCTAACTTTCCGCTAACCCCTTCACAACCGTCTCTCTTCAGGGCCTGTGGCAAAACCACAGGCCCCGTATCATTTCCACCCCCGTCGATTACCATGTTCGATTACCATGGTTCCATGGCTAAAGGTATGTTTGAGGTGGAGTGCCCGTGCTGCCAGGCCATTCTCACCCTCGATCCCGAAACGCGCGCGGTAATCGCGCACACCGTCCCGGAGCGGCCGCGCCCCATCGAAGACCTGGCCGCTGAAGTCGCCAAGTTGAAGGGCGAAGAAGCACGGCGCGAGGAAGTATTCCGCAAGAACTTCGAAGCCGAAAAATCGCACGGCAAGGTGCTGGAGAAGAAGTTCGACGAGCTGTTCAAGCGCGTCAAGGAGAATCCCGACGATACGCCGCTCATACGCGATATCGATTTAGGTTAAGCTATTGGATATCGGCGGGTTGAGTAATGGGCATAATGGAACTCAACGAGGTTAGTTTCTAGCTCGTCCCATTCTAAGAATTCGGTCTCTTAGAATTCTCGCGCAGCGAGCAGATCGAGACCGCTTCTGAACGGCATGATCGGCCTTGTAATAGGCCGTTTCGCTGAACTCGCGCTCCTTGGTCAACTAGCGGATGGCACAATCCCAGACGAATAGATAGTGTCCGAACGGACACTATTCACGGCCGCGTGCCATAGCCTAGAATATTTTCTGGAGTTGCTTGTGCTTAAATTCACATTCATTTGGGCCGTGTGCCTTGTCTTCGCGTTGCGATTGCCAGCTACGCTTGGGGACCATGTCGCTTAAAGCCTGTAGTGAATGTGGGGGACAGGTCGGCGCCGACGCCCGCTTTTGTCCCCATTGCAAAAGGAATAAGCCCGCAAAGCGGATGAGTGGGCGCTTCGCTGCGGTTTTAGTTTTCTTTGGAATAGCGCTTCTAGGCGCACTGTTCTCAAGGGGCAGCGCGCACTCCGACTACCCGGTTCCTGCAACCGCTCCCGCACCACCCGAGCCCAAGCGAGTTGCCCCTTCCGAAGTGAAGCGCGATCTATCGGGGGCACAGGAAGGCTTTGACACGGTCAGCGCCTCCCTGGCAACCGAGCCGATCGTTATTAATAAGGGGCCGGAGCCTATCGCCTCCGAGAGCTACCGTAACTCAAGCGCGCTGATCACGCACACATCCTCAGCCTTCAGCAGCACTGGCGCAACCACTCTGGTTGGGTTTGTCGGCACGCACAACGCGTGGCTGTCGCTAGAGGTGGCGATTAGCGGTTTTACCGACTCAGTTGGAAATAGATGGACTCCGTTGGCTGGCCCTGCGGTGTTTATTGGAGCGAATTCTCCAATGCTGGGAGCCGTGTACTACTGTAATTCTCCCGCCACGAGTGCGAGTCATACAATCACTGTGACATTAAGCAATCCGGCCCCATTGGTGGTACAGGTATATGCTGTGTCCGGCACAGACGGAACCAGCAGGCCACTTGTCTCAGCCATAGCGGACCCAGGAGATGGGAACACTTCCACCAGCGCTGCGTCAACGTCAATCTCAGTACCAGAGCATACGTTGCTACTCTCCTGGGTAAAGACGGAAAACGGAGCGGCTGCCACTCCCGGCGCCGGCTGGTACCGAGACTCCTCCGTGACACGCTACCTTGCGCCCGCTCATAAGAGCAACGCTGCCGCGGCATCGTACGCTTCGTCGTTTACATTGTCATCGGCGAATGGATGGCAAACCGCGATTGTGGGATTGACACCCGCTCGCTAAACGGAAGCTTCGGCGGAAGCTCCGTCGCCGTCGGTTGGAATCGTCTTGGGGGCGTTCGTGCTGCCCTTCCGACTCGCGGGTACGATGCAAAAAGCATTTCCGACACGTGTGCAAGGCCGGAGTGGCGTAAGCCGTGACATCGAGCCATGTGTTGCCCGGCCCAACCTCGTGCGGATCGTGCGGCGTGCCGATCACGTTGGTCCGGTAGCTGCGTGCTCCGGTACCCGAGGGGTCGCTTGCCAGTTTGATAGCCAGGGGGAAGCCGGCGTGGGCCGTGTAAATGGAGCCAAGCTGCCAACCGCCAAACATGCCGTCAACGGCCTTGTTCCAGGCCGACCCGTATCTGCGCCCGCGCCCGAACGGCAACTCGTAAACCACCGAGGGGACAAAG
Source organism: Bryobacterales bacterium (assembly GCA_003135055.1). Classification (GTDB taxonomy): domain Bacteria; phylum Acidobacteriota; class Terriglobia; order Bryobacterales; family Bryobacteraceae; genus PALSA-243. The sequence continues at coordinate 29,250 of PLDF01000088.1, read as the reverse complement.
TTGAACTTCTCGTCGAAGTACGTCGGGCCGAATTCCGACTGCTGGTTGAAGAGGCTTTGCCAGTAAGCGGATTGGCTGCCTGCCTGGGCGCCTTGGCCATAGTAGCCGATGGAATCGGACATGCCGCGCGAATACGTGAACGCCACCTGGTATGTCAGCCCCATGCCGAAGCGCTTGTGCAGGGTGGCCTGTAACGCGTTGTATTTCTGCCTGGCGCACGAACAGGTTCCCGAAATCTGGCCGATCTCCGCGCGGAGCGTCGGATTGCCGGCAAGATATGGACCTGAAACTACCGCGCCATTGACGATCTCGTTCCGGAATACGGCATGGCCACCATCAGGCGATCGCCATGTTGTCCCACATATCCGACTGTGAGGCTGGAAATCTTTCTTGTAGGTGCTCAGCGGAGCCGGTCCCGGCGGCGCAGCCAGATTCGCCGGCAGCGGCGCAGCCAATTCCAACTATCCGCTGAACTCATTGAAATTGGCCTGCCGGTTCTCCACCTCCGCCCATGGCGTGTGATACTCCCAACGTAGTCCCAGATTCAGGGTCAAGTTGTTGGTGGCGCGCCAGTCGACCTGGAAGTATGCGGCCCAAACTGTCGACCGCTGGCCCAGGTACCCGATCGCAATCCCCGGCCCAGGTCGCCGGGAAGGCCCATCATGAAATCCGCTTCGCCCAGCGTGGCGGACGGATTCAGGGCATTCTGCCCCGTAAACCTGCCGTTGAAATTGAGGTATCCGCTGCGGCCGTTGTTGCCCGAATTGAACACATTGATCCATTCCCGCAGCGCCGGGACGCCTTTAGTTTCTGCCGTAAGAGACGCCCCTGCCAAGGATCGTCCTGCGCTCGTGCGAACGCACTCCGCCCCTCCAAAAAACCCTATTTTCCCCGGCAAGGAATCGCGCTATTATATCCACAAGTTAAGCATTTGTTTGGGGGATTCACAGAAAGGGGTTTTTCCAATATGAAGAAGACGCTAGGCTGTAAGTTAATCGTGAAGAAACTGCTCTCCGTTGGTCTCCTGGCAGCCCTCGGCGTGGCCTGCCTTCCCGCTCAAGACATTTCCGGCGCTTTCGAAGGCACCGTTCTCGATCCGGCCGGCGCCGCCGTGCCGAACGCCAAGGTAACGATCAGGAACACGGACCGCAGCCAGATAGTGCGCACGGTTATCACGGACGCCAGCGGCTCGTATTCCGCGCCGCTGATCCCGATCGGCAACTACTCCCTGAAGGTGGAAGCCGCGGGCTTCAAGGCTTACGATCTGACCGGCATCGTGCTGAACGTGAACGACGATCTCAAGCTCAACGTCAAATTGGAGGTCGGAGCGGTGACCGAAACCGTGGAGGTTAAAGAATCCGCGGCACAGGTGGATTACGGCACGCCCGCCAGTTCCACCACCATCGATGGAACGCAGGTGCGCGAGCTCGCGCTCGGAACACGCAACTTCGCCCAACTGGTGAGCTTGATGCCTGGCGTGAGTAACCAGGGCGCCGTAGACGAGCTGTTCAAGGGCGTCACCGGCGCTTCCGGCACTACCACCACCATTCCGTATTCAGTGAACGGCATGCGCAACTCGGCCAACAATTGGACGGTCGACGGAGCCGACAACATCGATCGTGGCAGCAACCAGACCCTTGGCTACTTTCCCAGCATCGACGCCACTGCCGAGTTCAAGGTGGAGCGCAGCTCCTATACCGCCGACACCGGCCGGGCCGGCGGAGCGCAGATCAACGTGGTGACCCGCAGTGGAACCAGCCAGTACCACGGCGACTTGTACGAGTTCTTCCGCAATGACGCCCTCAACGCGAATAATTGGGCCAATAACGCGAATAAGTTGAACATGGTCGACAGGGCCAACCCGCAGAATAATTGCACCCTCAATTTCACCTCCACCTGCTATGCCAAACAGAGCCCCGTGCGGTGGAACGATTTCGGCGGCACCATCGGCGGCCCGGTTCCGTTGGGCCATTACAACCGCGATAAGAACAAGACGTTCTTCTTTTACTCCGAGGAGGCGGCGCGCATCATCAACTACACCACCCTCAACCCCACTCTGCCGACCACCGGAATGTTGCAAGGCAATTTTGTCCAGCCGGTTTGCATCACCACCATCACCAGCGCAGCCGGCGTTGGTTGCCCGGCGGGCTCGGCGCCGGTGACCCAGATCCCCACCAACCTCTTCAACGCCAACGCGGTCGCCTATATCAAGGACATCTGGAGCAAAGTGCCGCTGCTGAGCGGCTCGACCACCGTCGCCACCACGTCGGGCTTCTTCCCAGAGAGCACCCTGCTGAACTTCCGCGAGGAACTGGTCCGCATCGACCAGGCTTTCAACGAAAAGTTTTCCGTGTGGGGAAAATTCCTGAATGACACCATTCCCACTACCGAACCCGGCGGGCTGTTCAGTTGTTCCACTATTCCCAACGGCTGCACCACCCACACCAACTCGCCGGGCCGGGCTTATACCATTCACGCCGTGAACATCCTTCGGCCGAACCTGATCAACGATGGCGGCTTCAACTTCACCAAAAGCGCCATTTTGTCGACGCCCGAGGGACTTACGGCCAAGGTGAATAATCCCGACATCAACCCCATAGAACCGTTCGCCAACACGCAGGGCGTGGTTCCCAACCTTTCCTTCACGGGCGGAACGCCCCTTGCCGGTTATGGCCCCTACAACGATTACAACAAGAACTACGCCGCGTTCGACAAGCTCACCTGGATCAAGGGCCGCCATACTCTGGCATTCGGCTTTACCCTCAACCGGTACAACAAGACCGAGAACGCCGCCAGCCAACAGGGAACCTTCGCCTTCAGCAATTCCGGGGCGCCTACCGGAACCAGCACCTTCCAGCAATCCTGGGCGAATTTCCTGTTGGGCAACGTATCCACCTTCACCATGCCTTCCACGGATATCACTCCCAGCGTCTGGGCCTGGCAGAATGAAGCGTACGTGCAGGACGATTTCAAGGTCACCCCGCGGCTCACGGCGTACATGGGCGTGCGTTGGAGCTATTTCGGCCAGCCGACCGACGCCAACAACCGCATGGACAACTTCGATCCGTCTCTCTACACCGCCAGCTCCGCGCCCGCCATCAACCCGGCCAACGGCAACTACGTGACTCCCATCGCCGTCGCCAACCCCCCGGTGGACGGGATCATTATCGGCGGCAAGAATTCGCCGTTCGGGGATGTAGTGGCGAATAACACCTACAAGAACTTTGCGCCCCGGCTGGGCTTGGCGTGGGACCCGTTTGGCAACGGCCGGACTTCCATCCGGGCCGGCTACGGAATCTATTACGACGCCTCCCTGTTCGGAACCTATGAGCAGAACATCTTTGCAAACCCGCCGTTCGTGCAGAGCGTGACCTATTCCAACGCGTCCTTCTCCGACGTCACGGCCGGCGCGCTTGGCGTCATCACCTCGCCGCTGGTCCTGCATGCCACGCAAATCCCGGCGCTAGTGCCCTACAGCCAGCAGTGGAACTTCACCATTCAGCGCCAGCTAACCAGGAGCGCCTTGCTCGAGGTGGCTTATGTGGGGTCGAAGGGCACCCACCTGCTCGGCATTGTGGACATCAATCAGGCCTATCCCGGCGCGGCCCTCGCGGCCGGCCTGCACACCACGAGTGGTACGGGCACCACCGGTCCCGGCACCACGATTTTCGTTACTTCCGACGATCCGCGTATCAATGCGGTCCGGCCTTACCTGGGATATAACGCCATCAACACCGTCGAAACGGCGTTCGATTCCAACTACCACTCGCTGCAGGTCACTTTCCACCAGAGCTTCGGCGCGGCGGGCCTGTTCAGCGGCGCCTATACCTGGTCGAAGAATCTCACCGACAACGGGTCCGACCGCTCCAACGCTCCGCAGAACAGCTACAACTGGCATGAGGGCGAATACGGTCCGTACCCTGGCGACCGGCAGCAGAATCTCGTCCTGAACTACGTGTATATCATCCCGATATACAAGAACGGCCATGGCCCGGCCGCCGTCGCGCTGAAGGGTTGGGAGGTCTCGGGCATCCTTTCCAGCTACACCGGCCTGCCCTTGACCGTCACCACTTCGAGCGTAGATCCGGCCGGCCTCGGTCTCCTCGGCTCCAGCTCCGCGAGCTCCCGCCCGGACATGGTCTGCAATCCGGGGGTAAACCAGCCGAAGACGTATGGAGGCTCCGCGCAGAGCAGCGCCCAGGGCCTGAGCTGGTTCAACATCGCCTGCTTCGCGCCGGTGCCGGAAGGCGCCGTGCGGCCCGGCAATGCCGGCCGCGGGACTGTCCGCGGGCCCGGATTCTTTAATCTGGATGCTTCTCTGATCAAGAACTTCAACTTGACCGAGAATCGGCTCAAGGCGCAATTCCGCTTCGAAACCCTCAACACGCTCAACTGGGTGAATCCCAACGGATTTGCCAGCACCAACATCACCAGCACGGTATTTGGCGAGATCAGCACCTTCCGCGCCCCGCGGCGCGTGCAGCTCGCGCTCAAGCTCATCTTCTAGCCCTCTAACCCGCCCGATAGAAAAGCCGGCCTCCCGAGGGGGCCGGCTTTTTTGGGGAGGGTTCGACTCCCTTTTCCAAATGCAGTAACTCCGCCCGTCTTAGAAGCTGTGAAACATATCGCGTTCACACGAGCGACAGACGATCCCTTCGGGAGCGTCTCTTGCGGCAGAAACCTCGTCTTTTTTGCCACCGCGCAGAAGTGTATTTCCGTGCAAGGCAAAGATTCCGCGCTGGTTCGGTATACACGTGGCTGTCCGCGAGGTTTCTGGGAAGTGTGAACGCTGCACGCATGTGCCCAGAGGGCGCCCAGTGCGCCACGTGCTTGGCCAGTACAGTCAATGGGTTACCGTGAATGGAAAAGGCCGGCGAGATTGCGGCGCGGCAGCCTCTGAATCCGTCTCCCCCAGATCGGTTACGCACCCGCTTTGCCCGCTTTGGCATAGCATTGAGTTATAGGCTACATCTTGAGTTATACTCTACATCACCGTGGAGAGAAGATGTTTCCTGCAGCTCGCGGCTGTAGCTCCGCTGGCCGCTGAAGCCGCCGATCAGCCGGTCTACCGTGTGGTAACGCCGTTTCATGCGGAGGCCAAAACCGCCATGCCCGGGCCGTATCCGGGACGCGTCGTCCGCGTGCATGCGGAAGGCGCGATCGACGCGCAAACCGATGCCGTCAGCCGGACGGTGGTGCGACAGATGCTCGACGCCGGAATGCAGGAGCTGACCGGTGAACGCCGCCCCGCCGACGCCTGGGCGCGCTTCATCGCGCCGGAAGACGCGATCGGCATCAAAGTCAACTGTTCGGGCGCTCCGCAGATTCGATCCAGTCCCGAGGTAGTATCGGGCATCGTCGAAAACGTCATGGCGGTGGGCGTCCCTGCCAGCCGGATCTACATATACGAACGCTTCGCGAACCAATTGCGCAGCGTGAACTATGCCTCATACGTCCCAGCGGGCGTCAACGTGCTTGCCGCCGAGGGAGACTTCGCGCGAGGCGCCGTGCTGGGTTACGACCCTCACACGTACGTCGAGACCTGCTTCTTCGGGGAAGACGACACTCGGAGTAACCTGGTGCGGCTGGTCTCAGACCGCTTCACCAAGATTATCAATGTCCCCAACGCCAAGGAGCACCAGGCGTCGGGCGTGACCGGATGCCTGAAGAACATCGCTTATGGCAATTTTTCCAATGTAGCCCGCTCGCACCAGTCTGAAAAAACGTTCACCTATTCGTTCATCGGCACGCTGGCGGCGGTGCAGCCGCTGCCGTCACGGGTGGTGCTCCACATTATGGACAGCCTCGCGGGAGTGTGGCACGCCGGCCCGTTCAGCAGGAACCGGCGCTTCCGTTTCTACCCCAAGCAGCTTTGCTTCGGAACCGATCCGGTGGCCATGGATGCGAAACTGATCGAGTTAGTTGAGGCCAGGCGCAAATTGGAAGGCGCAATTTCGATCTTCGACCGCTCACGCAAGCATCTCGGCAATAATAATCGCGATCCCAATTTCAACCATTATATTCGCGAGCCAGGCCATGTGGAATATGCGTCGAAGCTGGGACTGGGCATTTTCGATGGCAGCGAAATCAGCCTGCGGGAGATCGAATTATGATGCTGCTGGCGTTGGCGCTATTACCCGGCCTGCTCTGGGACGAAGCGCCCGCATCCGTGGAGGCGCTGCGCGAGGCGGGCATCGCCGGCATTTATGTTCCCGCGGAGCGCTACAACGCCTGGAAGCGGGCCGGCCAATTCCCGGCGCTGCGCGCCGATATTCGCGGTGTGGTGAAGCTGCCGGCGCCCGCCGTGCTATACCGCGCCAATATCGCCTCTGCCACCCGCGCGCCCTGGCTGGTTTCGAGCGGCTGGCGATTCCTGCGAAACACGCGGGGCCGCTTTCTTTATGAGGCTCAGGGAGCGCAGGCGGCGTTGGCGGCGGCGGAAGCATTTTGTTTCGGAGGCAGCGCGCTGGTCCATACCGACCGGGCCGGCCTGAAGCCATTTGCCGAAATGATCGAGTTGCTAAGCGGGCTCGGCGAAAGCGACACGGCTCCGGTGGCGGATATCGGTTTCATCGACGACGGCTCTGCGGCTGCCGGTGAAGTGATGAACCTGATGGTGCGCGACAACCTTCTCTTCCAGGTGGTTTCCGGATCGGGCCCGCAACTGAAGCTGACGGTGCGGCTCGGGTCGAAGGAGTTTCCTCTTAAGGACGCCAAGAACCCGTCGATGGCGGCCCACGAAGTTCGCGCGCAGCTCACCGACGAGCGGCGCTCGATCCGGGTTTACGGGAGTGAGGTCGTGGTGGCCCGCCTGACAGCCCTGCCGGATGGATTGCGCGTCCACCTGCTGAATTACGCGGGCGCCGAAAGAAAGGTGGACGGCCTGCGCGTCCGCGTGCTCGGACAATACCCGAAGCATCGCCTGGCAGCCGCCGGCAGCCCCCAGTTAGAGTTGCTTGACTACTCTGTCGATTCGGAAGCCACCGAGTTCACGCTGCCGGAGCTGAAGATATATGCGGCGATCGATCTCTCGCGGTGAAGATATATGAGATTCAGACGGGTATTCCTATTGATGGTCTCGGCGTTGATGGTCTCTACGACGTCCAGCCGGCTTTATGGTCAGGCGCGCTACGATTTGCTGATCCACGGCGGGCGCGTCATCGACCCAAGAAGCGGCGTCAGCGCGATCCGCGACGTAGCCATTCAGGGAGGGAAGATCGCCGCGGTGGCGCCGCGTCTCGACGCCAAAGATGCGCTGAAAACGGTGAATGCCGCCGGTCTATACGTGACGCCCGGCCTGGTTGACATTCACGTTCACGTATACGCGGGCACCGGCGAGCGTGGTTCTTACGCCGGAGACAACAGCCTCTATCCCGATGGCTTCATGTTTCGCGTAGGCGTGACAACTGTCGCGGACGCGGGCTGCTCGGGGTGGCGGAATTTCGAAGACTTCAAACAGCGGGTGATCGATCGCTCCAAAACGCGCGTTCTGGCGTTTCTGAATATCGTGGGAAACGGGATGCGCGGAGCAAAGTTCGAGGACGATCTTACCGATATGGAAGCCGCGCCCGCCGCGGATATGGCCAAGCGGTACAAGGACACGATCGTCGGCATCAAGACCGCTCATTATGCCGGTCCGGAATGGACTCCGGTGGAGCACGCGGTGGAGGCAGGCACAATCGCCCGCATTCCCGTGATGGTAGACTTCGGAACCGATCATCCCGAGCGGCCCCTATACGATCTGCTCACCAAAAAATTGCGGCCGGGCGACATCTATACCCACTGTTATTCCGGCCTCCGCCATGAACTGACTGACGCCGGCCAGGTCAACCCGGGAATGATCGAGGGCCGTAAACGCGGCGTGATTTTCGATGTCGGCCATGGCGGCGGCAGCTTCGCCTGGCGCGTCGCCGTGCCGGCTATTCGCCAGGGCTTCCTGCCGGATTCCATTTCCACCGACCTGCACATCGGCAGCATGAACACCGGCATGAAGGACATGCTGAACCTGATGAGCAAGTTCCTGGCGCTGGGGCTCTCGGTGGAAGATGTAATCCTCCGTTCCACCTGGAATCCGGCCAGGGAAATTCACCACGAAGAACTCGGCAATCTCTCGGTCGGCTCTGAGGCGGATGTCGCGGTTTTGCGCCTCGAGACGGGGCGTTTCGGCTTCACCGACATGTACGGCGCGCGCATGGATGGCAGCCGCAAGTTCACCTGTGAGCTGACCATTCGCGCCGGCAAGGTGGTCTACGATCTGAACGGCATTTCACGCCCCGAATGGACCACGCTGCCTGCCGGCTACACCGCTGTCGGCGACCCTGCCTGGGATGCGCTCAACCCGAATCGGGCGGGGCGCGGCGCTGCTGCCAAGAAATGACCCGGCGCGGCGGCCAAGAGATGATACGCCTGCTACAAGGCTGGTCAGCCGCGGCGAGTGTTGGAGTACGCGTGCGAACTCCGGCCGGACTGGCGCGGAATAGTGTTCGTTTGTGGGACTAGGGTCGTTTGGTACGCGGGCATATCGAGAGTGCCGACAGGCTTGCGGGCGCGAAAGATGCGGTTGTGATTCGGGTGATGACAGCGGCAATAGTGAGGCAACGACAATAGTTTGTTACGGGTAACTACTTCCAAAAGGGGTTGACCGTCCGAGCGCCGCCGACTGGCCGGCGCGGAAACAATCGCGGTTCGCCTGCGCCGGCCTGTCGATTTTATTCAATTGTCAAAGATCCGGGCGCGGCGAACGGCCGATCAGAGAGGAGCCGCGGGCGCGAGTAACTGTCCGTTTATGGGCCTAGGGTCGTTTCGTTTCCAGGCATATCAACGGTGCCCGACCGGCTAGTGGCCGCGACGGGCGCATTCGGTGGAAAAGAGAGAGCCTCTACTTAGAGTATACAGGATGGGAAAAAGCCCTTTGGCGGTTTTCCTATTGTTTTCATGGTGATACAGCCTGTGACCGGGTCTATGCCGCGAACGGGGCTCAAAAGCCGGTTTGGCCGTTGAAAAGGTGCAAGCGGGCTGCATTCACCAAGTTAATATCCGCGTTAATGTCCACCGGAAGTTAGCCCGGTTTGCCGCGCAGCACGCCGACAAGTTCGGCCGGATTGGGCTGATCCTGCTTGAAGGCACAAAAGCGGCGAAACGGAATGACCTCACGGATGACATAGCGGGGAACAAAGTGAAGGGGATCAAGCTGGCTGACCAGATGAAGAAGCTATTCAATGAGGCATAGACGGGCGATCACTTGACACGGCGATCAATAGCTAGCCTTCGCCTGCTACGAGGCTCGTCAGGCGCGGCGAGTGTTGGAGTATGCGTGCCGGTTGGCGGTCCACCGCACCTCGGCATCGCGCCTCGCCACACTCGCCCCGGGGTCACCGCGCCTGAGAGCTGGCCGCCTTGCAGCGTTCCGGAGAACTGAAACGAAACGCACGTTCGTTCGGTCGTCAGCGATGGTTGGAGACTCGCAACTGGCTTTAGTGGTTCGTGGCGATGGATGACGAACGGGCTTCTTGGCTAACCTTCACCACAAGACGCTTGACGTGTACGGTATAACCGTACATACTGGATTTATGAAGGGCTGACATGCACCTTGTCCGCTTTCGCCATAAGGGGCTAAGGCAGCTCCACGAAGACGGGAACGCCAAGGGTGTGCCACCCGCGAAGGCCGACAAGCTGCGCAAACTTCTGTTCGCCCTCGAAACCGCCGAGACGCTGGAGCAACTCGGACGGTTTCCGGGCTGGAAGCTGCATCCGCTTAAAGGCGACCTGAAAGGATTATGGAGCCTTACTGTCACCGGAAACTGGCGGTTGATTTTCCGCTATGACGAAAAGACGAACACCGCGAGCGATATTGACTTGATCGACTACCATTAGGAGGCCGCAATGCCCATGAAGAACCCGCCCCATCCGGGCGACCTGATTAAGACCGAAATCATCGATGCCCTCGGCCTCAACGTGTCGAAGGCGGCGGAGATTTTGAAAGTGCGCCGCGCCACGCTTTCCGACCTTCTGCACGGCAAGGCCGCGCTGACGCCGGAAATGGCCCTACGGATCGAAAAGGCGTTCGGGCCGGACATGGACCACCTTCTGCGTATGCAGCTCGCCTATGACGTGGCTAAAACGCGGGAGCATGCGCGGGACATCTCGATCAAGCGGCACGTCCCGGCCTGAAGACGGGGCACGGAGGCCGCCTTCACCGACCTGCACATCGGCAGCATGAACACCGGCATGAAGGACAGGCTGAACCTGATGAGCAAGTTCCTGGCGATAGGGCTCTCGGTACCTTCCGGCTACACCGCCGTCGGCGACCCCGCCTGGTATTCGCCGCTACCACCCCGCTGAGGTCCCCGGCCGCGAATTCGCCCTCATGCGTCCCCATCAGTTTGGCGCCGTCCTGCTCGAAAACCAGCTCGTGCAGCGCCGCACCGTAGCCGGTTCTGGGAGATTGACGTTTTGGGGCGCTGCCGCCCCCCACAGACCGAATCCGCGCGTCCGAGCTGACTACATCCGAGGATTCTCCGAGTAGCGCGTGATCCGCCCGGAGCCGAAGCTCGAAACTTCCCACATCCAGATCTGGCGACAGCCCATCGCGACAACAGCAGACGCGGATGACAACGTCCTTTGTCATTCACGACGCGGCATTCAAAGGCTTTGTTGGATAGAACCAAAGCATCGGGACTTTGGCGACCATTTCTCCAAAGTGGATCAAATCTCCGCCAGCACGAGGCAGAGTCGATGCGCAGTGTTAAGATCTCCCAGTGGGCAGCGCTGGCCAGAACGTACCTGATGATTCTGTTACTCTATGGCGATATCTGCCGATCGGCCGATTTTTGTGGATGATCGAGCAGCGTAGCGTCTATTTTGCACGACTTGCGGAGTTTGGCGACCCTTTCGAAGCAAGCCTCCCCGCACAATTACGGCGACGATTGAGCAGGACGCCAGCGAATTTCGTGGACCGGCTTTACCAACTCTATGCAAATCGGGCCGTCATCCAGTGTTGGCACGAAAACGAGTACGAATCCGAGGCAATGTGGTCACGCTATGTTCCCGGAGATGAAGGCATCGCGCTAAGCACAAATGTTGGGCGGATCAAAGCCGCGATCCGTGGAGGTCCTAGTAATCTTGTGATCGCGCGCGTCCGGTACATTGATCACGATATTGAAGATGTCGAGGACGGGCCGGAATTCGTGCCGGAGGCGCCCTTATTCTGCAAGCGGCGGAGTTATGAATTCGAACGCGAAGTCCGCTTCGCTATCCTTCCCGCGTTCGCAGGCAGCGAGCTCACCGCCCCGCTTGCTTCGACTCTGGAGGTGAGCCAACAGCAGAAGTCGGGAATTGTAGAGTTCCAAGTTAACAAAGACTGGAATCCCGATTTCGGAATGACTGTGCCTCACCTCTCAGAAACAGGCGGCTTCGCAATTCCAGTCGACCTCGCCACACTAATCGACCGATTAGTGGTATCGCCGCGCTACCCGCAATGGGCCGTGCAAAGCCTCCAGGCCATTCTGGACCACTTCGACGTGCCCGTCGAAGTGGAGATGTCAGATTTAACCAGGGTGCCGGGCCGAGAGCCTTTGAAGCGGTTCGTGGTGTCCGAGCCATCGGTCGTTATTTCGGCGAAGAGGCATCACGTTGAGAACGGCATGGCGACGGCCGCCATAAACGTTGCGAGCAATCGCGACGTCGGTCCCTTCACCTTCACGGTAGGCTCTTCGGTAGACTGGATTATCGGTGCCGGGGACGGTTATCTACCAGCCGCCGGCCCGGCTACAATCCACCTCGCTATCAACGGGATATTTGCCTTCGAATGCGGCATCTCTTATGCGGCCCTAGTCATTCTGAAGTCTCCGGGCTTTGTATCAAAGCGTATTCCAGTAATGCTCACCATAACCGACTGAATTTTGTGCCGGACGTACCGCCGCGTTCTGAATTGGAACCGGGCCCCGCCACGACAATCGGGCTGGCGCTGATTTCGACGCTGCTCCCCGTCCTGGTGGCGGGAGTTACAGCGTGTTGGTGGGATTGAATCCGACGAAATATCCCCCCGTCGGAAGTTTCACGAAACCCAAGCCGCCGCGCAGAAGAAGTTCTTCGCCGAGATCTTTCAGCGGCTGGTACTCCTGCACGCCCTCCCAGGCGTCCATTCTCTCGAACAAAGAACGAAGGATAGCGACATATCGAATCCAGAGCGCGTTCAGCCAAGTGGTCTCGCTTAATGCGGCTGTCAATTTTGGCGCTTCGTCGTCTGCAGTCTTTTCCAGCCCGTCAATATGACCGATTAAGTAAGAGCTGCGAACAAAGAACGTTTCAAACACGTTCCTCAACTCAGTCATCGTGCGCTCGACATTTCTTTCCTGCGCGAACGCTCGTTTGGCCGCATCGCTCCGCGCCAAGAGGGAGCCGAGCATTGAAATTAATGATTCCTCGTAGACGGAGCAGTAGTCTGGAGTACCCCAGCTAGCACTCAATCGTGATGCGGCGTATTCGTCCCACGCGGCCATGGCGAACTGTCCAAGCACCCCGTCACGAAGATCCCACGTTTGGCTTCCATAGTAATTCGGCATCGCCTTGCTTCGCAGCATGTGGTCGTAAACATGGGCCAACTCGTGAGCGAGCGTATGAACCGCAAAATCGTAGCTCTCATTTGCAGGATCGACCAGCGGGCGTACCAACGCAGAGTGGAGGACAACGTGGCTCTTATGCTCGCCATTCCTTAGTACCGGTACCGCCATCGCGAAGCCTGTACCGAATTCATCGGAAGTCGGCTTCGCCGCCTTCATGTCCGGATAGCCTCTATCCACTCCTGCAAGGGCAGCAACGTAATCGTCGGCGATGGTGATGCCGTCGAGCCCAGTCAGATCGAATACGGCTCCGAAGAATCTGGCGAGCCCGAACACACTGCAGAGCAACTGCTGAGCATCATCCCCTGATTGGAAATTGCCGTTCACAGTCAGAGGGAGATCTTCCCGCACCGTGGACTTGCTCAGAAGTTCGTCGACGTTCAGCTCACCTGAGTCCATTTGTCACTATTCTGGCACTATCCGAGGGAACGAATCGCGAGTTGCGCAGCTCATCTTCCAGTCGATGAGCTTCGGTCCACGCCAAGGGTTATTAGTGAGCGGCAGGAGTCGGCTCCAGTCCGTGAATTATAAAGGACGTTGTCGTCCACGACGGCCGTCTCGGGACGTGAATTGCGCTTTGGGTGGTTTGTCGACGACTCGGAGAGAGCCGTCGGCGGCATCTCGGCGATTCGCGCCCGTGATGTCCGATTGTGCGTCCCGCTGCCCTGCAACTAAGATTGCCACCCGCCGGCGCACCCGGCGCGGCGGCTTTCGGTGGTTTCGAGAGCAGCGCAAACAGGCGATCCGCCACCACCTTCTCATCGCCCGGCTATCTGGTATGGAACCACACTTTCTCTGACGGCTGGGCGCACGGCTCTGTTTGCGGCCATTTTGAGTGGTAGTCCAGGGAGCTAAATTGCCAGCCTGCAAATGGGGTAACGCTATCGAAGCTCGCTGCTTTGAGTGGGTGGTCGCCCACTCGTGCCGAGCCTCGCGGATTCTCGACCTCGGCAGATGAGCGGCTCATCCGCCGCTGACGAGCCGGTTGTATACGGCGTGGGTCCCTACCCAGAACCACACCATGACGTTTTCATGTTCCACAGCAAGCGCCCTGAAATGCAAGCCCACCCGAGCGGACCAAAAGCGTCCCAGCCTCTTGAAGTGCAGGGACGGGTGCTTCGGGTCTCGCGCAGCAATTGGTAGGATTCGTCAGCCAATCGGCGTATATCGCCGGAAATTGCCGATAGCAAGCCCAAAACCTCGGATTCGCCCGGTGTCTCACCGATCTGTGCAGCGGGCAGCCCGCAGATCTTCGAGGGCTTCGCCGGCGAGCGCGTCCAGGCGCCCCGTCGCGACGTCATCTTCCATCTGGCGGTCCCAGGACGGGGCATCGAATTCGGTAAACCATGTCCTGAATGCGTCGAGTTCGGCCGGCGTGAGCCGGATAACGGCCTCCTCGATGTCATTTCCACTCCTCATGACCTTCAGATTACTGTGGACCTTTCCCCGTACACAACTAGCCTGACTTCCGCTGCCTCCACTGAAGCTCCGGCCGCATCGCCGGTCACTCGGAGAGAGCCGTCGGCGGCATCTCGGCGATTCACGCCCGTGATGTCCAATTGTGCGTCCCGTGCGTCCCATTGCCCTGCAACTGAGATTGCGGACCCGCCAGCGCTGCCGGTGACTTTCGGTGCTTTCGAGTCCGCAGAGGACCGGCGGCAAGACCGCCGGCGCTACGGCGCACTCGGCGCGGCGGCTCGGTGATTTCGAGAGCAGAGCAAAAAGGCGATCCGACAACACTTTCTCATCGCCCGGCTATCTGGTATGGAACCACGGCGGCATAGCTGGCCATATTGCCGGACCGGTCGGCGCCCGCCCGTGCCAGAGCAACGCGCCGATCCGTAATCGAGAGCGATTCTGCTCAGTTCCTGGCCGGTGATCCCGAGCTTGGCGCCGTTCCAGCCTGTCACGTCGCTACCAATGTGGCTCCGGTGGTTGTGTGTCGCGTAAGTGATTACCCTCGTCAGCCGCGGCGGATGTTAGGGTACGCGTGCCGGTTGGCGGTCCACCGCGCCTCGCCATACTCGCCCAGGGTCACGGCGCCTGAGAGTTGGCCGCCATCCAGCGTTCCGGAGAACTGAAACGAAACGCGCGTGCCTTCGGTCGCGAGCGAACTCTGGAAGCGGATGGTATTCGCCGCTACCACCCCGCTGAGGTCCCCGGCTGCGAATTCGCCCTCATGCGTCCCCATCAGTTTGGCGCCGTCCTGCTCGAAGACCAGCTTGTGCCGCGCCGATCCGTAGCCGAAGTCCAATTGTGCGTCCCACTGCCCTGCAACCGAGATTGCCGCAGCCGCCGGCGCACTCGGCGCGGCGACTTTCGGGGGTTTAGAGAGCAGCGCAAACAGGCGATCGGCCACCACTTTCTCATCGCCCGGCTGCATCTGGTATGGAACCACGGCGACATAGCTGGCCATATTGCCGGACCGGTCGCCGCCCGCCCATGCCAGGGCAACGCGCGGTTCCGTATCGAGAGCGATTTTGCTCAGCTCCTGGCCGGTGATGCCGAGCCTGGCGCCGTCCCAGCGCACCACCAGTTCCGGCGAGCGATTGGAGAGGTCGGCGGAGGGCTGGTTGATCTCGGCGCTCACGCCGTCCACGCGTTTGACCGAGGCCGCGATGGAATTGAGCCATGACTCCCATTGCGCCCACTCGGCCTTATGGTCGCGCTTTACCCACATTTCAACCGCCGCCAGCATGCCCATGATCTCCTCCTTGCCCACCTTTAACGATCGCCCGAAAGCATGGTGCGGCGCGCTGTTGATCCAAGCCGCCTGCAGAAAGCGTTTTTCGCCCAGCAGCAGGCCGGCAGCCTGTGGGCCGCGGATGCACTTGCCGCCGCTGTAGGCTACCGCGGTTGCGCCGCGCTCCAGGTGGACGTTGGGCTTCAAGGTGAGGATTTCGGCCGCGGCATCCACCACCACGGGAACCTGCTTCGCGCGCGCTACCTGCGCGATGGCGCGCGTGCCGAGCGGCCCATCGTCATGCGGTCCGGCCAGTATATAAACCATGGCCGTGCGCTCCGTAAAGCTTCGCTCGAGCTCGGCGGCGTCGTGAACCACCACCAGCCTGGTTCCCAGCATCCGCACGGCATGATCGTAGACATTTCGCGAGTACGCGGGAATGACGACTTCATCTTTCAGTCCGGTCAGGTCGGGCAGCCGCTGCATACGTTCCGGGTTGCCGCCCGCGATCGCAGCGGCCGTGCAATTGGTAACGCCCGCGCAGCATCCCGCGCTGACGATGCCCCATTCGGCGCCCGTCAATTCACTCAGCCGCCGGCCCACTGCGTCCATCAACTCGTCCATGTGGACGAAGCTGCGCGACGCCAGATCCATGGCGCGCTTCACCTCTTCCAGGGTTTCCGATCCCGTGATAATGGTGAACGTGCCGCGGGCGTTGACGATGGGCCGCACCCCGATGGATCGATACATATCGGGACCGAGTTCCAGCGGCTCGGGACCGAGTTCGAGCGGCGCCGCCACTGCGCGCACGCTGCCGCCGAACGTTTGGGCCGCGGCCACCAACCCGCCGCGACGGAGCAGGTCGCGGCGGCTGAAGCCGGTCCAGGGTTGTTTGACGTTTTGCCAGAAGTAATTCATGTTCGTCTCCATGTTAGGCCGACAGCGTTGGGCTGACAGCGTTGGGGCCGACAGCGTCGAGCCGACAGGCGCTATTTTAGGCCGCGGCGGCCTTCGACAGCACCTCGCGCAGCCTCCGCGCCACGATGGCTTCCTCGCCGGGCTGCAGCATCCAGACGCCCACCACGATGGTGTTCTCGTCGGAAGGCAGCCCGCCTTGCCGCACTTTCCCGGTCGCCGGATTGAGCTCGATACTGGGGCTGCCGCGCCGTAGCTCCGTCATCACGGCGCCGGGTGAAATCTTGACGCGCGCCTGATCATACCTTATCAACAGGTGCGGCACGGCATTCGCGGCAGTATCGGGAATGGCGATGTTGCTTTCGAGCGTCGGGATCCCCTTCAATTGCGCGGCGATTCGCTCGGCGATTCGCCGGAACTCGGTTTCCATGGAGGCATCCGATTGCGACAGAAACCAGTCCAATGCCGCTACCATGCCGACGATCTGCTCCTTGGCCACTTTCATGCCGCGGCCCACGGTGTCCGAGATGGGTGAGTTATTCAGCGCGGCCGCCGCGATGAGCTCCTTCTTGCCCAGCAGCAGCCCGGCATTTTGCGGCCCGCGGATGCCCTTGCCGCCGGAGAAGGTCACCAGGTCGAAGCCCATCCCGGTGTAGTTCCACAAATTCGAAATCGGCGGAACGTCCGCGGCGGCATCGTTGAAACACGGAACGCCATGCGCGTGCGCCCCGCGGATCCACTCCTCGCGGCCGATCCTTCCACCCTCAGCCGCATTGAAGAAATGCGTCATTACCGTGCGATCGTTGAATGCGGATGCATACTGATCGAGCGTCTCCACTTCCACGAACCGTGCGCCGCAATTACGAATGGCGTGATCGTAGTCATAGCGATGCGCCTTCTGCACAATTACCTCATTGCGCAGGCCGGCAAGATCGATGGGAATATTATGGACGGCTTGCTTGTTCGCGCGCGTGATGCAAGCGGCGGTACCCAACGTGAGAGCGCTGGCCGCGCCATCGGTCACCAGCGCGGCTTCGCAGTGAAGCAGTCGCGCGATGTACTCGCCCGCAGCGTTCTGCAACTCCGCGAGGCGCACAGGCGACTTTGCCGCCCGCGCCACGGCCGCCTGCACCGGCGGCGGCATGATGGAAGCCGTCAAAGCGGTATAGGTGCCGGCCGCATTGACGATCTTGGCAACGCCGAGTTTCTCGTAGTAATCCTCACCTGGCATTAGCTTGGAATCCGCCGCCAGGAGCTCGGTCATGCCGCTTCCCGCCAGCAGACAGTTGGTCCAGCTCAGGAACGTTCGTCGTGTGCTCCGAACCAGGTCCATATCGACTCCTTTGGACTTACTCTACCGCGAACCCTCCGGCTCGGCGCGATCACGTGCAAGGGTTGCCAAGGGTTGCGACATGAACATGCCGATGCCGATCCTGACCTGACGGCCGAGTTCCTGAAAGAGGCCGAATACTTCGACCGGGGTGGTGACGACCCTGCCTGAAGGAGATTATCGACATTGCAGCGGCCCATGCGGCGCGCGGCATATCACTTTGGGATGGCGTAGATTGTGAACACCGGGCTTTCGCCATTTCCTTCTACTTCCAAATCATCTTTTCCGCAGCTTCGTCTGCTGCGTTGGGCAACGATGAGACAATCCAGCTTTACCCGCTGATCATCGATGTGTGGGCAGATATCCCTCGTGAACTTCGCAAGGGTCTTTGTCGTGTTGCTTTCCGTATTGACAAAAGCGCGGATTTCTTTCCTCACGCGCGACGCCCGGTACTCTTCTACGCCGTACGTAACTGTGACTCCCAATAGAACGCAAAGAATTTTCGCCTTCATTTAAACGCCTTCCTTTCCCGCGGCCATGGCCGAACTGGAAGGCCCGGGGAAACGCCCGGTCTGCCAGCAGCGCGTTTTTGGAGATCAGGGCCACATTATTCCATAGATGCATACGTCCCAGTGGCTGTCATCCTGGGTGGCACGTCTTGGTCAACTTGAAAAGTGGCATCTGGGCGATCGGCTTATGTGAAGATAGAATCGAATAGGCTGGGAGGATAAAATGAAAAAAACAAGAGCCGCAGTACGGGAGTTCCGCGAGCCAAAGGATGCGGATGAATACCGCGCCTGTCTTGCGGAGGGCGTGGGCTATATTGCAAATTGTTGTAGCGGGTGGCCGCTCGGATACATGCCGCACCACGCATCCTGTTCCTTGTTACACAGGTATCAGCACAACAATCCGATCAAGGGCAACACCGGTAAGCTCTGGGCAGCGACCACGGAGGAATTGGAGGCGTATGCCGGATGGGACCAGAGACTGGGTCGTTGCGGCTGCTTCAGGCCCGAAATGCCGGATCAGTACGATACCGATATCCCGCGCGAATCGCATCTCGTCGTGCCCGGCGGACAAGTGGAAAGCAATCGAGGCAGGCATTGAGAAGCTCATCGAGCCGTCATCGGTGAAGAAGCGGAGCCGCTGTTTGCGGCAGAAGTGATGAATGCGACAATTGCCCCAAAGATACGCGGGGGCAATGCGCGGCGAGACATACGAATCTAACTCCGAGACAATGCAGCGTTGCCGCCGAAAGGCACTTATGCAGATGAGATTTGCAATCCTGGCGATAGTGGTTCTCCTCGTGCTCCCACTGAACGTTGCGCG
Source organism: Bryobacterales bacterium (assembly GCA_003135055.1). Lineage (GTDB taxonomy): Bacteria > Acidobacteriota > Terriglobia > Bryobacterales > Bryobacteraceae > PALSA-243. Next base: position 10,373 of record PLDF01000088.1, on the reverse strand, counting down.
CGCGCAGGGTACGGTACCAACCTTCCGGCATACTGCCGGCTCCGCGTCCTATGTGCTGCCCGGCGGCGACCCTGCGAAGGGAGGCGCCACAACCATTCCCACGGTCCTGGTTCCTATCGCGCTCTCCTTTGAAGCCGGAGGGACCGCCGGCAAGCCATTCGTCATGAATGCAGAGCCGGACGTGCCTGGCGTGTTACGCTCCCCCGTCTTCGCGAATTTCGCCTTCCCCTCCGGCGGCGCCACCCAGTATGCCGATGCCATGTTGCGCGCCACCTTCCACGCAGCGGGTGGGTGGCATACTTTCCTCGGCAAGCCGGAGGTAAAACAGGTGAATATCACAATCCCTGCCGGCTTCGGTTATATCCTGACTTCGAAGCGGAGCGGCGGCGCTCTCGCCGTCGCCGACATCGAGTTTTTGCAGCGCGAGCTTTTCAAGCTGCTTCCCCGTCAGGAAGGCAAGCTGGTGATCGCGATCACGCACAACACCACCTACTACACCGAAGGCGACGCAACGTTGTGCTGTTCCTGGGGAACGCATGGCGTCGATTCCACTACCGGAAACTCCTTCGTGCTCGGTTCGTATCTCCGCGACGCGCCGGCGGTCGTGGAAGACGCCGACGTGCAGCCCCTCACGCAGCAACTCGCCGAGTTCGTCAACGACCCTTTGCACGACCCGCTGCTGCATGGCCGCAACGCTGCACCGCCGGGAAATACCTTCCCCGGCTGGATGCGTCCTATTGGGCAACCTGTTGGGCAACCTGTTGGGCGACCTGTTGGGCAGGGGGGCTGCGGCGGCACTGGCGTCGCGTCCGCTTACTTTCTGCTCGAACCCACCGATACCAATCCCAAAAACAACCTTCCTTCATCGAAGGCGTTCGTGGCCCACGTAAGCGGAGCCACATACCACCTGCAAAATGTCGCCCTTCTGCCCTGGTATACCACCGCTTGGGATTCAGGCGGGGACCCAGGCGGGGACCCAGGCGGCGCTTTCAGCTTCCCCGACCCGCGGGCTCTTCCCAATGCTTCCACGCCGTGCGCCGGACGCGGTGCGCGTGCAGCGGCGGGAGCTACGGCCGCGCCTGCCGGCGGCGCGTTACCTGCCACGTTGCCCCGGCAAGCTTCGCCGAACGGCCATCGGCTGATCGGCTATTGGGCAGGCTACGGCGCCGCGGGATCTACCTTCCCGCTCCGCGAAATCTCGCCGCAGTGGGACGTCGTCCTGGTCGCGTTCGCCACGCCCGATCGCAACGCGGCTGAAGGCACGATGCAATTCCAAACGCCCGCGGGACTGGACGCCGAACAGTTCAAGGCCGACATCCGCTACCTGAAGAGCCAGGGCAGGAAGGTCATGATTTCTCTCGGCGGCGGAGGCCAGCACTTCACCCTGGCCGACCAGAAGCGGGTTCCGAATTTCGTCTCGTCCGTCGGACGCATCGTCGCCGACTACGGATTTGACGGCGTCGACGTCGACTTCGAAAGCCCGTCCCTCTCCATCGACCCGGGCGACGCGGATTTTCAACATCCAACCACGCCGTCCATCGTGAACCTCATCTCGGCGCTGCGCCAGTTGCACGACCGGTTCGGGCCGGGGTTCATGATCAGCCTCGTGCCGGAGGGCACTCAGATCCCTTCCGGTTACCCCAGCTATGGCGGCCAGTTCGGTTCCTATCTGCCCATCCTTTATGCCATACGCGATATCCTCTCTTTCGTCGATGTGCAGGACTACAACACGCCGCCTCTCGAAGGCCTCGACGGCGAAATCTATCAGCCGGGCGCCGTGGACTATCACGCCGCTGTGACCGAACTCCTGCTGCACGGCTTCGCCGTTGGCGGCGATTCCAGGCACTTCTTCCCGCCGCTGCCGGCTAATCAGGTAGCCGTCGGCTTCCTCACAAGCGATACCACTCCCGAGTTAGTCAGTCAGGCAATGAGTTATCTCATCACCGGCCATGCGCCCAACGAAACCAAGTATAAGCTTCGCGATCCCGCCGGCTACCCCGCCATGATCGGCGCCATGTTTTGGACCATCGACGCCGACCGCCGCGGCGGCTACAACTTCTCGAATGTTGTTGGTCCCCAGCTTCACGGTTATCCGGCGGATAGGAGGCCGGCAAGGCGGCAAACAGTAAGAGGACCCGGCGGAAGGCGGCCTGCCGGATAAGAGATAGCCAAATCGGGTGCGCTGATTTGCCGAGGGTGTGCAAATAACTCGCGTGTACATGCGTGTGAAAGATCGCAAGAGCCATGACTCGGAGTTCCGGCGTCTCCCCTTCTCGCGCGGCGAGCATGGCGCTCCCCGGTCCGTCTGCTTCAGTTGTTGGCGCGGCGCGCGAAACGTTCGACCTGCCGCGGGCGCACGGCGACTGCAAACCTACTTGAAGAAGATCGCCCTTTTGCGCGAGCGGATACGGCTCTTGCGCCGTGGAGGCGGGGGGAGTTGAACACACGAATGAGGAAAGCCCGCCGTGAAGAGAACTACGTGCGTATCCGGCTCATGAATTTCGGCGGCCGCTTAAGAACCGGCGAGAGCGGCGGCAACCTAGTCCGATTGGTTTTCAGCCGTCCAGCTCCGGACCGAAGCTCTTGGCCAATCCCGCAAGATGACGCTCACTGACCGCCGCGCGGGCTCGACGGCTGGAGCGGCCACTTAATTAATTAAGCAGCGTATGCAAACTGCGTGTTGGCAGTTACGTTTTCCGATTCGTTTTACGGGAGCTCGGAACCGGGCACGCCTCCCCACCACGATTCGATCCCGTCGAATCCGTTACGCCCCGACAGGGTGCGCAAATTGGCAGGTACTACAATTTCATTTTGGCTCTGGGCGGCAAGATCCCACCACTTACAGCCGCAGGCGCAAACGGCGCTACGCCCGTGCTCCGCCGGTGCATTTCAACTGATATCCTGAAGACCAGAGCATGAAGGTTCGCGACGTCGTTAGCCGCCTGGAAGCCGACGGTTGGCGGCTGGTCCGGCAGAAGGGTAGTCACAGAGCGTTTAAACATCCCTCGAAGCCAATGGTTGTGACGGTTCCGGGCCACTGGAACGACGACCTTCCAGTGGGGACGTTGAAATCGATACTGAGCAAGGCGGAGTTGAACGAATCATGAGACGATTTGCCGTTGTCTTTGAAAAGGCCGAATCAAATTGGGCTGCATATGTTCCAGATCTGCCCGGTTGCATCACGACTGGGCCGACTCTGCAGCAAACGAAGCATAATATTCGCGAAGCGATTGAATTGCACCTGGAAGCGATGCTGGAAGCCGGGGAGCCAATTCCGGTCCCCACCAGCGACGTCGATTTCGTCGAGCTGAAAACGGTGGCCTGAACCCGCGCAAGTCTGGTAGAGGCGGGGGAGTTGAACTAATCGACTTCTATTGAGAGTCGAACTGGTTTCGGCGCGTGCGCCGCTTGAAAGCCGCACAGAACAATCCTACAGCACAGGCACCGAAAAACAGTCCATACAACACGCCGCTGTGCTCATGTGAGTCCACTGTTCGTATCCATTAGAGACGACTCGGCCGTTCATTTCTCTAATCACGTGGAAAGTCCCGACAGGACCAATATCCGGACCGAAAACCACAAAAATGCCAACGGCTAGGCAGAAAAGGCCAGGGCAATAAGCGTTATTGCTTCGATTATGGTGGAGGCGGGGGGAGTTGAAGTAAATTCGGCGTTGATAAGGCGTAAGTTGTTGATTTTAGGATTGCGCTAACGTCTTAAATAGCCCTATTTGCGCTTACGTTTGAACAATTTTGAACAATGACCCGTAAACGGATCAGCCGTTGCGGTTCGGGGCCGGGGATAAGCCAGCCATTCGCCTATTGATCTCTTGCGTTTTTAGTTGCCGAGATTTCCTCGCCCGCTCACCTTGCTCCCAGCCGGTGAGTATTGAGCAGAAATCGTCGGATAGCATATCGGCGGAACCCGACGTTAGCAGGGAGCCTAGCCCAAGCGGTCCCCTCTCGACCATTAGCTCGGGCCGCTCCTCGCTTTCGACGATTGCCTCAAACCTGCGCAGGGCTTTGGCAACGAAATCAAACGCAGAAACTACCGCCTCTAATTCCGCTTGCGTTATGGGCGGTTCTTGGCGCTGACGGATCAATATCGGCGGCGCCGGACGCCCTGGCGCGCCATTCTCCCGATTCATCGGCTTCCCTCCAATCAGACTTAACCACAACCCCCACGCACCGGCGGGGCCGCGCGGGCGCGGGGGGCGGGTTGATGGTTCATCCGCAGACAAATCGCAGCGATGATACCGTGATGTTGGGCGAGGGGCTCTATATAGACGCGCAGACAAATTGCACGTGCGATGGTACGGTGATATTGGACTTGAGGCGCGCCGGAAAAGGTGGCGCCACCGCGCAGACAAATTACGCAGTGGATGATACCGTGAACGTGTGGCGGTGGATGTCAAGCGCCAGACAAACGGCGCGCACGCTGATATCGTGGAGCTGGACTTGAGGCTCTTATATAAGCTCGCAGACAATTTCACGCTTGTGTGTCACGGTGGTATTGGAACTCAGGGGCGCGCCTAGTGACGCCACCCGGCAGACAAGATGCGCCTAGCGATGATACCGTGATACTGGAACCTGAGGGCGCGCCTGGCGGGTGGTACCACCAAACAGACAAATCGCACGGGCGATGATACCATGAAAGTGGGGCCGGGTTAGCGTGATATCACTTCGCAGACAGACGGCGCGCGCGGTGATACCGTGGGGTTGTGGGGCTCTATATGGATCGCAGACAATTTCACGCCTGTGCGCCACAGTGATATTGGAACTTGCGAAGCCGGTTACGTAAACCCGCAGACAATTTCATGCTTGCGTGTCACAGTGACATTGGAACTGTGGCGCCACCTTGCGGACAAATCGCCCTAGCGATGATACCGTGAACGTGCAGCCTTCCGCTCCATATGGACGCGCAGACAAATCGCGCTGGCGATGATACCGTGATATTGAGTTGATCGAGCTTGAGCCCGCTACCGAAAACGAAAGCACCAACCATTAAATGAATCAAACGAGTGATGGAAAATCGCCTGGCTTTTGGTTTTACCCGTCAGACTTCGAGCGAGATATGGCCGGACTATCCCTGGCGGCTCAGGGATTGTGGAGTAGGATGCTCTGCTGGGCGCATCAGAATGAGGAGCACCGCGGCTTCTTGGAACTGCCGAACGGCCAACCTATGACAGAAGCGCAAATAGCCCTTCGAGTGGGCCGAAGTATACGGGAGGTGAGGCCCCGTTTAGAGGAACTCGAAAATTACAACGTGTTTTCGAGATCTCCCACGGGCGCGATCTATTGCCGGCGAATGGCGCGCGAGACGCACATCAGCTCGGTAAGGCGCGCGGCTGCTAAGTCACGTGCTACCAGAGCGGAAAGAGAATCAGACGGTACGTTTGCTGGTCGCATTAGCGGGACCGCTGTAGATGGTTTGATCCAGCATAATAGCCTCCAACCAAAAGGCAAAATACCGTCCGTTACGGATTCGGTTTCTGTTTCGGATATATCTATAAGAGCGCTCGGCCTATCGGATGAGGCGGAGACGTTCGACGCGGAGGCCGCTTTCGATAAGTTATGGCGCGCATATCCGGCGAAGGGGCGAGTGAAAAAGCCACTGTCTGAGCAGTACTTCTGTGACAAGGTGCGGACTTCGGTGATGACTGAACGCGTGATTGCCGCCGTCACGGGGAAGTGGGCTACATCTGAGAAGTGGGCGAAGGGATTTGTACTGTCACTGCCCGAGTGGATCAGTCAAGAGTGCTGGAACGAAGATCCCCAACAGGCTTCGCGCGGAGCGGCGGTAGCGGAAAACACAATGGACCCAGATACGGCGCGGCGGATTCGAGAGAGGCGCGCGGAAGATAGGTCGGGCGCATGAGCGCGCCAGCTAGTTCGATCACGTTCCTACCCGGCATTCTCCGTGGGAAGGCTACGCTCCGCGAGATGGGCATAATCTGCGCATCGGCCGTGATTCAGTGTTACGTGTGTCACCCGCTTCATTTGGCGTATGCGCGACGGGCGGCGGAGAATCGGCGGCGCGTTGCGCGGGGCCGAACGTGAAGCCAGCCACCCTAAAGAGAATCTTCGCATCGGCTGAAGTCGAGCCTGCCCAGCAGCCCAGCCGCGATGACCTGATCTTGAAATTCCTTCCGATGGTAGAGCGAATCGCGCGGCGAGAGTGCCGAAAGCAGCGCTCCTACGGAAACGGCTTTATTTCGCTGGAAGACATCCGCGGCGAACTTACCCTCAGCCTAGTCCGGTTGATCGACCGATTCCAGGATGGCCGTTCGGACAGCGTTGAAGCATATCTTGCAATCCACCTGGCGTGGCGCTCAGTAGATGCCGTGAACGAATCGGCAGCGCTCCGCGATAGTTGCGCGCCGTTTGTCAACATCTCCGGGCAAGAGGCAATTTGCGTTGCCGACTTACCGGGCAGTCTTGGAACTGGATACGTGGCGCGGGGCCGGCGGAGGGGCGTGGATGGCACGGCGCGCCCAATCCCGGTTACCAGGGAGCCGAGCGCTGACTTTGACGCAGGGGCGCTCCTTGGCGCACTGGTGGGCGTAGACCGAGCCGTGGTTGAAGCCTACCTGAAGAAATTCGACGAAGCGGAGCTTGACGGCAAGCCCGATCCCAGCCAAGCCGACGTTGCGGCTGCGCTTGGCATCAGTCAGGCTGCGGTTTCCCGGTCACTCAAAATAATTAGAGCGCTCGTGCATAAAGCGTCAGCGCGCACCTGATTCAGTGTGTAGAGAAATGAAACAAATTACAGCGATGACTCTTCTTTCCCTGGCGGCGGTCGCGCGGCAACTTGGAGTATGCCCAAGTACGGCTAAGAAATTTCTGCAACACATTCCAGACGTGGCGATTTGCGCCAACGGCAGAATAATGTTCAGGCGGGATGTGCTTGCGGACTTCGTCCGCTCCGGCGCTTCGACGTTCCGCGCGGGCTCGCTGGCGCTGGCGCGGTAGCGTAAGGCCGTGACGGTACAAGCAAGTAAAGTCGTGCGCGGCGCCGTAGAAGATGCGTTGCGATCTCCGGGCATACCTGCCCTGGCGGATAACGTGATTGCGGGGATCTTGGGCGCCAGTGGCCGGTTCGTAGGCGAGTGCCGAAGGCGCTTAGAGGCTTGCGGAGAGGTCAGGGCGGTTGATCGTCGCCTAGATAGCCGAGGGCGCTTCGTGGATGTTCGGCGGATTGGTAAGTGGCGCGGAGTGGAGACTTACGGAATGACAACTGACGACAGGGAGTTACGGAACCACCTCGACTTGGATGAATTGCTGAGGCGTGCGCGCAGCGGAACGCTACCGCACGTCTGCGGTGGCCCAGTGAACGAGCTTCGTAGATGGCGAGCGTATCTCGTCGGGCGGGCGGAAGATTTGGTCGGCAAGTGCGCAGCGGAGAACCGGACACTCAAGCCGGATGAGAGTCGCGCTTTTGGTCGGCTCACCGACGATGCGGAAGAGCTTCGCGCCTTGATCGTGGAATTAGAGGCCGCGTATCGCAAAGAGCTAGCTGACCCATCGAACCTTGTCGAGATCTCTCTAAGACATTTTTGAATGGTTCCCTGTGGGGACCTGAACCTATAAACCTTGAAGGTTCGCAGACGGCAGGCGCCGTGAGCGGGTCTTTTTAACTGACCGGAGCCAACGTCACAAAACTTGTGGCTCCAGATACCCTACTTACTCCCAGACGGGTTGTGACGGGGTTTCGTGCGCTGGCGCGGGTGCCTAGATGGGCGCGCGGCGACGGGGCACGGGCCGATACTGCGGCTAAGCACAAATCAAAGACTGGAAAAACAATGAACCTTCGTGAACTAAGAATCAAGCGTGACGCCTTCGTGAATACGATGCGGAGTATCCTGTCCGCCGCTGAAGATGGCAACAGAGATCTCACGGTAGCCGAACGGCGCGATTTTGACGGACTGAAAGAGAAGGCCGACGGCATAAACGAAACCCTTCGGCGCGGTCAACAGGTCTCAGAGCTGCGCGCCGATATCGAGCGCCCGCTGGAATCCCCAGGGGCCGGTATCAGTACCACCTCGGAAAATGGAATGATCTACGGCGGCAATCGCAACACACGCTCCGGCGAAGTCCGGACCTACAAGCCCAACGAAGCCCTCGCACAGGAGCGCTATACCGGTCCCGGCATCGGCGCGTACGTTCGCGGTATGGTCACGGGAAAATGGGATTCTGAGCTGCGCACCATGGCTGAGGGGACTCTGTCAGGCGGCTACGCCGTCGTGCCAAGCCCATTAAGCTTGCAGGTGATTGATTTGCTGCGCAACCAAGCCCAAGTACACCGCGCTGGCGCCACGTCGGTTGCTATGACGAGTTCGACCTTGAAGATGGCGCGTCTAGGTAGCGATGTCACCGCCGGATGGAAGGCGGAGAATGCAGCTATGACGTACTCCGATAATAGCTTCCAGCAAATCACTTTCGTGGCGAACACGCTGATTGCCGGCGCCAAGATCAGTCTCGAACTTATTGAGGATTCGGAGAACATCGACGCGGTTGTGCAGAACTCCATCAGCAAAGCGCTGGCGCTGGCTCTCGATTATGCTGCCCTCTATGGCAGCGGCGGCGCTCCGAGTCCGACTGGCATCAAGGGTCAGAGCGGGGTTAATCTCACCGTTCTCGGTGCTAACGGCTACGCGCTGGTTGACTGGTCAAAGCTATCTGCCGGAATTTCGACTCTCCAGCAAGCGAACGTTCAGGGGCCGCTCGGGGCGATCTATAGCGCACGCACTGCGGGCGAACTGGACAACCTCCGGGATACCCTCGGTCAACCCATGCGACCGACTGACGCTGTGGCGCAGATGGCAAAGTTCGTCAGTAATCAGGTTCCCAACAACCTCACGGTCGGAACGGCAACCACAACGAGTGACTGTTTCATCGGGCAGTGGGACCAGTGCATTGTCGGGTACCGCAACTCGATGACGATGGAGATATCCCGCGAAGCTGCCGACTCAACCGGCAGCGCGTTCACAAACGCTCAGGTCTGGATTCGCGCCTATCTCAGAGCCGATGTGCAGCTTGCGCATCCGCAGGCATTCAACGTCCTAACAGGCATCCTGTAAAGGGCATCAACGACCTTGCCGGGCTACATCCTTCAGCTCATGGGCCTGGCGGCAATCCTGCCCCTTTTCTCAACTTTCGGGGTAGGTCATACAATTGCTTCCTTATGGCTGAATTCCGGGGACCGCTGGCGCATGACGGCGGTCCCTTCGATTTCTCACGGGCGCCGCCTTCTGTAAGTGGGCTCAACACGACTTTGCCGGCGCATCATCAGTTCATGACCGGCATGGGCTGTTTCGCATCAGCCTCTCCTTGATGACTGAATTCGTGGGACCGCTCGGGCGGTCCCTTCGATTTTCGTCGGTGACACCGGAGGACAGTATGAATGCAATTAACGAAGCCGCAGATAGCAAGTTCCAGACGGGCGCTGAAGCTGAAGCGGCGGGGCGCGCTGCCTACGAATCCGATGCCTCAAGCGCCCTGCAAGGCAGTCACCCGTTATTGTCTGGGCGGTTCGAGGGTAGTCGCATTTGCGACCTTGACCTATCAGACCTCACGTTCGAGGCTCGCCGCGCGGCTTTTGCAATAGTGAAGATCGCGCGCAGTTGCGGGCTTTACGTCCGATACCTAAGGGAACGGCGGGGCCGCCGGTGATTTCGTGGCATTATACTAATGGCCACGGCATACATGGGGCGCTTAAGGAGCGCGCCGTGTCGCCGCGAGTATCTTACCTCAGCTCACTCTTCACGGAACCGTTGCTCACGGAACCGTTGCGACCTATTATCTGGTTCTCCCGAAAGCCAACATGGGAGCCAGCGGCAACGCGCTCGCTCAGGAAGTACGGCAGGGATAACGCGTTCATGGAGTCCCTGGGGAAGATCGACGATAAGGGGGAAACTCTCGCTCAGGCGGAGCGAGACGCCCTTGCGTATGGTGGCTTGTACCGCATAGGTATCGAGGAGTCTCGGTTACATAGGTGGCCTGAGTTCGCTAAACATGCCGGAATGTCGGAACAGGTAGCAAGGCTCCACGAGGAAGTCGGGGGTGCTGTTGGTAGCGACCATGCCGATTGGGCGGCTAGTCTCGATCCCATTCCAGTAACCGCATGGGATCTCCTAGAGTGGTGGAGGGGTGGCGTTCCCACTGGGGCAGGCAAGGGCGTGGTGGTAAGGGGACCGGGTGTCCCTGTGGAGATGACGGTAGCGTACTGGGGGACAAGAGGCGAGTGGATTCCAGTGGACGAGGCTAGGGAAGGATTCATTCAGCGGATGGAGCTTCAACGGCTCAACTCGGGAGTTTGCCCACTATTGCCCGATCCTGGCGGTCCCGAGCGTAAGGCTTACGCTTCATACTGCA
>PLDF01000272.1 GCA_003135055.1 Bryobacterales bacterium | reverse complement strand
GCGGCGGCGCGCTCATCAAGAATCTCGATAAGCGCATCCGCGAAGAGACCGGCCTGCCGGTTTCCATAGCCGACGATCCGCTGGCTTCGGTGGTGCTCGGAACCGGCCGCATGCTGAGCGATTTCCGGCTATTGCGGAAGATTTCGATAGACTAAGGACAACCGCCTCGGGGCGGCGCGTATGGAGTCGCTTCTCAACCGGTACCGCAACATCACGGTCTTGCTGCTGGTCATCGCCGCGCAGCTCATTTTGCTTGCCGTTCAGGTCAAGAACAACCGCGACATCCCCTTCGTCCGCGCTTGGACCGTGACCGCGGTGACGCCCATCGCGAGTGTTGTGGAGTGGCTGCGCGGCGGCAGCACCGGGTTTCTGCACAATTACGTTTTTCTGCGCGATGCGGACGCCGAGAACCGGCGCCTGCGCGAAGAAGTGGGCAAGTTGAAGATGGACAATATTTTCCTGCGCAACGAGCTCAGTCAGGCGGATCGCGCGCGCGCCCTGCAAGTCTTTCAATCGACCACGCAATCGAAGACGCTGGCCGCGCGCACCATCGGCGCCGGCGCCGGCTCGGGTTCGAAAACCATCTATGTCGACCGCGGCTCGGTTGAGGGCGTCGAACGGGGTATGGCGGTGGTGACGCCCGATGGCATCGTCGGCAAGGTGATTGCGTCGTATCCGACGGCGTCGGAAGTTCTACTGGTCACCGACCCCGATTTCGCCGCCGGAGTGGTCTCGCAGAAGAACCAGGCGCGCGGCACGCTCAAAGGGCAGGGGAACGGCCCCTGCAAGGTGGATTACGTGCCCATCGAAGAGAAGGTGGAAGTGGGCGAGTGGTTCTACACGTCGGGCGACGACCGCATCTTCCCGCGCGGTTTCCCTGTGGGCATGGTCACGGCCGTGCATGAGGCGCAACCGTTCAAGGAGATTCAAGTGGAGCCGAGCGGCTTGCAGCACGGCCTCGAAGACATGCTGATTGTCCTTTCGGGCGTGCATCAGGAGATCCCGGATACGCCGCCGGGCAATCAGCCGGTGTACATCGCTCCAGCGCCGCCGGACGCGGCAAAGACCCCGGCCGCCGATGCCAGTGGCGCGCCCGCGGCTGCTTCGGGCGCCACGGCGCCAGCCACCGAAGCCGACCGCTTGCGGGCGCACTACAAGGCGTTGGGAGACGCGCAGAATCATGTTTTCGGTGAAAACCTGCCGGGGCAGAAGCCGCCGAACTTCAATCTGGCGCTACCGCCCGCCGGCAGTCAGCCGCCGGTAAAGCAAAATGGCGGGCAGCCGCTGGTAAGGCAAGATGGCGCTCAGCCGCCAAAGCAGAATGGCGCTGCGCCGCTGTTCAAGCAGGATGGTGGTCAGCCGCCAAAGCAGAATGGCGCTGCACCGCCGGTAAAGCCAGACGGCGGTCAATCGCCGCCAAAGCAAAATGGCGCTGCGCCGCTGGTCAAGCAGGATGGCGGTCAATCGCCGCCAAAGCAAAATGGTGCTCCAGCGCCGGTAAGGCAAGATGGCGCTCAGCCGCCAAAGCAGAATGGCGCTGCGCCGCTGGTCAAGCAGGATGGCGGTCAATCGCCGCCAAAGCAAAATGGCGCTCCAGCGCCGGTAAAGCAAGATGGCGATCAGTCGCCAAAGCAGAATGGCGCTGCTGCACGGCTGGCAAGGCAAGATGGCGATCAGTCGCCGCCAAAGCAAAATGGCGCTCCGGCGCCGGCGCCGCAGGATGGAGCCGCTACACCCGCCAAGGCCGCCGGCACGCCGCCTGCTAAATCTCCGGCCGTGCCAACTGGAGGCGGCCGGCGCTGATGGATTATTCGGACAGCCGCATTCTTCTCAGCAGCCAACGGGAAAGCAATACCTCGCGATTCCGGGCGTGGGTAACCGTGGTAGTGGCGCTTGCGGCCATCCTGTTCCAGTTTTTCCTTCCGCGCTTCTTCGATTTCCTGCGTTTCGTGGAGATGCCGTTCCTAGTGGTGGTGTATTTCGCGCTGGTGCGTCGCAGCCAGATCGGCGGATTGCTGGTGGGCGCGCTGGTCGGGTTGGCGCAGGATTCGCTCAGCAAGCACCCGCTCGGCATGTTCGGCATCGTCAAGACGCTGGTCGGCTACTTCGCCGCCTCCGTCGGTCTGCGCATCGACGTGGATCATGCCATGGTGCGGCTGGTGCTCACGTTCTTCTTCTACATTTTTCACCAGGTGCTCTATTGGGTAATGGTGCGCGCGCTGCTCAGTCAGCCGATGGACCTGGACCCGCAGCGGACGGCGCTGTCGGCGCTGCTGAATGCGGTGATCGGGGTCGCGCTATTTCATTTTTTGGATAAGCTGCGCGACCGGGCGTAAGCTGTGGGGCGGCCAATCCTGGCTGCAGCCGGCTTTCAGCCGGCCTTTGCGCTTTGCCCACTCGCCCCCCAATGCGGCGAAGACTGGTAATCCACCCCAGTAAACTCCCGCTTGTGAACGTACGGCGCCGAACTCTCCACGGCGTCTGCCCGCGAGGGCGGATACGTATCATTCGCCGATGACTTTCCCGGCGGCCCGAATCGCCTTGACGCGCCCGGCTTGAGGGTTCAATGATTGGGTATCGGGGATGTTTATCCGCGATACGGCTCACTTGAGCCACGAAGGGCATTGACCGAAGCATGAAATCTACGATTCGCAACCTCATTACCGCCAGTCTAGTTTGTGGAATACCTAGCCTGATAACACCGGCAGCCTGGGCCGCGGATGCCGCCGCCGGCAAAGCCGTTTATTCCGCGAAGTGCAAGAGCTGCCACGGAGCGGACGGCACTCCTTCCGCTGGGATGGCGAAGGCAATGGGAATAAAGCCCATGGGCGACCCTGCCATCCAGGGGAAAAGCGATGCCGACCTCAAGGTGTCGATTACGAAGGGGCTCAGGAAGATGCCGGCTCAGTCGGTGAGCGGCGCGGACCTGGACAACGTCGTCGCGGCAATTCGCACCATGAAATAAGCCGGTCGATCCGGTGGCGCCTGACAGACCTACAGAGTTTCGCGTAATTGGCGCCGAGTAAGCTTAACGACGGATAAGTGCGGCCTGAGCTTCGGCGTTACCATGTCCGGCCGCCCGCCGATACAGATCCCTGGCTTTCGCCAAATCGGCTGGCACTCCGCGACCGTTTTCATACATAACTCCGAGGTCGAACATCGCGGATGGGTCCCCAGCGCCGGAAGCCTTCCGATACCAGCGTACCGCAGCCCGATCATCCTGGGGAACGCCGATTCCGAGCTGATACAATCCGCCCATGTACAGCATACCGGAAGGATCGTCGGCGTCCGCAGCCCTTCGAAACCACCGCGCAGCGTCCTGCTCGCGGTGGTTGTCCATGTAGAGCTCGCCCAGCCCCACCATGGCGGGAGGGTACGCCCCCTCCGCGGCACGGCGCAGCAAACCCTCATCGTTGCGGGCGACAGCCTCCTCATAGAGCTTACGGGCCTGCGCGGCTCGATCGATGCGGGGCTGGTCTTCCGTGGCTTGCCCAAGCGGCCCGGATACGTTGTCCCCAGATTGGGTGGGGACCGGCTTCGGCGCAGGCGGGGTCGCCACTGGCGCAGGCGGCTTCACCGCTGCCGAGGGGGCGGCGGCGAGAGAACCCGGCTGCCCTCGCCCAGCCGCGAAGAACTGGTGCAGCCAAACGGCAAACACCAGTGCAGCTAACATTGCGCCAAGGGCGGCCGCAATGCGCAATCGCAGTGTTTTCCGGCGCCTTCGGGCACATTGCGGGTCGCTCCACGAGGCGAAATGATCACGAATGGGGATGCCGTTGGCTGCCATCGTGAGCGCGGCGGCAAAGTCCGCGCACAAGGCGTAACGTTCCTCGGGAAGCTTAGCCAGAGCACGGCAAAACACCTTCTCGACGGGCGGCGGGAGGGTAGAATTCGAATTACAAGCCGAAGGTCGCGGCGCATACGCGATCATGGCCGCCAGCGCAGCCAAAGAATCGGCCTGGAATGGCTTAGCCCCGGTCAGCAATTCGTAGGCAACTACCGCCAGCGAGAATTGGTCGGATCTTCCGTCTACCGGTCGCGCTTGAATCTGTTCCGGGGACATGTAACTCGGCGTGCCCCAGACCATGCCGGTGGCGGTCTTCGATTGCGCGGATGCGATTTTCGCAATGCTGAAATCCGCCACTTTCACGGTTCTGCCGTTAGCGAGCATGATGTTGGCCGGTTTTATGTCGCGATGGACGATACCGCGCTGGTGGGCATAGTCCAGTGCAGACGCCGTCTGCCGCAAAATATCAAGCGCTTCAGCAAGCTCGACCTTCCTGCCCGAGGCCAGCACTTGGCCCAGTGATGGCCCCTCCACCTTCTCCATGGCGAAAAACGCGGCATCGGCTTCCTGGCCCACATCGAACACAACGACGATGCCGGGATGGGACAGCGAGCCGGCTGCGCGGACTTCGCGGAACAAAAGTTCCCGCGATGAGCCAGCTTCGGCCAGCGCGTCGGACCGAATCACCTTAAGTGCGATATTACGTCCGATGAGCGGATCAATGGCATCGTAAACCGTGCCCATGGCCCCGCGCCCCAATTCGCCGACGATGAGATACCGGCCCACACGCCGCGGACGGAAAGCGTTCTCCTCGAGGAAGGAACGCGCCTCAGTGTAGGCATCGAGTAGCCGGGTGACCGCGGGGAGCGCCTCCGGCTGGCCCGAACACTCAGCCTGGACAAACGCGAGCCGCTGCGCCTCCGGATGTTCCAGCGCGAGGCCGAACAACTCGCGCACCCGCCGATGAAGCTCCGGTGACACTGGCTGCGAATCATTTGACATTGGAACGCATGCGGTCGAACAACCAGGTTCGGGCGAATTCCCAGTCCCTCCGGACCGTAGGCAGAGAAGCGCCGAGCGCCTCCGCGACCTCTTTGTTAGTATAGCCCCCGAAGTAGCGGAGCTCCACAACATGCGCCGCGCGCGGATCGACGCGTTCCAACTCCTCCATGCACTCGTTGAGCAGCAGAACGTCGATACTTTCCTCGCTGATCCCCAACGTCACGCGGTCCAAATCGATCGCCAGGGCGCCTCCTCCGTGGCGCGCCGCGCGGGACGACCGCGCATGGTCGACAAGGATGCGCCGCATCTGCTTGGCGGCGAGAGCGAAAAAGTGCGCGCGGTCTTGAATCTCGATAGATTCGGATGGTCCCGCCAGGCGCAGGTAAGCTTCATTTACCAGCGCCGTAGTTTGGAGGATGTGCCCCGCCCGCTCGCGCCGCATCTCACGGGATGCGAGACGGTGCAGCTCCCGATATACGATCGCGGCTGCCTCGTTGCCCGCGTCCCGGTCTCCCTGCCGCATGCGATTCAGCAGGAACGTCAGATCTGGTGCGGCGCAGGGCTCCGGCTCTTGAGCTTGGGGAAACACCTGTCCCCTAGTATATACGCTAATGCAAAGGAAAACCGGTGGGCCGGATTCTCGCGAAACTTTGAGCATCCTTTGTGCGATTTCACGCTATCTCAGTTTGATGAAGGTTTTTGGTGAGGATCCGTGGATGATGCTGAGGCAGCGCAGCGGTTTGACAAATAGGTCTGCCGACCGGTTTCGCTACTTGTGAATTTTGATACAATCGCATCGAGGGGCGCTCTGTTTCAAAGGTCGAGGAAATCGCTCCAAAGAAAGGGACCACATGGCAACTGGCATGAAATTCGGGAGATCGCTGAGGGTACTGGGCCTCCCTTGCCTTGGCCTGCTTGTCTCCGCGGAACGCTCGCTGGCACAGACGCCAACCGAGCCCCGGCAGTTCGCGGTGGGGCGACTCGTGCTCGGACACGGTCCTTTCGCGCCCGTATCTGGAATAATGACCCTCAGCGGCGAGACGTTCCGTTACGATGCAGACGACGACAAGTATTCGGTGGAAGGTCAAATCGGGGACATCTCGGAGATCAAGCGGGTTTCTAGATCTAGATCATCAGGCCTTCTCTGCCCATTATGCGCCCTCCTGCCTGTGCCTGAAACGTTTACGGTCAAATTGACGAAGGGCAAGCGTGATACCTTCTGCGTGTTAACCGAAAAGCAGAAGTGCGGAGCGCCGGCTGAGCCGGTTATCGAGGCGTTTTCCGCGGCCATGAATCCGCTGGCAGTCCCTCCACCGCCGCCGGCAGAAACGCCACCACCGCCAAAACGCTCGTTCGCGCCAATTCCGGCGCCCCCGGTACCAGTAGATGCGCCCGCGGCTCCCGCAAAAGTTGTGGTTGGACGAACCCCCGATCAGGTTAAGGCCATTTTGGGCCCACCCGATAGGATCGACTCGCCACGGTCGCCGGCCGGGGCGAGCACCAAGGTCATGTGGTTCTACAAGAGCCTCACCGTCACATTCGTTGATGGCAAGGTTTCGGTTGTAGAGCAGGAGAGCCGGGCGCCTGAACTGTAACGCCGTTCGTTGATGAGACGCTTATGACGATGCAACTTGAGGACAGGGCTGGCTGGACCATGAGGTTCGGGAGCACGCTGGGAATGCTGGGCTTGTCTTGGCTCGCCCTGCTGGGCTTCGTGAAAAGTTTGCCCGCCCAGACGCCCGCCGGCGCCTGGCAATTCGAGGTCGCGAGGCTTCAGGGATCTGTAACGTTTCAAACCCGCTATCTCTTTGCTCCAGGGTTACTCACGATCACCGCCTCGACAGTAACGTTCAACTCAGACGACAACCAGCACTCGCTCGAAGTGCCAATCGAGGACATTTCGCAAGTCAAAGGGCATACCACGCTGAAGTGGGTTACGCTCACGCTGAAGAACGGCAAGACCGATTCCTTCATGTTTTGGAACAAGGACCGCCGCAAAACGGCGCCGGTCGAGCCGCTCGTAGAGGCGCTTACCGCGGCCATGAGTGGGCAGCCTGGCCCTCTGCCGATACCGGCGATTACGCCGCCAAGACGCACCTTCGCACCAATCCCGGCGCCCCCGGCGCCGCTAGATGCGCCCGCGGCTCACGTAAGCATTGTCGTCGGACAAACCCCCGACCAGGTGAAGTCTACCTTGGGCTCTCCCGATAGGATCGACTCGCCACCGTCGTTGGCCGGGGCAAGCAACAAGATCGTGTGGTTCTACAAGAGCCTGACCGTCACATTCGTTGATGGCAAGGTTTCGGCTGCAGAGCAGGAGAGGCCATGAGGTTTGAGAGAACGCTGGGAGTGCTGGGATTATCCTGGCTTGGCCTGCTGGGCGTCGTGAAGAGTCTGCCTGCCCAAAACACAAGCGGGGCCCCGCCGTTCCGGGTGATTCGATTTGGTAGATACCTAGCCAAATCAGGAGGTTTGCTGACGATCACCGGCGGGACAGTTCGCTTCGACTCAGGCGAAGAGGACTCGTTCGAGGTGCCAATCGGAGGCATTGTGAAAGTCAACGCCAACAAACCGAACGGGTGTCCCAGGTTCGTCCTCGGGGTTGGAATCAAGCTGAGCAATGGAAAAAGCTATTGCTTCGTGGTGCCGAGCGAAAAACACGCCCTTTTTGACGGGAAGGGTTGGTACTGGGCACCGGTCGAACCGCTCGTAGAAGCGCTTACCGCAGCCATGACTGAGGACACGGACCCTTTGAGACCGCCGACACAAACGCCAGCGGCGCCAAGACGCACCTTCGCACCAATCCAGGCGCCCCCGGCGCCGCTAGATGCGCTTGCGGCTCACGTAAGCATTGTGGTCGGACAAACCCCCGACCAGGTGAAGTCTACCTTGGGCTCTCCCGATAGGATCGACTCGCCACCGTCGTCGGCCGGGGCAAGCAACAAGATCATGTGGTTCTACAAGAGTCTGACAGTCACATTTGTTGAGGGCAAGGTCTCGGTTGTAGAGCAGGAGAGGCCATGAGGTTCGAGAGAACGTTGGGGGTACTAGCCTTAACTTGGCCCAGCCTGCTGGGCCTCGTGAAAACTCTGCCCGCGCAGACACCCGAGGGCGCCTGGCAATTCAACGTGATGCAGCTTGCTGAGGGGTTGCACTATACCCCGAACGTTGGTGTGATAACCATCACCGGCGCGACGGTGGCCTTCGAAACAAACGATGCCAAGTACTCATTTGACGTTCCTCTGGTTGAAATCGCGAGAGTTACGTACCATACCAAGCTGAAGTGGGCTACGATCAAACTAAAAAACGGCAAAAGCCATAAATTCCTGTCGTTCAATGAAAAAACTATCGAGCCTCTAGTAGAGGCGATTGCCGAGGCGATGAGTGGGCGGCCTGGACCTCCGCTGCCGCCGCCACCACCAAAACCCAATTTCGCGCCAATCCCCGCGCCGCCGCCGGTGGATTCGTCCCCTGCTGCCCCTAGAAATGTGGTCGGACAAACTCCTGACCAAGTGAAGGCGACTTTGGGCGAACCCGATGGTATCGATTTGCTACCGTCTTCGGAAAGGACGAGCAACAAGATGATCTGGTATTACAAGAGCCTGACCGTCACATTCGTTGATGGCAAAGTCTCGTTTGTGGAGCAAGGGAACCGGCCGCCTGAACTGTAACGCCGTTCGTTGATGAGACGCTTATGACGATGCAACTTGAGGACAGGGCCGGCCGGACGATGAAGTTTGGGAGCACGCTGGGAATGCTGGGCTTGTCTTGGCTCGCCCTCCTGGGCTTCGTGAAAAGTTTGCCCGCCCAGACGCCTGCCGACGCCTGGCAATTCGAGGGGATGATGAGTCAGGGCCTCTTCGATCGCCTCTCCCCAGGGTTACTGACGATCACCGCCGCGACAGTAACCTTCAGCGCGGACGACGACAAGCACTCGCTCGAAGTGCCAATACGGAACATTGCGGACGTCAAAGGGCATACCAAGCTGAAGTCGGTTACGATCAGGCTGAAGAACGGCAAGACCGAGATCTTCATGGTTTGTCACAAAGACCGCAATCTGGCGCCAGTTGAGCCGCTCGTAGAAGCGCTTACCGCGGCCATGACTGGGCAGCCGGGCCCTCTGCCGATACCGGCGATTACGCCGCCAAAACGCAACTTTGCGCCCATCCCGCCGCCCCCGGCGCCGGTAGATGCGCCCGCTGCGCCCGTAAGCATTGTTGCCGGACAAACCCCGGACCAGGTGAAGGCTGCTTTGGGCCAACCCGATAGGATCGACTTGCCACCGTCGTCGGCCAAGGCAAGCAACCAGGTGATCTGGTCCTACAAGAGTCTGACAGTCACATTCGTTGACGGCAAGGTCGCGGTTGTAAAGCGGGAAAACCGGCCCTGAACACCATTTATTGATGAGGAGGAACCATGAGAGATCGTAGAGTGCAGTACACAAGATTCCACGCTCCGGTAATGATTACAGTGGCTATGCTGATGTTTGTGTCAGCCGCCGAAGTCAAGGCTTTTCAGACTATTAGGCCTGTCGTCATCTCCCCGCCTCCACTCAGAGTCACCGTGCCAAAAGGCGCCGCACCCACGCCGGCCGCGCCTCGCGGAAGTTCGAGCACTCCCGGCCGCGGCACTACACCGAGTACTGCGGGCAGGCCCAGCATGTCGGGCGTCGGCCGAAGCGCACCGGTACGGCCGGGCGATCACGTGGTCCGTACCACAGGCGGCGGCGAGATCCATCGAGGGTCGAATGGGCAAGTCCGCGAAGTACATGCGCGCGGAATGGAGATTTATCATGGACCAGGCGGAAGTAAGACAGTTATAGCGGAGCGCCCGCTCGGCGTGGTGGTGGTCGGCAACCAGAATGGGCATGGATATGTTCAGCAGCCGTTCTCGTATATCGGAGCGGAATTCGTCCAGCGCACGTATTCCGGGAATAACGTTGCCAACGCGAGAGTCTATCGGCGGTACGCTTACTACGACCAACGTTATTTGGATGTTTATGCAGACCAACTTTATTTGGATGTTTATGCTCCCAGATCATTCTACAGTCCTGCATTCTATGGGTGGGCCTATAATGCGTGGAGCTCCCCCGCGGGCTATTCGTGGGGTGGGGACGGCGACCCGTGGTATTCGTACTTTGCTCTTTACTTCGCCCCTTACCCGGCATACGCCAGTCCGTCCCATTGGCTGACCGACTACGTCTTGACTCAGACCCTCCGCGACGCGTATCAGGAGCGGTCGCCTGAGCCGGCTGATGGACAAGCTGCTGCCTCTTCGACGCAGCTTGCGCCCGAGGCGGTTCAACCCATAGCTGGCGAGACCGCGCGCACTCTCCCCGCGCCAGCGCCGGCCCCGTTGACGGCCGAAGTGAAGCAAGACATAACGGAAGAGGTGCGGCGGCAAATCGCGTTGGAGAACTCGGAGGCATCTGCCGGGATCAACCATTCACCAGATCCGGATTCCAGCGGAATTGCGCGCATGCTTGCGGACGACACGCCCCATGTGTTCGTGGTTTCCGCCGCTCTCGACCTGGCGTCCACTACCGGGGAATGCGCTGTCACCGAGGGCGATGTGCTCCAACTTAAGCCTGGAACGCCACCTGCCGCGGCCGCCGCGAACCTGATCGTGCTGGCGAGCAAGGGTGCGGATTGCGTTCGGGGAGCCATGGTCACAGTGGGAGTGGCGGATCTGCAAGAGATGCAGAATCGTATGCGCGAAACCATCGATCAGGGGCTCGGTTATCTTCAGGAAAACCAGGGCCGGAACG
>PLDF01000345.1 GCA_003135055.1 Bryobacterales bacterium | reverse complement strand
GTAGTGATCTTAAAGATTGTGCCACACCCATAACCGAAGTTGCAGAGCTCGCCGTTGGCCCCGCCACTCTCCGTTGTCCCGTAGAAGTTCCCATCGGTAGCCTGGGTCAGCGCATTAGGGCTCCCGCCATCGGCGCCGCTGAAGCTGTATGGAGTTGTCAAGCAACAGCAGGCAGCAGCGCAAGCGCTCCCATTACACCAAAACGGAACATCATTTGCCTCTCTTTTCTACTCGATGACGGATCTGATTCTGGCATAACGCAGACTAAATGCGCAACGGTATTTGCTGTCGAGGAGATATCGTTTCCTTTACTTTGGTTGATGGCTGGCTCAATCCCGAATTCCCCGCGCGGCTCGGAAAACCGCCTTGATGCCTTTCGTGGGATAGGGAGACTTAAGAAGGCCATCTTGAACGCGTGCGAGCAGGCTATCGGAGCACGGCTTATGACTCACGCAGACGAACGACCGTGTGTTCGCATTCAAGGCTGCCTCAACCGTGCGCAGATCGAGAATCCGTGCGTCCGCGTAGTGAATTACGGATTCATGTTTGACGAAGGGGTGATCGCCAACGCTAAGTACCACGGTAGTGTCCGAGTACGACCGTTTTGTCGTAACGCTGACGCACACGGCGTTGGCATCGGCATCCGGTTCCGTTATTACAATCCACAGATGCTCAGTGTCGGTTCCTCGCTTCGGAATCAAAAAAGTATCGCCACAGGTGAGCAACGGAGTGCACCCGTTTCCTAGCGTGGAGAGAACATGCGTTCAACGTCCGACAAAGACGACAATTCCTCTTCAATTGCCGCGATCTCTTCGGGAGACTTCTTGATGGCCTTCAGGATATCTCCATACGTGATAGGAATTCTGCCATGCTCAACCGGCTGCCACTCTTCCAGCATCTGGTGCAGGTGGGCGGCCAAATCGAATTGATTGTAGCAGCCGAATTTCTTAAAGGTGGCCTCGATAACATCCTCTTCAGCTTCCGACAGCTCGTCATCCCCCGGGTCCGCCGTAAGCTCGACGACGTAGTGTACTGGATCGGAAATGTGCTTCGCCCAATAGCTGGCGCAGTTAGGATCCGGCATGCCGGTGATCAGATCCAAGACCTCGCTGAGTACGGGGCCGTATTTCATCGAGAAGTAATCGTCTCCCGTTACGGGACGCCCCCATCGGCTCAGGGATCTCCGGTCCAGCAGGTAGAGCAGCTTGATGAGCAGCATATAATTCATGCCTCCACCGGCTAGGGCGAGAAAACGAGCCGCAGCCTGAGTGGTCTTCTTCTCATTGAAACGCCTCTCGGGCATTGGACTCGCTCGCATCTTTCCATTATCGGACGATTCGGCCCCTTTTCTCAAGGCTTTCGTTAGCAGCACTTATGCTTGCTGGCCCGCAGGTCCGTTGAGCAAAACCGCAAGGGCCGCGCCGCCGTGCGCCAAACCCGCCAAAAACCGGGCTACGATCAAGGTATGGAGATCTACGTCCTGCGTCACGGCATTGCCGAGGAAGGCAAAGCCGGCGCCCCCGACGCCGACCGCGCCCTCACCGACACCGGACGCGAGAAGCTGCGTGCCGTCCTCGAACAGGCCCACGTCGCGGGCGTCAAGCCTTCGCTCATCCTGACCAGCCCCTACCGCCGCGCCCACCAGACCGCCCACATGGCCGGGCAGGTGCTCGGCTGCCACAAGATCGTCGAGACCGAAATCCTGGTCCCTGGCTCCGCGCCGAAAGCCGTTTGGGAAGCGATCTGCGCGCGCCGCCGCGAGCCCGCCCTGCTGCTCGCCGGACACGAACCCCTGCTGAGCATGACCGTCGGCTACCTGCTCGGCGCGCCTTCACTCCAGGTCGATCTGAAGAAAGCCGCCCTCGTGCGCATCGATCAGGAGACCTTCAGCGGCGCTCCCCATGGTGTTTTGAAGTGGATGCTGACCCCGCGGCTGGTATAATCGCGTAGTTCGCCGCCATGAAAATTCAAAAGTCCACCGCCCGCTACGAAGAGTGGCTCGCCAAGCACCTGACGATCATCCCCCTCGATCTGCAGCACAAACACGAACAGATGTCCGCGGCGCTGTTCCCATTTATGCGCGCCACTTACTACCGCTGGGCGCAGATCTGGCCGGAAGTCTGCGGCGACCTGCTTTCCGCGCCGGTGGTGCTGGGCGTCGGCGACCTGCACGTCGAGAATTTCGGAACCTGGCGCGATTCCGAAGGCCGCCTCATCTGGGGCATCAACGATTTCGACGAGACCTGGACCCTGCCCTACACCAACGACCTGATCCGCCTCGCCACCAGCGCGCTGCTCGCCAAAATGGGGTGCGACGAGAAGCTGGGCATGGAAGCCATCCGCAAAGGCTATCTGGAAGCGCTCGAAGCCGGTGGACGCCCTATCGCCCTGGCGGAGCATCACGGCGCCTTGCGCCAGATGGCCACCGCGCGCCTGCACCAACCGGAGGCGTTTTGGGAAAAGCTGCACGCGCTGCCAGAGGTGACGGAAGAGCCGCCGGCCGGCGCGCTGAACGCCATCGCGCGACACATGCCCGAGGCGGGGCTGCACTGGCACGTGGCGCATCGCGTGGCCGGGCTCGGCAGCCTGGGCCGCGAGCGCTACGTGGCGGTTGCCGAGTGGCGCGGCGGTTCGGTGGCGCGCGAGGCGAAAGCGCTCGCCCCTTCGGCGTGCGTATGGGCGGAACAGGGCAAGGGCACGGCGCCGGTTCTCTACCAGAAGATTCTCGATTGCGCCGTGCGCTGCCGCGATCCATTCGTGCGCCTCGAGAAGCGATGGATTGTGCGCCGCCTGGCGCCCGATTGTTCGCGCATTGAGTTGTCGGCGCTGCCAAAGGAGCGCGACGAGACCCGTCTGCTGCACGCTATGGGCTGGGAGACGGCGAACGTGCATCTGGGCTCGGCCAAAGCGCGCGCGCTGGCCGCCGATCTGAAGGCTCGTCCGCGCGGCTGGCTGTACCGCGAGGCGAAGA
The DNA here is from genome assembly GCA_003135055.1 of Bryobacterales bacterium. Taxonomy (GTDB): domain Bacteria; phylum Acidobacteriota; class Terriglobia; order Bryobacterales; family Bryobacteraceae; genus PALSA-243. The sequence goes on along the minus strand of PLDF01000345.1, from coordinate 37,985 downwards.
AGATGGAGAAGGCAGTCATCGCGGATTTCGAGCAGTACGCCGCGGGTTGATTCCGGAGGAGCACGATGAAAGTGGACGCTGACGATTTCCGCCGAGTGTACGATAGCTTGAACGACGAAGCTCTGCTGGCGGTGAAGCGGGACGATTTGGTGGAAGTGGCGCAGCAGTGCTACGACGTCGAGGTTGCCAAGCGGGGGTTGGCGGAGCGTGACGCTGCCGCCGCCGTTCCCGTCCCAGGCGGCGCGGAGTCGGCCAGCGAAGAACTGGTCGAAGTCGCCACCTTCACGGATGTGGACGACGCCCGGCTGGCGCGCGACCTGCTGCAATCCGCGGAGATTCCATCATATCTGGCGACTGACAACAAACTGCCGGGGAATATGAGCGCCCCGAGCGGATTCCGCTTGTCAGTCTCGCCGTCGTTGTTGGAGCAAGCTCGCGAAATCCTCGACACCCAGGTCTCGGACGAAGAGCTTGCGGCGCAAGCCGAGGCGGCGGGGGACCTTGAGCCGGTCGAAGATGAGCCGCGCGAAGGCTAAGGTGCGCAATTTGTGTAACTTCTTGAAATGAAAATTCTATGTTGCGCCATCCGGTCATGTGGGGCAGGTTGTCAACCTGCGGCCCATTGTCAATCGGCCTGTTTTGGTGTGGCGCTGCTTTGTGGGGCAGCCAATCCTGGCTGCAGCCGGCTTTCAGCCGGCTCTCTTCGTCCCGCGATTCGCCGGTTTCTGCCGCCAGAGACGCTCCCGAAGGGACCGTCTGTCGCTCGTGTGAACGCGCTTCGGTCCCGCACCAACACGCGTCGAGATGGTTCTTGACACGGCGCCCAAAGATCGGCGCAGACCACGTGCGCCACGCTTGGCAAAAGGGAACAACCAGACTATCGAGCCGCTTTCGCTTCCTTCACGAGGATTGGTTTGGGCCAGCCGCTCAAAACCTTGGGAGCCGGCCGCCACTACCGGTTGAACAACTTCTCCAGAATCTCCACCTGGCGCTCAGCCTTTTCCAGAAAACCCTTGGCCGAGTCCGGATTGCCGTCTCTTAGGGCGTCGGATGCGCGTTTCATATAGCCATCCATCAGGCCGGCGGGGCCGGTGAACCTCGAACTCAGATTGAGGCCGCTGGCTGACTCTGAGCGCTGCAGCGAATCCAGGCTGCCGCGGATGCCGTTGGCGCGGACGTCCAGTTGCATGATCTGCTCACGCACTACCTCCAGTTCCTCGCGACTCGGACCCGGCACGGGTGTGGCGGATTGAGTAGGCTGGTCGGTGGGATGTTGTACCGGCTTTTGCACAACAAGCGGGCGACCCACCCGCTTCGATGCGGTGGGTTGGGTTTGCAGCTGTTGCTTTTGTGTCTGCACGGCGGTGAACTGGTCCACCGCGTGCTGCGGCGGCGAAGCCCCGGGCGCCTGTGTCTGTGTCTGGCGGGCAGCCTTGGTTTCCTTCCCCGGTCCGAACTCGATAGCCGCGATCGCCGCCGCCGCCATCGCCAGCGCGCCCACCGCCATCCACAGTCCGCGTTTGCCGCGCTGCTTCTGGGCCGCCGCCACGGCCACCTCAACAGGAGCCCCTACCGGCTCCGCCAGAGGTTGCGTGATAGCCTGCGCCACCGGTCGCGCCGCGGGTATCGCGTTTCCCAGCGCGTTGCGGAACAGTTCGGCCGTCTGGAACCGCGCCCCGGGATCTTTCGCCACCGACATCAAAATCGCATCGTTCAACGCCTGTGGCAGCTTCGGATCGATGGTCGCCGGCGGAATCGGCTCCTTGTTCAAGTGCGCCCACATGATCGCCGAGTAGCTGTCTCCATCGAACGGCTTCTTGCCGGTCACCAGTTCATACAGCGACACGCCCACGGAATACAAATCCGCCCGCGCATCGATATTCGGCGCGCCCTGAATCTGCTCCGGCGACATGTAATTGAGCGACCCAAACGTCATGCCGGTTCGGGTTAGCTGCTGTTCGGTCGCTGCCTTGGCAATGCCGAAATCCATCAGCTTGACCACGCCTCCGGGCGTCAGCATCATGTTGGCCGGCTTGATATCCCGGTGAATGACGCCATGCTGGTGCGCGTACTCCAGCGCGCAAAGCGTTTGCATGATGTAGTCCACCGCCTGCGGCACTAGCAGCGGGCCGTCCTTCAGGCGCTGCTCCAGCGTCACGCCATCCACAAACTCCATCAGCATGAGGAACTGGTTTTCCGCGCGCACGGCGGTATGGAGCGACGCGATGTTGGGGTGCTTTAGACTCCCCAGCACTTTGATTTCGCGCAGGAAGCGATACGCCAGCTCTGCGTCCGTGACGCGATCGGGAAGCAGTACCTTCATCGCCTCTACGCGATCCGAAATCACGTGGCGTACCTTGTAAACCTTGCCCATCCCGCCCGCGCCCAGGATGCCCACCACGTGGTAATCGCCAATGATCGAATCGATCTGCAGGTTCATGACTCCTCCTTGACTTCGCCCCGTTCAGTGCTTCTCACGGCTTGGGCCGAAAGTCGATCACCTGCGCCGGATCAGGTACTTGAAAGGTATGCCTGCTGTCCAATACAACATCGACGGCTCGCTTTGCGTCCTCGCGGGTGTAAACGTCGATTCGGCCAGTCTCACCATAGATTACGCACAAACTACCGGCCCCGTACGTCCCTAATCCCAAATCAAAGATTTGTGCGGCCAACTGAGAAAAGACGCGCGGGCCGCCGTAGTCGCTCTTCTTCAGCTCAAATTGCACTACTTCGCCAGCCACAGTCGCGACCACGTCGGTTCGCCTCGGGTCACCGAGATTGGATACAGCCGTTATTGGATCAGCATTGATCCCGCGCTTGCCACTGCCGCAGTGCTCCTTAAGATCGATGGCGATCCACGGCTCCTGCGCCTCAGTGCCGACCCAGGGCGCTCGCAACATCTTTGGCTTTGTGTCCGGATTTCTCGACAGGCGGTCGTACTCTCTTGCCTTTTCCGCCAAACGCCGGTTAAAGGCGCGGCCGAGACTCATTAGTGTCTCACGTTTCAGCATGTCAGACTCCTTCAATCTTCAAAGTCGAAGCACCAACGTGGTGGTAATCTGGCTCTCGCTGTGCCCGAACTGCACTGTGCTGCCACAAGCCCTCAGTTAACCTTGAGCCAAAATCGGAACCACAACTCCACTCAGAATCACCGCGGGCCATGCGCCTCACTTTTACCTTTGATCTGGCTAGCCAGTAAAGCACAGTCTTCTGGAGTCCAGTGTTGCTTATGCACCCATCCCGTCGTGAAACGGGTTCCACCACCGACCATTAGAGCGTTGCCAACCGTAGTGGCACAACTTAAGTTCAAGCCGCTATATCGCCCGTGCGGCCACCAACTTCGCCAGTAAGCCTTGATCTTGGATTCATCAAGGCCCTCAATCCTAATTACGCAATCCGGCTGCCTGCGTTCCTTCGCAATGTCTTCCTGCAAGTTCTGGTGAACGGTGGGAGTTGTGCTGAGGTAAACCTTCTCGACAATGTTCCCTCCGGATGGCCACCAGCTAAGGTAGGCACTCCCTTGTGGTACGCCCCCATCGACTTCCATAGCTGCGTGGCCGACGCTCATATGGCTTAAATAGTGCTTCCAAACATAGACAGTAACCATACCTGGCCTCCCCCGACCTTGATTGTCATTAAGTTGAGACAAAACCGAAGCGAGCGGCCGGGAAGCGCCGTAAGCTTCCACGAATGTCGGCGATCCGGCGATCAAGCCTAAGCTCAGGTAATTGTCGTCCCTTCCCTCAAACTGGCTACTTCACCAGTACAGGCTTCAGCACAATAATCGCTTCCTGTAAATCCGAAGCGCCACAGGGTTTACAGCTCACTGCGCGCTCTCCATCAATCACACCTGTTTCAACATCCACCATCCTGACGCTGATCACATACTGGGTATCCAACCTGCTAACACTACCGAATACCATCTTGCCAGCGCCAAGCAACCGGCCGAGGCGAATAGCTGTGGCTGGGTCGACTCGATCCAAAACGCTGAAGTTCTGTTCCTTCATGATTTTCTCCATGCCAGCCCGCTCGACAATCCTCACGTTCTTACCTTCGCCGATCTGCGTTCGAACCATGTCCGCAACCGCCCTTGTAGTGCCGGGCTCCGTCGAGCCGTTTGCGTCGAAATCCATCACCGCCACCACCACCGGACTGGCCGGCGCGACCAGAGGCTCACTATTCGGATTCATGAGGGTGAACCTACTCCCAGGGCCGAGATCCGTGGGCGTTACGGGAATTAAGATACCCTTGACACCCCACATCATCACGTCTCCGCGGTCCGTGGCGGCGCCAAGCCATTTACCTTGGTGACTGAAGGAAACCGTCGTCCCCGTGTCCGGCAGATGAGAAGAGGCGACCTCTACCCCGCGCTGTGCATCGTATACCTCAAGAAAACTGTCCTTAAGAACTTGGCGCACAAACCCGACAAACCTATTGTCGGCGCTCAACGCCAGCGATTTTATGTCACCGTTGATTCCATCGAATGTCTTAACTACTTTTCCGGCGTTAAGATCATAAACCTTGATCCGGTTTTCCCGGTAGATATCGTGCGGATTAGCACCGCGTAACCCATCAAGCGGGCCTTTGTGAAAATCCGCGAATTCAGTGCCGATCGCAAGAAGGTTGCCACTGTCGCCCACCGATGCGGAGTGAACCGTCTTTTCGCTATCCTGCATTTGCCGCACCAGCGCCCGGGTTTTAACGTCCCACTCGCAAATCGCTCCGGATTCGCTCACCCCCACAAGCAACAAGTCCTTCTCCCCGAAACCCAGCGCGACAAACGGCTTATTGCTCTTATGTTGCAGTTGGCCGATCTGACGGCTGGATTGAATATCCCAGACGATCACGCTCTTGTCCTCGGCGGATGTTGCCAAGAGCGTGCCGTCTCTTGAAAGAGCAGCGGAAAGAAGTTTCCCCTTTGCTCGGACGGTTCTATCGCCGTCGCCGCCCAGCGACGAAATCACAACATTCCCGTCCTCACCGGCAGACATCAGCGCCGAACCATCGCTTGTGAAGTGTAAAGCGACAACGCGTCCCTTCTGTTGGGTTATAAGATGGAGCGATGGGGGCCGGAGAGCCGGATCGAAAATCTGAACCGTCCCACTAGCGGTGGCAATGGCTCCCTTCGAGCCATCCGGGCTGAAGGCGATGGCTGTTACACGCTGCCCTGCCTCGATTGAGGCGGATAAGGACCACTCGAACAGATCGGACTGTCCGGGCAGAAGCCCCGCCGCGACGAAGCCAAGAACAAGAACACCTGTAAGGCGATCCATAGGGCCTCTAAAACACGTACGCAAACCCGAAAAGGAGGAGGTTATTCGCCTCTTGCTTGAATTTTGCGCCCCCCGGGGCCTGCCCGTCGCTGTGAGTCGGGCCGCCGAAGCTGACCAGATAGTTGGTCGGCGTCAGAGTCGAGTTGGTCACCGTATAAATATCCTGCGCGAACGGCGCCGATTGATGAACGTATGTCAGCCGGTACGAGGTTTCAAAGGCGAATTTCCGGCTCAGGTAAAACTTAATCCCAAACTCCCCGGAACCTTGAAAGTCACCGGTGGTTACCTTGCGGATCCCCGATGGCACCGTAGTGCAACTGGCGGTTGTAGAACTCAAAAAACAACCCTCCTCATAAGCCTGCACTTCGTTATTCAGAAACTTCTCATCGGACGACTTGAGAGCCGCGGTCAGGTTGGTTGCGCTCGCGATTTGGTTGAAAGCCGCGTTGTATGAAGATGAGCTCACCACGATCTGCACGTCGACGTCAGTCCGTTGACTCAAGATGCCGGGAGCAAGCCCCAGATAGGGTTGGAAGCGGCTGCCCCTCTTGCCAAAGTAGAAGCGGTAGAGAAGATTCAATCCCGCCGCTTGATATCCCTTCCCAAGGATGTCGTCATTCTCCAGGCCGATAAAGTTGCGGGCGCTGAGGAAGTACCCAAATCGAGGTACCAGCGTGCCGAATGTGTTATCGCTGGCGCCTTCGAACGGTATGGAAATCGTGCCTTGAAAGGCTATTTCCTTATCGCCTTTCTCCTGCTGAGCCGTCATCGAACCGCTAAGCACGATGACTAGCGAAGCCAATCCTAATAATCTGCGCATTGAAAGCCTCCTCCGATTTAGTACTGTCTGGGCTACTTTGTTTGTACTGCTGCTCGCCGATCCGGTTATTTTCCAACACTCTTTTGGACCGACTTAAAGATAACGATCACGCCGACAACTACAGCCGCACCAGCGGCTATCAAGATTGCTATCGCTTTACCATTTCCGCCGGCACGGGCGGCATTGGTTTGCATGAGGTGAGTTTCCGCTTTATCGCCTTGGTATTCTATGGCGACCTGGATGTTGAATTGTCCGGGCTGAGCATTAGGCGTAAAGCCCGCTGCTTCCGCCCTGCCGTCACGGCCTGTTGTTGCAGTAAAGGCCCGCTCCCCATTCTTGAAAACAGCGCTGGCGCCCGAATTAGGAACCCGGAAGGTCACCTTGGCATTTTCAATAGGGTGTCCATCCGAATCTTCGACCTTGATAATCGGCGCCTGAGGTTGGTTGTGGCGTGCAACGTTGGTTACGCCGTCCCCTTGCATCACGCTGATCTTGATCTTGGATGGCCCCTGCTGGGCGAACGCCAAACAACAGCACATAAGGTGAGAGACGGCGGTGGTCAAGTAGTTGTGTTTCTGCATCATCGTTCGTGTTCCTCGTTAGATTGACTACAAACTCAGTCCAATAGTGTTGTGACCGCTGTGTGGTGTACGTTCCTGTACCGCTGCCTGCGGAAAGCTGCAGGATCCAATTATTTGCTCGAAAGCTTGCGCAATTCGGGCGCCGAGGATATCTGTGTTGCGGATTTCTCGACGAGGTCGTCGACAGTCGCCTCGGTAATCTTCCGCATGTTTTTGCCATGAGTAAAAGCGTTTCCCATGTGCTTGCGTGCGCTCCCTTGTACGGTCTGGACCCATAAGGTCTTTCCCGCCCGGTCCAGGGCCGTCCATTCAAGCACGACCACTAGTTCACGATTGCTGAATGCTCCGACCGCCATGGTCGCCCCTATGTCGCCGAATTTCGGAACCAAAATAATATCCGCGGCGCCGTCATTGGGCTCGGGCAGCTTACTGATGCGCGAGAGACCGGTGAAAATCTTGGCGAGCTCTGTTTCGAGCTTCGGGCATGTGTTTTCTCCGACCGCGAACGACTCTTTCACGGTCCAAACCGACCCCTTCTTCATCGTGGTTGCGCAAAACTCGGGGCTAAGCACCACGTCCGCCTTGATGGCGAGTGTCGAAAACGTCTGAGGTTGTGCGGATTGCGCGGGCGCCACGGCAGCCGTGCCCAACCCGGTAAGCGCCGCCAACGCTGCGCTTGAAAGAACTGACTTTGCCGCTCGTAACATATAGTATTCTCCTTATTCAAACGTGAATCAAAACGCGAGAGTGATATCCACGGGCTCATCGGCGCCAACGCTTAAGCCGCGCAGCCGGAGACGCAGCTTTTCGCGCGTACCGGGGCCCTTTGTCACCGGAACGTAAAGAAAACCGTGCGCGGTTTGTCCGGGCGAAAGCGTCAGACTGCGCAGTTCCTTCTTGATGATGTTCTGCTTCACTGCTGCCGCCTTGACCATCATGTGAGCGGCGACTAACGATCCCGCGAGAGAGAGCGCGATGCCGCTCGCTATGAGGAGTCCCTCGCCAGCCTTCGATCGCCCGGAGACGATCCCGCTGTCGCCCTTCGACGACGGTTCTTCGTCACCAGTCGCAATGGTGATATCGTCTGTCTTAACGATGTAGCTGCGTTCCGGAGATTCGTTGCTCAAAACGATGAAGACAGGCAAAAATCCTTTGGGTCGGAATTCCAGACTAAAGTACCGCTGCTGTTCGACTTTGTCGTCCAGGGGCAGGGCGGCGACAGCGAGGCCGTTCTTCGACTTCGATGCCTGATAAGATCCAACCAGCTCGACGGGATATTCGGGATAGCCCCCAGCGTACGCTCGAGATGCAATGAAAGACAGCGCGCCCAAATACAGCAGTTCGCGACGTTCCATAAGCACGATTCCTCTGTTCGGGTGTCGAATGACCCTTGTGGCTTCGCCGTCAGCGGTCCCCGCGTATGCATACGAGGCCTGAATCGTGCGAGATAAACCCGCCTTCGGCGGCTCGATGCGATTGACAAGCTTCAGAATCATACCTGGTCGCCCCGCCCATTTTGTTGGCGAGGCGGCATGCTTGCCAGACCTTTGTCGAAGTCCTCTTTGCGGGCGGGGCGGGTCGGATAATTCCCGTTCGGTACCTTGTACAATGTGATGGAGATCTCGGAGTATTGATCGCCAGATTCTTCAACGGCGAACGGGTCGCCTTTGGTGTAACTGTAGTTCTTCTCGTTGTCCCCGTACCGGACAACAAGGTAATAGCGCCCTGGCGCGATTCCCGATTCGGAACGAGTCTGATTCTGCGGGACCGGCGTGGCGCGGGCTGAAGGCCCGACCAGTTTTACGACAGCGTCCTCGCCAGAGCCGTTCTGGAAGGAAATCGAGCTGTGATATTGCGCGTGAGCGCCGAACGGCAGCAGAACGGCTACCATCAAGGCGCGAAGAGCGAAGGTGCGATTGTCCATAGTTACGTCCAGCAGATGTTCAGTCAAAACTTGCGAACCGGGCGAAGGGTACAGGCTCAAGCGTTTCTCACCTTCCGAAGGTTGGCGTCGAATTGTGATGATACGCACAGTTTTCGCTCTTGGCAATGAACCCGCCATTCATTTGTTATGGATAAACTCTGAAGGAGGCCAAGTCCTGCATGGGTAATGAGTTGTACCGCTTCGGCCCATTCCGAATGGATGCTGAGAGCCGGACACTGCAACGCGATGAAGAGATTCTGCCATTGCCTCCAAGGGCGTTTGACACACTCAAATTCCTTGTGCTGAACGCCGGCCGGATAGTCTCCAAAGAGGAGTTACTAGATGCGGTATGGGGCGATACGGCAGTTCTGGAGAGCAACTTGGCCTCCCAGATCATGGCCCTCCGACAAAGGCTCGGAACAGATGCTGATGGACAACCCTTCATCCGCACCGCCGCGCGGCAGGGGTACTATCTCGTATTGCAGGTGACAAAAGGGCTGGCTGAACAAGAGCCTGTACCTCTAGATCTGGCGCGTGCCCAGGAGCCCCAGCAGCTTGACCCCGACGACCCAACCCGGAAGCAAATCGAGTGTTCCGCTCCTGGGGAACTACAGGTCGATGAATGGCGGGTTACGAAAGGGCCGGTTGAGCAAGAGCCTGTACCTTTAGATCTGGCGCGTGCCCAAGAGCCCCAGGAGCCTGACCCCGACTACCAACGCCGGAAGGAACTCGAATTTTCCGCTCCTGGTGATCCATTTGTAGCAGAACAGGCTACACCCATCCGCAAGCTTGGCCCTTTTCCCCGGTGGGTTACTCTGGCTCTGGTGGCAAGCGTGGCCGCTGTCCTGCTCGCTATCAAACTTTGGCCTGGCGGCATTTTGGGCCCCGGCATTCCGCCCTTCCCCCGTTTCGGACGGCTTCTCACCCGCTCCACATCGGAAGGATGGCGACCCGAACAGATCTCACTCAGCCACCGGCCTAGCTATCTCGCCATCTCTCCTCGGGGCGATAAGGTGTTCGCCGCCGACGAGCATGGGCGTACCCTTTCCATAATCTCGACTACAAACAACTCCGTCATAACCCTGGCTCTGCCGCAGGATGCTGGCCCACTCGCCGTTTCACGTAGCGGGAAGCTCTACATCGGTTCTTCCGTCGAAGGCATCATGGTGGTCGATGTGGAGCCGGGAAGACTTCGGCCCGGACTCATCGCGACCGGCGGTTCCGTCCTGGGTATGGCGATTACTCCGGAGGGCGACAAGCTTTACCTGGCGATGAGCAACCAGGGTCTGAAAAGGCTCTCCATCGGATCGGGAGAGCTGACGCAGGTCTCGGATCGGATTTGCCCCGAATATCTGGAAATGGACCGCCAAGGGAAGCGTCTTTACGTCGCTTATCAATGTTCCGGGCCCACGGGTTGGCCGGGACACGACTCAGTAGGGATATTTGACGTGGAAAGGGAGATCAGCCTCGGGTTTGTCAGCGGCCCCCCGATGGTCGGTGGCCAGCCATCTGTTTCGCCCGACGGAAAGCTGGTTCTGCTGGATGGGTGGGACGCTTGCTCGGCGCCGCAATACGATCACCAGGGCTGCAAGTCGGTCCCAAGCCACGTATTCCATTTGCTGGATCCCTCGGGCCGCCAGATTCTCCACACTTTCGAATTCCCGATCGCTTCCAGCCCGGCGCGCTTCCTGGACAACTCACGGTTCCTGTTGCTCGGCAGAGAGGTTTCAGTGGTCGACGCGGCCAGATACAGCATTCTTGAGCGGTGGAATAACGCCGCGGACTGCGATGCCACCGATATCGTCTTCACTCCCGATGGACGCCGGGCCTACCTGGGCTGCGGCCGGAACAATTCTTCGATATTCGCCCTCCAACCGGAGAGTGCCGAGTGCTCTCCGCCTCAACAGGGCCTGGCCATGTACTACGCCGCCGATGGCACAACTGCAGACAGCGCTGGCGCCTCGGAACTGACCTCTCATGGCAAACCTCGATTCGCTCCCGGAAGGGTCGGCCAAGCCTTTTTTCTCGACGGAGGCAGCTACCTTTCAACGTCCTCGACTGGCCATTACCAATTCGGCCACCGTGAGTCGACTCTCGCGATATACGTGAAGTTCGCCGGCATTCAAGGTGAGATGGCCCTCGCCGATTGGACTGACGAGAACTCACGGCCGGGGATTCGCTTGCTAAAGTCCGCCGGCAACCACTTCGTCTTCCAGTCGTGGCCGGACGGTAGCCCACTGGAAAGCAAGACCTTGGCTAGGCCGGACATCTGGTATCACCTTGTTGTGACCAGGGCCGGCCACGATCTGACCCTCTACGTCAACGGAAAGCCTGAATCCCATGGCACACCGCCGCCGCCATTCAAAGAACTTTGGCACCCGCCCCTGTTCCTCGGAGCGCAGTCCGGGATACCTTCGTTCCACGGGTGGCTCGACGAGATTGCTTTCTACAACCGCGCTCTGACGGCGGAAGAAGTCGAAGATTTGTATCAATTGCGCGAATCCGGCCCATGTAAGCTGTAAGTATTCGCATGGCATTACGGCCTCCGCCCAAAGAGCCGCCTTCCGGTTACCGGTCATCCGAATGATGCCCCGGTCACGGCAGAGCCCGAAACCAGGCCCAGGCAACCTAACCGATCACAGATCCGGTAAAACATTTCCGACCTATAGATACAGCGACTTACGCTTGAGCCTGAGCCGATTTCCCTTTGACACTGGTGTACCTTGGTACCAGCAAGCATGTCGTCACTCAAAAAAGTTCCATCCTCGCCGGGAATCGGCGCCAGTTTCCATGACCCGCAGCTACATTTGCCCAGCGCCGCCAATCGCACTCCGAACACTTTCGCCAGCCGCCCCCACGCCTCCCCCACGCCTCCACCAGGCGCCCTTCCCTCGCGCACTCGTCTCGTTCTCTGCCGCCAGAGACGTTCCCATCAGAACCCCGCCGTCAGCTTATATATCGGCGCGCTCTCCACCCCCGCCACTCCGGCCCCCTCGCATACCAAACGACCCTAGTCCNNAGTCCCATTTTCGGACACTTCGGCCCAGCCCTATGGCCAACAGGAATCCGGGGCCAGCCACGCCTTCTGTCAGCGAATCGACCTATCCGTGTTCATCCGCGTTCATCTGCGGCCAATATTTTACTTACCGCCCTAAACCAATACCTCTCAACACGATGTATGTATTAGCCGCCGAACATATCGACGCTCCCTCCACCCCCGCCGCCTCACCCACCTCGGCATACCAAACGACCCTAGTCCCATTTTCGGACACTTGCATTCGGTCACTTTCGCCAACCGGCAAGTCTTCCCGGCCAGCACGCCGCCTGTGCGACCAAAGGCATCGCAGGATCACCCGGCTCAGTCTGCCGGCTCGCGTTGACGCGGGCCCTCGTAGGTCTGCGCTTGAGTACCGCAAAATTGCCGGTGCAAAGCTGGTGCAAGCAGGATCTCCAGGCTGTCCCATGCCGCCAGCGCAGGGAGTCGCACAGATAAAAGAGAAGCGCGATTTTAGAGCTTGAAAAATGGGGGCGATCGACGTGAAACCTGTACGCGCCGCTCCCCGGATCCGCGCCGGTCGTGCCAAAACCTGACATCGGCCGCTTAACCATCACAGCAACTCCAAGTTTATTTTTCTCTTAGTTTCAGCAACCTACGGGGATTGACCCCTTGCAGCCGCAAGCCGTACTGTCACTGTGGAGGCATAGGAGGACGTTCGTCGGCAAGCCCTCGCATGGCATCTGTTTGGCAGCAGTTGCATCGCAGTAAAGCTGGCGCCCTGCTAGCGCCAGCGAAAGAGCTTCAGCGCCAGGCCGAAGCAGACAATCAGCCAGCCTGCCAGCACTCCTATCTGCGGAGTCACTTGGGCCAGGCTTGCTCCTTGCAGCATATTCATCCGCAGAGCGTCGATGACCGCCGTTAGCGGGAGCGCCTTGATTACCGGTTGTACGATCTGGGGAAACCTTTGGGCCGAGAAGAAGACTCCCGACATGATCCACATCGGCATCATCACTATGTTCATCAGACCCGAAGCGGCTTCGATGGTTCTCGCACGGGACGCGATCAGCAATCCGAGTGCGCTGAACGCTAGCGACCCCAGCACGCACAGCAGCGCCAGCTCGGGCAGCGAGCCGCGCAGGGGCACGCCAAACACCAGCGCGCCGAAACCCAGCACCACGCCCACCTCCACTACCAGCAGCAGCAGGCGCGAAAGCAGAAAGGACAGCAGGTAGTAATGCCGGGGCATGGGCGTGGCCACCAGGCGCTTCATCAGTTTCTTCCGCCGCGCGTCGACGATGGCGAATCCCATGCCCCAAATTGCGCTGCCCATCAAATTCATCCCCAGCAGGCCGGGGATCAGGAAGTCGATGTAGCGAGACCCCGGCTCGCGCATGTACTGGCCGGTAGAGGCAACCGGATCGATGCGGCCGGCGGCCTGCTGGACCGCGCGATCCGCGAGCATGCGCGCCGTGCGGCCTTCCGGATTGGTGTCGTCATATCTGTAGACAACGCCGCCGCCCGCTCCCGGCGCGACCAGCAGCGCCACCTTGCCGGTGCGCAAGGCTTCTTCGGCGGCCGCCGCGGGCAGTTCCTCGACATCGAGAAGCTTCTCCTGGCGGAGCGATTGCGCCAGTTGCGGCGTAACAGTGGCGATCTTGAGCACGTCCGCGGGGCGGTTGCGGAAGGCGATGCCGAGACCGGCAGCCAATAGGATGGGAAAGATGAATACCCAGAACAACGCTTCCGGCTCGCGAATGAATTCCAGAAACCGCACCAGGGTCAGTTGCGCCAGCGGATGCTCCGTCCAGGCGGCCGGCCGCGGCGGCTTTCGCGCAGCCTCTCCGGCTCGCCGCTCGGGGATGGTGACCTCACTCATCGCGCAAATGGCGTCCTGTCAGGGTGACGAAGACGTCCTCCAGGGAAGCGGAATGGGTGCGCAGCTCGGTCAGCGCAACACCTTGCCGCCGAAGCTCGTCGAGCAGCGCGGGCACGGCGCGATGGAGCTCGGTGACCTGCATCTGTACGTTGCCGTTCTCACTGCGGACGTCGCGGACACCCTCGATCCGGAGCAACGCGGAGACGGTGAGCGGATTCGAAGCGCTTCCGGCCGAAAACTCGACCACATGCTCGACGCCGATGGAAGCAATCAGCTCGCGCGGCGTGCCGAGAGCGATCGTTTTGCCGCGGTCCATGATGGCGATGCGGTCGCACAGGCGTTCGGCTTCATCCATGTAATGCGTGGTCAGCAGGATGGTCCGGCCCGAGGCTTTGAACTTTTCGATCAAATCCCAGACCTGGCGCCGGGCCTGCGGATCGAGGCCCGTAGTGGGTTCGTCAAGAAACAGGAAATCGGGATCGCCCACCAGCGCGCAAGCCATTGCAAGGCGCTGCTTCTGTCCACCGGAAAGTTCGCCTACGCGCGATTTAGCCTTCTCTTCGAGTTGCACCAGAGCGATGATCTGCGCGGCCGCGGGTCCCGCATGGTAGAAGCTTCGAAACAGCCGGACAGTCTCCAGGACGGTGAGCTTTTCGGAGAGCTGCGTATCCTGAAGTTGAATCCCGAGGCGCTGGCGGAGCTGTGCGGCGCCGGAATCCCAGCGCATACCCAGCATTTCCACCTCGCCGGAATCGGCGGAGAGCAGACCTTCGCAGATTTCCATGGTGGTGGTTTTCCCGGCGCCGTTGGGTCCCAGCAACCCGAAGCACTCGCCCGTCCGGACCTCGAGTTCCAGGCCGTCAACGGCGAGCGTATCCTTATAAGCCTTCCGCAGGTTGCGCACCTGAAGAGCGGCTCTTGGCGCGGCGGCGGTCACATGCTCAGTATCGCGTCAGGCGGCTGGATCGTCAACGGGCGTCGACGAACTGGCGTCCCCGGCATGGCTGAAGAGCGCGCTGCAGCAATGCCGCTTACATTGGATACCGGTGACTCTTCTGCGCAAATTGTGGGGCGGCCAATCCTGGCTGCCGCCGGCTTTCAGCCGGCGCTCGCCGGGCGCGAAGACTCGCGCATGGCCCGAAAGAGCCGCCTGGAAAAGCGGCCCACAAAATCGTCGCGGCGCGCGGGGCACATCGGATGTCACCATATATCGATTGACATTATATTGCCGTGCGGTATACTTTGGCGTATGATCTCAGCTCGAGAGGGCAAAATAACGGACCTGCTGCCACTCTCTCCTCAGGTCTTTCACATCCTCGTCGCGCTGGCCTCGGGCGACCAGCACGGCTACGCAATCATGCAGGACGTCGCCGCCCGATCGGGTGGAAAGTTGCGGTTGAGCCCCGGAACGCTCTACGGCTCCGTGAAGCGGATGCTCGAGCAAGGCATGATCGCCGAGCTTCGACAAAACGAGCGTCCGCACGGATCGGATGACGACGAACGCCGCAGGTATTACCGCTTGACGCCGCGTGGCCGCAAGGTGGCGAAAGCGGAAGCAGCGCGGCTGGCGGATGCGCTGGAACATGCGAGGGCCTATGGTTTGGCGCCAAAGCGCTCTTAAGATCTATCGCACCCTGCTGCTCGCATATCCGGCCGAATTCCGGGACGAATATGCGGAGGAGATGGAGCGCCTGTTCGCCGAGCGGCTGGCCGCGGAGCCGCCGATCGGCCCCTGCATGGCGGCTCTGGCGGATGTGGCCATAGCCGCTCCGCGCGAGCACTTCCACATTCTTGCGGGCGATCTGCGCCACAGCCTTCGTATCTTCGCCAAAGCGCCCGGCTTCGTGTGTGCGGCCTTACTCGCCCTCGCGCTCGGCGTGAGCGCCTCCACCACCATCTTCAGCCTGATCAACGCGGTTCTGATTCGCTCGCTGCCCTATGGCGGCGCGGAGCGTCTGGTGTACATGTGGACGCCGGTGCCGCGCTATGAACAATTGCCGCGCGAGCTGAGCCCTTCCTTCGCCGACGTGCTGGCATGGCAGGCGCTGAGCCACTCGTTCACCGGCATCACCGCGCTTAAGCAGAGCATGCTGACGTTGAGCGGCGGCGGCGAGCCGATCCGCGTCAGCGGCGCTCTGGTGCTGGGGAACTTCTTTCAAACGCTGCAGGCCGTGCCGGAGATGGGCCGCGCGATTGACGCCGGCGACGACCGTCCCGGCCAGGATCGCGTTGCGGTGATCGGCGACGCCCTGTGGCGATCGCGATTCAATCGGGATCCGGGCGTGCTCGGGAGAAGTGTTCAACTCGGCAATCGCGGTTATCGCATAGTAGGCGTCATGCCGGCCGGCTTTGGGTATCCGCACGAGAGCGATTTTCCCTTTGCGCGCGCCACGCTGAAGCGCACCGAAATCTGGATCCCCGCCGCGCTCACGCCGCAGCAACAATCGGACCGGATGCACAGCGCCGACGCCGCCATCGGCCGCCTTCGACCCGGTGTAACTTTGCAACAGGCTCAGGCGGAAATGTCCGCCATCGAAGCGCATCTCGATCCGCTCAACCCTGCCGATATGCGAGGCATGCAGTCGCTGCTGGGCCCCTTCATCGAGACAGCCGTCGGACCGGTGCGGCCACTGATGCGCCTGCTCGCCGGCGCGGTGGTATTAGTTCTGCTGATCGCCTGCGGCAACGTCGCCAGCCTGTTGATGGCGCGGGGCGTGGGCCGGGCGCATGAGATGGGAGTGCGGACCGCGTTGGGAGCCCCAAGGGCCCGGCTGGTGCGGCAGTTGTTGACCGAATCGCTGCTGCTCTCGACCGCCGGCGGCGGGTTAGGCGCGCTGATGAGTCTGGCCGCCCTGAAGACTGTGGCCCGGCTGAATCCAGGCGATATTCCGCGCTTTGACGAGGTCTCGATGGATGGGCGCGTTCTCTTATTTGCTTTGCTGATTTCGTTGGCGACAGGCTTCGTGTTCGGCATATTGCCGGCGCTCGCTGCATCCCGCGTCAACGTGAGCGCATCGTTGCGGCAGGGCGGCGGACGGGGCATCGTTGGCGGATGGTCCGGAGCGCGGCACGCCTTGATAATTACGGATGTGGCGCTGGCGGTGGTGCTGCTCGCCGGCGCGGGATTGTTGATTCGCAGTTACCTCAACGTTGAGTCCGAAGATAAGGGCTTCGCGCCATCCACCCTTACGATGAGGCTGGCTGTAGATTCCCAGCCTCGCACGCCCCAACAGATGACCGTTCTCTCTCAGAGCGTGATTAGCGGCATCGCCGCGCTTCCCGGCGTGCTGGCGGTGGGCGGAACCAGCCAATTGCCGCTGAGCCACGCGGAAAGCATATCCACCTTCAGAGTGGACGGCTATCCCAACCGCCCCAATCAGACTGCGGCCGTTCGGCCAACCGCGGGCGACTATCTGCAGGCTATGCAAATGCGGCTGGTCGCCGGCCGTCTTTTGAGCCCGGCCGATAATCCGGCCCGACCTTCACCAGTTCCTGCGGCAGTCCTGGTGAGCGAAAGTTTCGCCAAGCTGTATTTCCCCGGCGGGAATGCGATCGGCGGCCGCGTGCAGTCCGGCGAGCCGGGGGCGAAATGGTCGACAATTGTCGGCGTGGTAGCGGACGTCCGGCATACGAATCTCGAGACTGCTCCGCAACCGACCATTTATAACCCATCGTGGTTTGTGGATTCTCTAGCGATTCGGACCGCATTGCCGCCCGAAGCGATGATCTCATCTATCCGAAACGCCATACATAGTGTCGATCCCGCGATTGCGTTGACCGACATTCAGACCATGCTCCAGCGGATCACCGAGGCCGCCAGCCGCCGGAGATTTCAGACGGTGTTACTGGCGGCATTCGCCGGAATCGCCGTTTTTCTTGCGCTGGTTGGGCTCTACGGGTTGCTGTCTTATGCGGTTCGGCAACGGACGACGGAGATCGGCGTACGCATGGCATTGGGCGCTGGACGGGGCGCGGTGGTGGGGATGGTGGTTCGACAGGGATTGATGCTCACCGGCGCCGGGCTTGCGATCGGTCTTCTGGCGGCTGGCGCGATCGCGCGTGGGATTGCCAGTTTGCTCTACGGCGTTCACGCCTTCGATCCAGTGACCTTTATTGCCGTTCCGGTTTTCATGCTGCTGGCGGCGGCCGTCGCCTGCTTCGTGCCCGCGTGGAAGGCGGCGCGGATCGACCCCATAAGAGCATTGCGGCAGCAGTAATGCACCGCGTGGGCAGACTGGAGTTACTCGCAAACGTGCCATCAATGAGAAAATATCCCGATGAGCAACCTTTCCCGCTGCCTCTGGGCCGAGGGCGATCCGTTGATGGCGGCCTATCACGATACGGAGTGGGGCAACCCTGTGCACGATGGCCGCGCACTGTGGGAAATGCTGATGCTCGAAGGATTCCAGGCGGGGCTATCCTGGCGCACCATCCTGGCGCGGAGGGAAGGCTTTCGCGCAGCGTTCCAGGGGTTCGAGCCGGAGACGGTGGCGAAGTTCAATGCGGCCGATATCCGCCGGCTGATGGCCGACGCGGGCATCATTCGGTCGCGCGCCAAAATCGAGGCCACCATCGGCGGCGCCCGCGCCTATCTGGCGATGCAGGCCGCCGGCGAGGATTTCGCCACATTCGTCTGGGGGATGGCGGGCGGAAGTCCGATCCAAGGCGACGGGGTCACGGTTCCCGCCAGCACGCCGTTGTCGCACCAGATCTCGGCGGCGCTGAAGAAGCGCGGATACAAATTCGTCGGGCCTGTGATTGTCTACGCGTGGATGCAGGCGGTGGGGATCGTCAACGACCATTCCAAGACCTGCTTCCGACGGACGGCGAAGGAGGTTAAGAAACGGCCGTCAAGGAAGAAGGCGCGATCTTAGATCTTAGAGGATCGACTGCGGGCCGCGGGCCGCGGATGCCAAAGACCCGCGTCGCGAGCAGACGCTCCCTTAGTTGAGTTCAAATGGCAGACTGCTGATTGCTTTTTGTCCCGGATCGGTCTGACCAGCGGTCGGAGCATAGCGGCCATCCGGCTCCCGGACAAGAAAGAGCAGATAGGATCGACGTTTCGGCGGGTCGAAAAATACCAACATCGGCTCACCTATTGCAGGAGCAGGAGACGCCTCGCGGTAATGATGCAAAACAAACGTCCGAATGCTTTTGTCGCCCTTGAGAATGGCGGATGCCCTGAACGGGGTCTCGACGCCGATGGCTTCTATCTGGCTCTGCGTACCGTCCGGATGTTGCGTCATGATGTTTGGTAGGAACGATTTTTCCTCTGTGTCGGCTGTTTTGCTCGTCGGCGCGGCGATAACTACCAAATCAGACTCGTTGAGGAGTTATCGATAGGTTACGTATGGCGTGATGCGAGCGTTTGACAGAGGCACGTGGAGACAGCGATGGCAACTGTGATGAGAACGGCTCTAGAAACCTTCATGACACCCCTTCTCGACTATACGGTTTTCGTCAGCCGATCGGCATAGGGAACAAACGCCGCCCGTGGAGCCTATTCAGATCACGCCCTTAAGCCCCGCATCCCAGTGCTGGTTCGACTTTACCAGTTCATCCCATGAGACTTCCCGCCCGCGATACGCGGCCTCGCGCCCCAGCATGGCAGTCAGCGCCGTTTCCACACCCACGGCAGCCTGATTATGAAAGTGCCCGCTCACGATGCTGCCGATGAAGGCCTTCTGCTTCTCCGCATCGGCCTCGGCGAGATTGTCGGTAAACGAGCCGCTGGCGGAGAATTCTCCAGCGCGCTGGTTCTCGCTGCCCGCCCACGTCCAGGGCACGTCGCCGGTGATGCCCAGCGCGCCGGAGTAGGGCGATTGCGCGAGCCCCTTCGTGCCGAAGAAGCGCTCGCTGACGTCGAATTGCCCCTTGCCGAATTGCGTCGAGCTGAAGCTCACGTGCACGCCGTTCGGGTAATAGTAGACCACGTCGAAATGCGAGTAGATGTCTTCGCCCTCGGCCGCGCGGCCGTTGCGCCCACCCGTGCCGATCGCCCGGATGGGATGCGCGCCCAGCACCCAGTTGCAGATATCGATGGCGTGGATGTTCTGCTCCACGATGATGTCGCCCGACAGCACGCGATCCTGCAGCCAGCGGCGGATGCGCAGATCCTGACCCGCGGCGCCCGGAAACTCCGCATAATTCGGCAGCGGGCAATAGTAATGCGCGGCGCCGCAAACGATATTGCCCAAAGCTCCTTCATGGATGCGCTTCACCAGCTCGACGAACGGCGGCGCCGAGCGAATCTGGAAGCCCACGTCGAGACTCAACCGGCCTTCGGCTTTTTTGCCGATCTCCAGCACGCGCTTCGTGCCGGCGACATCCACCGCCACGGGCTTCTCGCAATAGACGTGCTTGCCCGCAGCGACCACGGCCGCCAAATGCGTGGGATGGAAGTACGCCGGCGTCGCAATCACGATGGCGTCCACGTCTTTCGATTCGGCCATTTGCTGGTAAGCCTTCGGGCCAACGAAAGTGGCTGAAGCATCCGGGTACCGCTGCCGCGCTTTATCGAGCCGGTCCTGATAAAGATCGCCCAGCGCGAGGATGCGCGCATCCGTGTACTTCGTAATATTCGCCGCGTGCGTGCTGCCGCGATTACCGCAGCCGAGCAGCCCGACGCGCACCGCCGAATTGGCCGCGGAGCCGCGCACGGTCTCCGGCTTCAAGATGGCAAGAGCGCCCAATGCGCCCGCCGATTGCAGGAACTCACGCCGATCGCTCATGTGGTAATCCGATCCATATCCAATCAAGATCCAATCAAGCCCCGATCAATTTTTCCAGGAATGCTTTGGCCGCCAGGATGTCGGCAGTCTGCTTCTCACCGCGAATCTCTCGCTCTATGGTCAGCGGATTTGCGTAGCCGGCCGCTTTGAGTCGTGGGATCAGCGCCGGCCAATTCACCACGCCCTGGCCGATGGGGACCTCCGCGCCGAGCTCCTTCGTACCCGTGGGATACAGGCCGTCTTTGGCGTGTACGCCTTGAATATACGGGCCCAAAATGCCCACCGCATCCACGGGATTCGCCTTGCCGTACATCACCAGATTGGCGGCGTCGAAGTTGACTCCCACATTGCCCGTGCCCACGTCGCGGATGGCGCGAACCAGCGTAATGGGCGTCTCCTGGCCGGTCTCGCACCGCAGGTTCTGGCCGTTGGCCTTGCAATACGCGGCCACCTCGCGAATGGCCTCCACGGTTTCCTTATACAGAGCGTCGTTGGGATTCTCCGGGATGAAGCCGCAGTGCCCTTGCACCGCCGGAATGCCGGCTTTCTTGGCAAAATCCGACACTGCCTTCATGTGCGCAATGCGCGCCGCGCGAGTTTCACGCGGAACCAGACCGATGGTCAGCGGCCCATCGTAGAAGTTATAAATCTCGGGACCCGGTCCGCCGGCAACGGCTGACGTGGCTTCCACCGAGTAGCGTTTCAGAGCATCGCGCAGTTTCGTCAGCGTGCCGTTGTCGGTGGCGCCAACGGACACCTGGCAGGTGGGAAATCCGAGGTCGTGGACGCGGCGGATGGCCACATCCGGATCGGGCGAAATGCCGGTGATCACGCCCAATCGCATCCTGCTTTGCGCCACCGCCGGATACGCCGCGGCCGCCATCGCGGTCTGGAGCAGCCGCCGCCGATTCAAGATTGCCATCCCCGTCGATTGTACTCCGTCGTGGGGTGGGCCCATGCTCCTGCGCCTTTGCGGGGCCTTTGCGGGGCAGGCGCTTTCGCCTGCCCAGTGTGAAACAGTCTCCAAATCCCCACATCGCTTAAGCACTCAGCCCCAAGCCGCCCCCAGCGCTCCGCCTTCTGGGCGCGGGGTGCTTATTAACCGTTTTGGGGGACTATCGCCGCTCAGTACCGTAATTCGCTCCCTTTTACGGTCGCGGTTCCAGTTTCGGACTCGCCGTGATTTCAGATGCTGACTGAGCCGCGACCATAAGGGCGCCTTCGCTGAGAAGCAGGCTCCCCCAAATCGGTTAAGCGCTCCTCTGGGCCATGGGCGTTAAAATAAAAGCCCTCGGCCAAAATTCGGACTCGGGCCGCCGCTGGGTCGTTCGGCCGCCACTTGCTTGCAGTTAAATGGGACTTCTTGCCCGCGTCGCAGAATCGCGGACGGACGCATCTGGCGTAACTTCGGTGCGGTCGTCAATCATCCCAGCCCTGCCGCCGCGTAGAACCACTTCTCCGGCATGGCGACAAAACCGTCCATTTATGGCGCCGCACGAGGCCGGCGCGTGGCCAGTTTCCGATAAGCCGTCTTTCGTCCACAATGCCGTTTCCTGTCGGGCTGCCGGAGTACGATCAGGGTGCTCGAATTCTTCTGTCGAAGCTCAGTGATCATGGGACCGTTGTCATGTCGGTGGTGACGCTGGTCGCGTTAAGCAGCTGCCCCCTCCCCTTCTGCATCGACTGCGAGTTTCCCAATCCGTGGGGACACGTCTCCGTTTGGCCGAAGCGCCGGTATCTGTCTGGCTACTGACAGCACCGTTTTTGGCAGGCTATGGATCTGTTAGGAATTAACCTTATCATTTTCGCGGCAGGATGTCGCGCCTCCGATGGCGATTACGACTGGGACTGAGAAGCCTTTCGACGACGCGGCGGGGAGCAGCGCGTCCACCTGGTATTCGCCGACGGAACCTGGGCCACGCCAGAGAATAGCACGGAGGCCGGCGCGACGCCGTTTGCAAGAGCTGGCTGCCGTTCAGGGCGATCCGCAGGGCGGCTGGTAGGCCGAAGAATGGCCGACCGGGGGGTCGGCCGCGGACCAGGGGTCCGCCCTACTAATACATTGACAATCGGGCGCAGGTTAGACAACCTGCCATACATGGGCATGAATGCGGCCGAGCGCGAGCGGTACTCGCGGCAGATCCTGTTTGCGGGGATTGGCGAGGCTGGGCAGGAGACGTTGCTGGGCTCTCATGCGGCGATCGCCGGGTGCGGCGCGTTGGGCAGTTTTCATGCGGCGGCGCTGGCGCGCGCGGGCGTGGGGCGGCTCACCATCATCGACCGCGATTACGTGGAAGCGAGTAATCTGCACCGGCAATGGTTGTTCGAAGAGGCGGATGCGGCTGAAGGGCTGCCGAAGGCGGTGGCGGCGGAGCGGCGGATTGCGCGCATGAATTCGTCGATTGAGGCGCGCGGCGTGGTGGCCGATTTGACCGCGTCGAACGTGCAGGAATTGCTGGGCGACGCCGATACGATACTCGACGGCACGGACAATTTCGAGACGCGATACCTGATCAACGATTTCGCGGTGAGCCGCGGAACGCCGTGGATCTACGGGGCGGCGGTGGGCAGTTACGGCCTCACCATGCCGGTAATTCCGGGGCGCACGGCTTGTCTGCGGTGCGTGTATCCCGACCAGCCGGCGGGCGCGCAGCCTACGTGCGAGACGGCGGGCGTGCTGAACGCGGTGATTTCGGCGGTGGCCAGTTTACAGGTGGCGGATGCATTGAAACTGTTGTCGGGACATGCGGAGCTGGTGCGCGCGCGGATCACGACGATCGACGTATGGAGCGGCGATATACGGCAGGTTGCAGCGCCGGAGCGCGACGCGGAGTGCCCGACGTGCGGGCTGCGGCAGTTTCCGTTTCTGGAAGCGACGGAGTATCCGCCGGTGACGCTGTGCGGGCGGAATGCAGTGCAGATCAGGGCAGGCGCGCGCGCGGTGGATTTGGCGGAGCTGCGGCGGCGCCTCGAGCCGTTAGGGGAAACGCGCGCGAACGAATATGCGCTGCGGTTTACCACTGGGGGCTATGAGTTGACGGTGTTTGGGGATGGGCGCGCGATCGTGAAGGGGACCAGCGATCCGGGCGTGGCGCGGAGCTTGTATGCGCGGTATGTGGGGTAGCGACGCGCTGGCGCGCACGGAATCGGAGGTCAGGCAAGCGTGGGAGCGCCTCCAAAGCCAGTCTGTACCAAATGGCAGGCAGAGTGAGCCATGTGCGGGGATTGCGGCGCATGCCGCCGGATGAAGATTACCGGAGAGCCGGAAATCCGCACGGCCAGTTCGATGAGGGTGCGCAGGAAACGCGCGATATCGCGGCGCGCCTGTGCCCTGCCCTGCCGCAGCCCTTGGCTATTTTTAGTGAATCGCAGTTGGGCTAGATCCGCAGTTGGGCTAGATCCTATGAAACGCCTTAAGAATTTCCCGCGTGGAATAATGCATCGCGATCGGCCGTCCATGCGGGCAGCTCATGGGGCAATCCGTCTCGGCCAGCGCTCGTAGCAGCCACTCCATCTTGGCGGCATCGAGCCGCATATTGATCTTGATGGCGGCGCGGCAGGCAAGCGACGCGCAGATGCCGCGGCGCAGGTCGTCGAGAGATGCGCCGCGCAGCTCGGTTTCGGCGATCTCAAGAATCTCGTAGATCATCTTCTCCAGATCGGCTGCGCCCACGGCCGCCGGGGCGGCTTTCACCGCGATGGTCCGGTTGCCGAACGGCTCCGTCTCGAAGCCCGAAGCGTTCAGCTCATCGGCGATGCGCGCGTAGTCGATCTGCTGCTCCGCGGTGAGCTGCAAGATCAGCGGCATCAGCAGCCGCTGGGTTTCCACGCGTCCGGCGGCGCGCTGCTTCATGATTTGCTCGAAGAGAATGCGCTCGTGCGCCACGTGCTGATCGATAATCCACAGTCCGTCGCGTCCCGCCGCGATGATAAAGCTCTCGTGGACCTGACCCAGCGGGCGCAAATCGGAAAGCGCCGTGAGCGACGTCTCGGGCGGCGGAATCGAGCCGGCCGGAAATTCGCCATGCGCATCGAGCCGCCGGGAGAGCTTGCCGGAAGGCGGCGGCCCCGGAGTCACCGGGATAGGAGGCGCGCTGAAATCGAGCCGCGGCGAAGGGCCGGCCGCCGGCCGCAGCGAGAACTCCGGAAGCGAGGGCGCCGCTGGCTCCAACACGCTCGCGCCCGCCGGCGGCTCGTTTTCGATCATCTGGCTGAATTCGGAATACGGCAGTTTCGCGGCCGCTTGCGCCGGTGAAGCCATCGGACGGGCCGATGCAGTTCCGGACGCGAACGATGGCGCGGGCCGGCTCTCCATCAAGCGTTCGCGCAGCGAGTCGCGCACAAAATCGTGGACGAACGATCCGTGGCGGAAACGCACCTCGGTCTTCGATGGGTGCACGTTGACGTCCACCTCTTCGGCATCGCATTCGAGGAACAGCAGGGCGAACGGATATGCCGAGGACGGCATCAGATTGTGATACGCCGACGAAAGCGCGTGCAACAGCAACCGGTCGCGAATCAGGCGGCCGTTCACAAAAACGTAGATGGAGTTGCGATTGCCTTTCTGCACTTGCGGCCGCGAGAAGAACCCCATCAGCCGGAACAGGCGCGTAGGCGGCTCATCCGGCTCGCGCCGGTATTCCGCGATGGCTTCCGAGGGCGGCACGCTCGGCGCCGGCATGAACAACTCTTTTTCGCGTACGCCGATTTCCACCAGATCTTCCAGCACCTGGCTGCCGAACACCTGGTAAACGCGCTCCTGCAACGTGGCTACGGGCGTGACATGCAGAAGTTCCGTGGGTCCGCTGGTCAATTGGAACGTCTTGTCCGGATGCGCGAGGCTGTAATGAGTCACCAGAGACGCAATGTGCGCCAGCTCGGTCTGCTCAGTGCGCAGAAACTTCTTGCGCGCCGGCACGTTGAAAAACAGATCGCGGACGGTGATCGCGGTTCCGCCGCCCAACGCCGCCTCTTCGCACCGCAGCATTTTGCCGCCCGCGATTTCGATGCGCGTTCCGGTGGTCTCTTCGGCCGACCGCGTTTCGAGCACCAGGCGCGATACCGATGCGATGGAAGGCAGCGCTTCGCCGCGAAAGCCGAGCGTCGAAATCGAAAGCAGATCTTTGACGTCGCGCAGCTTGCTGGTGGCGTGCCGCTCGAAAGCCAGAAGCGCGTCGTCGCGCAACATTCCGCAGCCGTCGTCGACGATGCGGATCAACCGGCGCCCGCCGGATTCCACTTCGACGCGGAGACTGGTCGCGCCCGCGTCGAGCGAGTTTTCGAGCAGCTCCTTGACTACCGACGCAGGCCGTTCCACCACTTCTCCGGCGGCGATCTTGTTGGCGACCTGGTCGGGAAGAACGCGAATCCGGCCCATATGCGATGCCTCACTATAACTCCGCTCGCGGGACGGTATATTAGGACTTGCGTTAACCACCAATGCGCCCGCCCGCGCCCGCCCCCTGGCCCTTCTCGATCTGGCGCCCTCAATACGCGCTTCTGCTAATTCTGGCGCTGGCGGCGTTCCTGCGGTTCTTCGAGCTCACCACCATTCCGCCGCCGCTCCACTTCGACGAAGCCATGAACGGCAACGATGCGATGGAGAATCTGGAGACCGGCCGCATCAGTGTGTTCTATCCGCAAAATGGCGGCCGAGAGGGACTCTACATCAATATCGAAACCGCCCTGATTTTTCTGTTCGGGCCAGAACCCTGGCTGCTCCGGTTGCCTGCGGCCGTTTTCGGCATTCTGACGGTGTGGGGCGCGTACCTGCTGGCGGCCGAGTTGTTCTCCGCGCCCATTGGGCTGCTGGCGTGCTTCTTCATGGCCACCAGCTTCTGGCACGTGCTCTTTTCGCGTCTGGGATTACGCGCCATCGGCGCGCCGCTCTTCGCGGTTTGGACGCTTTATTTCCTGCTCGATGCCAGGGGCCGCGCGCGCGACGGCAAGCCCGCTACCCCGAGGGTTGTCTTAGCGGGCTTCTTCTGCGGGTTGGGTTTCTACACTTATATCGCCTACCGGGTGATGCCCGCGCTGGCGCTTCTGGTTTTCGTCGAGTGGTTTCTTCAATCGCGGCGTAGCGCGCTCAGATGGTTTGCCGCGTTCACTCTCACGGCTGCAGTTACGGCAGCGCCGCTCGGGTTCTATTTCGTGCGGCATCCGGACGCACTGCTTCATCGCAGCGCGGAAGTTTCGATTCTGAATCAGCCGCATCCCTTCGCCGAATTGCTCTTGAACATCCGCAAGACCGTCCAGATGATCTTCACCAGGGGAGATTTCGATTGGCGGTACAACATCGCGTTCCGTCCGGTGGTGTTCTGGCCCGTCGCGATTCTGTTTGCGGCCGGTTTGATTATGGCCATCGTCGCGATTTGCCGGCGCGACGATTGGTTTCCCTACTCGGTGATGCTTACGTGGCTGGCTTTGGGGGCCGCGCCCGCGGTGCTATCGAGCGAGAACATGCCCAGTGCGATCCGGTCGATCCTGATGATTCCCGCGATTTTCACTTTCGCCGCAGTCGCAGCATATCGCGGCTATGCATGGCTCGCGCCGCGAGCGCCGCGGCAGGCCATTCATGCTGCATCGGCGGTGTTGCTTCTGGCTCTCGGCTTTGAGTGTTACCACAGCTACTTCGATGTCTGGGCGAAAGACCCCAACGTTCCTATTACGTTCGACGCCGCCAGCGTGGACATTGTAAATCGCATCAAAGCGCTGCCGGAAACGGCCCCGAAATACGTAGTGCCGGTCTCGCCGGGCGCGCCGATCGGCGTACCGCCGCCCGCGCAAACGGTCATGTTCCTGACGCAGAGCTACACCGCGAAACAGCGCCAGGAGACCAATATCCACTACATCATCCGGCAGGCCGGCGACGCAGAGGACGGCATCGACTTCTGCCGCAAGGTGGCGCTCTCGGTCAAAGAGAACGTGTTCTGTCTGCAGGTGAACCGCAAGGCTCCGCCGAAGTTCTGAAAAACCACGAACTGGTTTTGATCACTGTCATCTGCTGCACGAATCCTTAGCAGTTAATTGGGGGAGGTACCGGCCTTCGCAAGTACCTCTGGACGCAAAGATGCGAGTGTACTTCGAGCTTACTGGACGCTAAAATCCCATACCAGTCCTACTGGTGCATTGGCTCCGGAGGGCCGGTGTGACCCAGGAACAATCGCGTACTCCCCGCTCGCCAAAGGCGTGTTGGGCGTTAGAATGACTTCGCCGCCGGGTCGGGGCTCCGGATGGCATGGGATGGTCTCCTGCTCGGTTCCGAGCACCTCCATGGTGGCGGGATTCATCTGGCTGCCCGTCATCTTGAAACTGACATGAAAACTACGGGCGATCCTCGCGGAGTCCTTGGTGGACGGCTTAATCCTCAGCAATAACGGAGACGCCCCTTGTAGGGCTCCCGCCGGAATCGTAAAACCAGTCTGACCAGGTTGAACCACGGTTTCGGACGACAGGCCTTGGACGTACTCAGCATCGAAGCCCTTTACTACGTGCTTTCTGAACTTGCCCAAGACGCGCAGGGCGCCCTCGACCGGCAATGCACCGACTAACGGTATTGGCAAGGTCTTGATTGCGATCGCAGCTATTACCTTGCCTTCCGCCGCCGAGATGGCGGTGTTCTGAAGCGCCTGTTGCGCACTACTGGCGTCGCTGGTCACGAAAGCGACCAAGGCGCCGTGTGGCGTCAAGCCAGTGCCTGGATCGAGCAGGCCGAGCATGATCGTGCAATTCGCGCACTTAAAGCAGGCCTCGCGGTCTTTGGCGACGACAGCGACCTCACCCGGCTCCATCAAGCAGCCGCAGCGGGAAAGGCCACGCAGGAACGGGAGCGACCGGTACCCCTCGTCACGGAAGACACTGAGCCCCTTCGTCGGCAAGGTAAGCTCGATGATGCGTTGGTATTGGAACCCGCGCCCGTGCTGGCCCCCATCGACCCTCCTGCGTCGTTATCAACCGGGCGTGGAGTCCGGTCATCCCTCTTTGCGTCGATGCGGAATCATGCAACCAGGAGGACCGCTGCTACAATCGTTAGGCTCTTTGCTTGCGTCGTGCTGATCGCCGGATTGTGGCTCTTCCAGCGCATCCGGAGCGAGCGGGGTAAGCAGTCGGAGTCAGCGAGTTTGCGGGATTCAATCCCGAAGGCTATAGTGGCGCGCCAGTGGCATCGGGCCGGAGCGAGCATAGCTAGATTTGAGAAAATCGCGCCAGCAGATCCCCGCGCAGCAGAGTGGCGCAAGCAAGTGGATACCAGGCTTGCGTTGGACCAAGAGCTTGACGATATGCGTTCTTCGATTCGCAACGCGATCCAGGAAAAGGACTGGGCTAAAGCTGAATCGCAGATCGAAAGCTTGCTGGCAAGAGCGCCGAACGATCCACAAGCCGCGGAATGGCGTGGGCTTGTCGCCCAGGGCCGTAAGGCGGATCTTTCGCTGAAGAATCCTTCGAAGCAAGAGGGCCAGCAAGAGCTAGAACTGGCTAGCTATTAGCTAGACGCTAAACCCCGCCGCATTGAAATTCCGCGGCCGCTTTGACGGCGTGCCTCGATGCTTCGACGCCACGCGAATTGCTACGTCGATGCGCATCCCGGCGCCGTCCAAACCCTCAGCCGTCATTCCAAGCCTTTGGATTACGGGTGCGACTTATGGGTGCGGCTTATGGGTGCGACTGCGCGTGAAAACTTTCGGGCGGCCCCAGGTAGCTGGGCCTCACGCCCCCCAGATCCACCACCAGCTTTTCCAGTACGATACCGGGGTCCACCATCCGGATCTTCAGCGTGTGATACCCGGGCTGTGAAAGCGTGAAACTCGATTTCACGTACCGGACGCTGTCCTTGACCGTGGCTTCCCAATCGCGATTGGCGTTATACTCCAGCGTGTCGATGACTTTCGGCGGCTGGTCGTCAAAGGCCATCGCCAGCCGCAGGCCCCGGCCAGGCACGAAGTTCTGCGTGGGACCCAGAATGGCGTTGACTTCGGCCTTGCCGGCGTGGAACAGGTACATGCGGTATTCGAGCGACGGCGAAGCCAGTCCGGCAGTCAGACTCGGGCCTTCGACCGGGAAGACCGACATAGCCGAAAGCGTGCGGCCAAAGTCCTCGATCTTTTCCCAGCGTGCGCCAGTTACGGCGGTGGCCTTCGAGTAATGCTCCGCTTCCATCGAGACGTACCCATCGCCTTCCACGAAGCCGCGCAGCGTAGCGGGAGTGATGTCGCGCGGGTTGGAAGCCGTGAGTTTGACGGCAACCGCAGCGCCGGCGCCCACGATGCGCACTGAGCCATCGCTCGACCCGGCCGGCGCTTTGCTCCAATCCACCGCCACCCAAAGGCGCTGCTCTTTTTCCACCGTGCCCTTTCCGGCGCTGAGCGTGATCCAGGGAGCGCTAGCGGTAGCAGTGTAATCGAATGCGGCTTTACCTTTGTCGAAAACGTCGATGTAGCGGCGCTGGCGATTGAATACGTCGAACGGGGGTAACGCGGCATCTTCCTTCGCATCGGGCCATGCGGAAGCCGAGCCTTCGACGGCAATCCCCATGGCAGCGGCATCCGGCAACTGGATTTCCTTAACCGCGGGCATGACGTTGCGCGGCGGCTCCTGCCAATAGGTGTAGCCGATGTGAGTCTGGTCCATCATGTGGTCCCACTTGCCATTCAGCAGCGTGTGGTTGTAGTAGTTGGCAAGATCGATGTCCGCCTGAAAAAGGGCTTTCACCCGCGCCGCCTCGTCGTTGGCGCCGGCGCGGCTTTGGGCGGCGTAGAGCTGGTTGCGGCCCGCGGCGATGTACATCTCCGCCACCTGGCCATAGGCCTTGGCTGGATGGAGCACCAATTCGAAGAAAGCGGGCCGGGCAGCCACCGGTAATTCGTCTTGCACCTTCGCGGCGCGCGCGATGAGCGAATCGAAATCGGCCGCGATGCGCTCGGCTTCCCGATAATCGGTGAGGCTGAAGGTATTTTGGTCGAGGAGTTCCGGCTTACGGCGGCCGGCATACTTCAAGTAAGTGGAAACCAGCTCGGCGATTTCGGCGGCGTGCCCGGGGCCGAATTCGCGCTCGGCCCACAGGCGCGTGAACTCGCCGAGCTTCTCTTGGGGCCAGCGCTGGGGATCGCGAGCGAAATTGAGGAAAAAGTCGATGGGAAACTCCATCGGCTTCAGGTCGCCGACGTTGACGATCCAGATGCGATCGGCCCCGTAGTTGAGGGCCAGATTCATCTGTTCCCATATTTTGGGGATGGGGTTACTGTCGATCCACTTATAATTGCGCGGGCCGCCGACGTAATCGAAATGGTAATAGATGCCGGCGCCGCCGGAGCGCTTGCGCTCTTCGGGGGTGGGCAAGCGGCGAATGTTGCCCCAGTTGTCGTCGCACCAGAGCAGGGTCACATCGTCGGGCACGCGCATGCCCTTTTCGTAATATTCCTGGACCTCTTTATAGAGCGCCCAAAGCTGCGGGACCTTGGTGACGTCCGGATTCACCTGTTCGGCGATGATCTTGCGCTGGTCCGAGACAATCTGTTCCAGCAGCTTGACGTTGGCTTCCATGGAACTGCCGGCCATGGGGCGGTCGCCATCGCCGCGCATCCCGATGGTGACGATGCTTTCGTAATCTTTGTTGCGGCGGACGCCCTCCGTCCAAAAGGTTTTGAGGACGCCGGCGTTCTTCGAATAATCCCAGGGCCCCGTGCCGTGGCGCGTCCATTCCTTCTGAGCGCGCAGCATGGGCTCGTGGTGGGAATTGCCCATCACAATGCCGTACTCGTCGGCGATTTTCGGGTTCAGCGGGTCGTCTTCGTTGAAGGCGTTGTTCCACATCGCCGGCCATAGGTAATTGCCTTTGAGGCGCAGAATCAACTCGAAGACCTTCGCGTAAAATTCGTGGTTCATGTTGACGACGTCGGCAGGTCTCGCCGGATTGTTCGAAACCGGCGCCATGCCGTACTTCTCTCTCACCCAGCCGCTCAACGCGGGCGCCTCGTCGTTGAGAAAGATGCCGCGATACTTGACGGCGGGCTCGCCCTCCGCGTAACGGCCGGGCTTCACGAAGAGCGCGTCTTTGTGGATGACAGGCACGTCCGCCCAGTAATACCAGGGTGAAACTCCGATCTGTTCGGAGACATCGTAGATCCCATAGATGGCGCCGCGCTTGTCGCTGCCGGCGATGACCAGCCCGTAAGCCACGCCGGGGAGCGGCCGCGCCACGACCTGAATTACGAACGCCTCCCATTTGCCGGTAACGCCGGCGGCATCGATCTTTTTTTCGCGGATCAGTCGATCCACCAGGGCGCTTTTGCCGATCGTGCCGACGATGATGAGGTTTGCGCCGGAGCCTGTGGCATCGTGAACGATGGCGCTATTGACGCCGGTCACGCGCCGGATGTCGGCCTGCAGATCGGCGGCGGCGCGGGCTACGCCGGGCCAATCGGCGGAATCGAGGTAAATCGGCGCGGCTGTTCCGGACCGCACGATGGGAAACGCGCCGGTGGCAGGCGTATCGAGGATGTAACGCGTTTGGCCGATGGCAGCGGCGTGACGCGGAGCGCAAACCAGGAAAACTCCCAGAGAGAGAATCGTAATGAGTTTCATTTGGAACCTGCCGTTTTGAGAACTGCGTCGAAAGCCGGCTTGGGCTGGCCCTGCCGGTCGAACAATAACGGGTAATTGGTGCGGCCGCGGGTGGGAAAGTTGTTGAGCCACGAATCGCCGTCGGTGACGCCCCAGAAAGTGATGCGGGTGATAGTGCCGCGATACTTCAGAAAAACGCCGAACAGGTCGGCGTAGCGCCGGGCGAGGGCCTGCTGCACTTCGCCGGGCAGGCCGTTGGCATAGGGATTCGAGCCGGCGCCGCCGGCGGCTGCTACCGTTGCTGCGGCGGAGACGTCGGCGGTATTCTGGCGCGTGGTGCGCGGCAGCACGTCGATATCGAATTCGGTGATGTTCACCTTGATGCCGAGGGCCTTGAAAGCATCGATGGTATCGGCCTGCTGCTGAAGCGTCGGCCAGTCCAGCTTGTCATGGCCCTGCAGGCCGATAGCGGTGATGGGAACGCCCGCCGCCTGAAGTTTCTTAATCAGCTCGACGGCCCCTTTGCGCTTGGCTTCGTTTTCCAGCGAGTAATCGTTGTAATAGAGCTGGGCCTGGGGATCGGCTTCGTGGGCGTACTGGAATGCCTTGATGATGAAGTCGCCGCCGATGATGTTATACCACTGCGATTTCCGCATGGCGCCACCGTCGTCGAGCGCTTCGTTGACCACATCCCAACCGCCGATGCGGCCTTTATAGCGGCCTACTACCGTCCGAATGTGGTCGTGCATGCGATCGAGCAGGGCATCACGGGCGAGCGGCTGCCCCGTTTCGTCCTGGAAAACCCAGCTCGGAGTCTGGCTGTGCCAGACCAGGCAGTGCCCGACGATGAACATATTATGCTTCTCGCCGAATGCCACGTAACGGTCGCCGGGATCGAAGTTGTAGGCGCCGGGGCGCGGGTGAATCGCTTCCCACTTGAGCACGTTCTCCGGGCTGATGGTGTTGAACTGGGCGGCGATGACCGCGGCGCCGCGTGCGTCCCGCTCCTCGAACTGCGCCTGGTTGACGGCGGCGCCAATACGGAAGATGCCTTGGAATGCGTCCTTCAAAGATGGGGGCTGCGCTTGGGCCGCGGCAGCCAGCAGAACGGTAAGTATGACAGGCTTCATGGATCTCCTTCTCAGCGAGGGCGAACTTTTGTGTACAGCTCCGGGCAAACGACGACGAACCGCCAGGAGAATGCCCGAAGGCAGCGATGGCGAGGTTGCAATAGGCCGGGATTTTTAAGGGTCGAGACCTTCTTCATGGGCCTGCCGGATCGCCATGCAGAGAATTGGTTGTGGCATCAAACTATAACCGGATTGCAGCCCGAAAGCAAGCTGTCAGGAAGCCGGCAAGCGCCGGCGCCATTGCGGTGGTGCTGACCGCGTCCGGTAAAGCGCCGTGGACGCCGTGGACGCCGTGGGTGCTTGGCCGATCTGGGGGAGCCTGGCTCTCAGTGGACGCTCCCTTACTGTCGCGGCTGTGTGGGCATTTAATTTACAACGTAATAGCACCTTAAGAGCTTGACACTGATTTTGTTTTGCTATAGAACTAAATCAAAATCGGTGAGTTTGGGATCAGAAAATCCTTAGTCGACTCTTGGCCGCGCCGGGTGGGCGTTACTGCGTAAAGGAGAAAGGTCAAATGAAAAATTGGTTTTGCATGTTTGCGGCGCTGCTGGTTCTGGTCGGCAACGTAGGCGCTCAGGAATCCCGCGCCACTATCCAGGGAACCGTGAAAGATTCGCAGGGTAGCCTCGTCCCCAACGCGAATGTGGTCGTCACAAACATGGATACGAGGACCATCGCGCGCGTGAAATCCAACGCCGAAGGGCGCTATTTAGCGCCCCTGCTGATGCCGGGGAGTTACACCGTCACCGTGGACGCTCCCGGTTTCAAGAAGGAATTGCGCCAGGGCATCGTGTTGCTGACAACCGACGTTCGGGACGTAGACATCGCTCTCGAGGTTGGCGCCGTGACGGATTCCGTGACGGTCACCGGCGAAGGGCCCATAGTGGATGCAACCCATACCGACAACGGAATGGCCTTGGACAGCCGCACGGTCCGCGACCTGCCGGTGATGACGGACATAGTCACGAGCATGCTTGCCTTCGCTCCCGGCGTGCAGACCGGCGGCCTGGCGGCGGAGCTTCTTGGGCCGCACTCCACGCAGGGCGGTTCCGACTACAGTAACGGCAGCGGCGTGGGCGGCAACGTCTGGACCATTGACGGCGCGTTCACCAACGGCAACGGCCGCAATGCCTCCAATCTGCCGTCTGTCGATGTGGTTTCCGAAGCCAAGATCGTCGACAACACCTTTGACGGCAGCTTCGGCCACTCGGTGGGCCTCGGCATCACCATCACCACCAAATCCGGGAGCAACGCTTTCCATGGCGTCGCCAGCGAGAACTACTGGAGCCAGCGCTGGCAGGGCAGCAACCTGTTCACCAAGCAGTCCTATTACAAGAACATCAATTCCCTGCTTGGCCAAGGCAATAGCGGTGGGGCGGCGGCGGCGGCGGCTCTGCCCATCCAGCCTTCCGGCCATTCCAACCTTTACAGCTTCACCGCCACCGGGCCCATCTATGTTCCCCACGTGATCGACCTCCGAAACAAGGTCTTCTGGAGCTTAAGCTATAACGGCGAGCACGACGCCAAGCCCGAAGCCTCGAATACCTATCCCCATGTGGTCCCATCCGCGGCCGAGAAGACCGGCAACTTCTCCGACTTGTACAACGTCACCTCCGACGGCTTGAACTATCAGCTCTTCGATCCGCTCTCGGTGAAAGTGGATCCCTCGCGCTCCGGCACCCACTACATCCGCACGCCGCTACCCGGAAACATTCTGCCCCAGCAGTACATCGCCATGGGCCAGGCCGTCTACAAGAACTACACGAAGTATTGGCCCGACCCGAACAATTGGTACAACATGGCCCTGGCGCAGAACGCCGGGGCGGACGACTACCTGGCCTCTTCTACGCCGTATAACTGGATCTTCGGCCAATGGTCCGGCCGCATGGATATGAACCTCACGGACAAGCTGCGCGTGTTCGGCCGCTATACCCGAAACCACTTTGTGGAGTATCGCGGCGACTGGACGTACCAGATCGTGACGGGCTATAACAACTCGAACGCGAGCGGCAGCGGCGTGACCCGCGACGACCAAAACGGCGTGCTGGACTTTGTCTATACTCTCACCCCCAAGACCTTGCTGCACGCCGCCGCTTCGGTGAGCAACTGGATGTCGTACACCACTACCCTGCCTTACGCGTTTCAATTCACGCCTTCGGACGCGGGCCTGCCGTCGTACCTGAATTCTTACTGCGGAAACTGGTGCTATCTGCCGCAGATGAACATCTCCGGCTACTCGACGAACGGCATCAGCGGGACGCCCGGACCGCAATACAACCGGTTCTACGACTACAACGGAGACGTGTACCACAACCTGGGAAACCACGAGTTGCGCGTGGGCGTGGATTTCCGCCAGGAGACGCGATCGATCCACAATGGCAACAGCGACGGCACCTTCGGATTCGCCAACACGTACCTCCGCGAGTATGACGATGCCGGTCCGAACGGCAACTACAACCCCGGCACGCTGGGCTTGAGCTGGGCATCATTCATGATGGGGCTGCCCACCTCGGCGACAGTGTCGAACAATGCCAGCTATCTGGTATCTAACCAATTCGCAGCCGGCTTTCTTCAGGACACCTGGCGCGTCACGCCGCGGCTGACGTTGACGCTCTCGCTGCGCGCGGAATGGGAGAACGGCGCTAAGGGAAGCGACAATAACTGGATCTCGGGCTTTAATCCCACTGCCGTGCTGCCCATCAGCGCAGGCGCCCAGGCTGCCTACGCGGCAAACACGGCCAGCCAGGTTCCGGAATTGCCGGCTTCGCAATTCGTGGTGACCGGCGGTCCGCTCTATGCCGGCACATCCGGCGCGCCGGCGCGGGCGTGGAACAGCCAATTGATGTGGCTGCCACGCATCGGCGTGGGATACCAAATCAACCCCAAGACCGTGATCCGCGGCGGATACGGCATTTACTACGATACGCTGGACGTCAACGCCATTGTCTACGGCGAGAATCAGTCCGGCTTCAGCACCAGCACCAGCACCACGTTCACCACTACCAACGGCGTGACTTGGGGGTCGAATGGAGCCTGTGGCAGCTGGTGTAACCTGGGGACGACTCTCACTTCTCCCCTGAGCGACCCGTTCCCGGTCCGCCCCAACAGCGGTAACACGCAATTCAACGTGCCGGTTGGCAACGCCTACGGGCTGATGGGTCTGCTAGGCATCAATGGAACGCCTAACATCAATACGCCCTGGGCCGTCCCCCCAAGTCAGCACGCGAGGATGCAGCGCTGGCGGGTTGGCATCGAGCGCCAACTCACCAGTCACGACGTGGTTTCCGTGGGTTACACCGGCGCCTGGACCACCCGCATGAACGTCCAGGTGAACCAGTCACTGCTGCCGGCGAGTTACTACTTCAACGGAATGGCGCGGCCGGTAAACTCGTCGGGCGCCACGATTTCGTGCGCGTCCGGCGTCACCAACGCCACTGCCGCGGGCTGCCTGGAGGACACCAACCTGGGCGCCAACGTTCCCAATCCGTTCTACATCGGCAACTTCGCCTCTCTCCAGACCAGTAACCCCAGCGTCTATTCCGCCATTGCAAGCCAAGGCTTCTTCACCAGCCAAACGATTTCCAAAGCCAGCCTGCTCCGTCCGTACCCGACCAGCTATTACTCGTTGCCGGAGCCGATCGGTCAAGAGCGCGAGAACAATTTCGATGTCAGCTTCAACCACCGCTTCAACCGCGGCATGACGGTGAACGCCGGCTACAGTTACTTTCACAGCCGGTTTGCCAACAGCTACTTCGAGCCGTGGAACCCGAACGACTCCGCCAGTCCGCAGTCGCTGTTCTGGCAGCCGAACAATATCGCTCCCGACCGTATTACCGTGACCTGGGTCTACGATCTGCCGTTCGGCAGGGGCCGTCAATTCGTACACGAGAAGGCGCTTAGCGCTATCGTGGGCGGCTGGGCCGTCGCAGGCACCTACCAATGGCAGCTAGGTACTTTGATCGCAATGCCCAACGCCTTCTATTACGGCAATCCGAACAACATCAAATTATCGGATCCTACTCTCGGCGAATGGTTCAACACAGCCGGCTGCGTGGCGCCCGGGCAAGCCGCGGGGCCGGGCGATACCGTGGTTGCGCTTGGCCAGCCATGCACTTCGGGCTGGGAGAAGCGCACTGCCTATCAGCCGGGCACCTACCAGGCGCGCGTGATGCCGATGTACGTCGACGGCGTCCGTAACCCCGCTTATGGCCAACTGAACGGAAGCCTGATGCGCGACTTCAGATTCAACATAAAGGAACGCCCCATCACGTTCCAATTCCGCGGCGATGTACTGAACGTCGAGAATCACTCCTACTTCAACGGCGTTGGCACGGGCGTCACCAGCGGCCCCGGCAGCTTCGGCGCAATCACCACCGGGTCCGCGCTGCTGAATCGCTTTGTCCAGATTCAGGGGCACCTGCGCTGGTAATCCGGACAGGGGCGCTCAACCGTTTTGGGGGCGTGGCTCAGAACGCGGTTTAACATGTCGCATTCACAGTGTTATGGGGCGTGTTATGGGGCGTGTTATGGCACCCAGGCCAGCGCGAGCCAAATTGGCTCGCGCGTGGTGAGTGGGTCGATTTATATTCAATTGTCAAAGAACTGGTGGGAACGGCTGGGCGAAATACACCGAGGGCCGGGCCACAGAATATCGTTTTTCCGGTAGCGTCAGAGCACGACCGGGGGGGCGCGCGCGGACCAGTGGGTCCGCCCTACTTTGGTGCTGTTTTCGGGGGTGGGGCAGACGGTTTCGTCCGCCGCGCCCTGCTGAGTTACGCGGCTGCGGGCATTTGGCGACCTGACGTCGGGTTTACGCGGGTTTTCGCGTAGTCGCGGGCTTGGTTGAGGCGCTGAGTGCGGGCGATCAGAAGTGCGATTGCGGCAACTGAAAAATCAGAATTAATTCCCAGGAGCTGGGGTGGGAAATCGGCTGCAGCATCGTACTTTTCGCCTTTGCTCTGTGCGAGTTGGGAGAGAAGCAGGGCTTCTTCGAGCGCTTGATCGCGGGCGGCTTTGCGTTCGGCCCGCAGGGTGCGGAGTTCGGCCATATTCCTCTCCATCGTGCGGTTGATGCGCTGCTCATAGAGAGC
>PLDF01000101.1 GCA_003135055.1 Bryobacterales bacterium | reverse complement strand
TTTGACGCCGTCTTCGCTGGATGGGAAATTCCTGCCCCACTGCCGTCTGGTGGTTCTTGCGGCTTGTTCGACGATGGGAGAGGACCCGCGTCCGGTGGATGAGCCTTTCGCCCTGCCGGCTGCCTTTCTTCGCGCTGGCGCAAACGATGTTCTGGCGACGCGCTGGAATGTGGACTCGGCAGCAACGAAGTCACTCGTGATCGCCTTCTACGACGAACTCCTCAAAGGGAAAACTCCCGCAGTTGCGTTAATGAGTGCACAGGCGGTTGTCCGAGGGATCACTTCCTTCCGGCACCCCTATTACTGGGCATCATTTTCGCTGTTCGAACAGTGAACCTGCGGATCGCGAATCCCCCCATCGATGCCGGAGGAGTACGCCATGACACCCTGGTCTCGCCGCCGGGTGCTGCGCGATCTTTCTGTCGCATCGGCCGCAGCACTCACCGCCTCGCCACTCCGCGCTTTTGCTCCCGCAAAAGCCAGTGCCGCCACCACGTGCACACCGACCGGATCGGCGGACCTGTACGTGATCGTGAGCGGACCGTGGCTGTTCCACGTGCAACCGGCCGGCATTCGCGCGGTCACGATCGACGACAGCAGCCATACTTATCTGGCGGGAGAGTTGCCGCCGGGGAGTCGATACCCGCAAGCTCCAATATCCAACGGGCAGGACATCAGTCTGGCCATGACCTGGCAGACAAGCCCGCCGGTCACGCCGATCAGCAGCCTGATCCTGCCCCTGGCAGCCAACGGCACAGGGCTGGTCTACGCTTCGGGAGTCACCCCGGTCCCGTCGCCTCCTGTGCTCCGCAGTGTTACCCTCCCCACTCCCACGGCGATTACACCGCTGGCGCTGCTGACCAACGCCAATTACTTCACCTTCACCCCCAGCGATCTCCGGAATGCTCAGGGCATCATCGCCCAGTGGCCGTTTGCGCTGGCGTTCATCTACAAGGGGTGGAATACTGCCACCTTCACCAGTGCGCAGTTCTCGTCCCCAATCGTCATCGCCAACGACAACAAGACTCCCACGCACATCCAGTTCCGGATCATGATGGCCGGTGCGACGCCGGCGCAGCATGGGCACGACTTCTTCAGTAATCTGATGAAGACTCTGAGTTTCCCTTCCGGTAGTCCGCCGAGTGTCAATCCCCCAACCCAGACGGTGTGCTACAGCCTGGGCGATGACCCGAACATTCTCCCCTGCGAAGTGGGATTGCAGGGCACCGGTTGTCTCACTCCGATTCCGCCCACAGCGGCAGGCGCTCAGATCTCGGGAGAATTTGTGAATGTGAGGAGTGGCCCGCTCGTGAATTGCGCGAATGGCGGCGGCGGAATCACCGGCTGCTGTTGATCGTCGGACGCCAAAGAAGCTCCACAACTCGCGATCTTCGTCTTTACGATTTTGCCTCTTCGCGGTTCGATACCGCGGAGACGCGCATGGAGTTTTCCAGGCGGATGGCGTTCTGCACCAGCCCGGCGGTGAACGATTTCTCGAGGGCGCGCAGTTGGCGGTCGCTGAGGCCGGGCACCGTGACTGTAACCTGAAAATCCCCAAAGTGCAGCGAGCGCGGGGAGGGCTGGGTTTCAACACGAAGCAGCAGGCCCTCGGACGAGAGCCCGCGCAGACTCAAATATTGCGCCACGTACTGGCCCACGCACCCGCCCAATGACGCGAGCAGCAGCTCCGCCGGGGACATGCCCTGGTCGGTGGCTCCGTCTTCCGCGGGCTGGTCGAGCAGGACCCGATGATGGCGCGCCTCCGCGGTGAAGCGCGCGCCGCCCGTGTGACGCAAGGAAATTTCCAAAGCTTACTCCTGGCTTAACCTGATCTCGATTGCACATTGCTGGCCACTCGCGTGGAAGCGGAAAAAACGGGGAAATCTCGCAAAACCGCTGCATTTCGAAGGTCCGCGCGTGCGTGCGAGGGCGCTTCAGGGAGCGCGACACTGCGTGAAATGGCGCAGGCAGTGCCATGTGCGGGCGGGCGCGGGTACACTATCACCCTGTTCGATGAAGCTCCGCCGCTCCAGGAACGAACCCGCTGCACCCGCCCAAAACGCACCGTCAACGCCTCCAACCGACGGTGGCGCCGCAGCGTCTGCTGAGCCGCGCGTCGACGTCCTGCGCGCGCTGGTGGACAACCTGGAGGAGGCGGTCGTGGTGCTGGGCCGGGATGGGCGAGTGCAGTTCGCGAATGCGGCTGCCGAACGGCTCTACGGCATCAAGACGCAGGGCGCGCCGATCTCAGGATGGAGCGAGGCGTACGGTATCTATTTGCCGGACCGCCAGACGCTGTGGCCAGCCGATGAGCTACCCGGCGCCGTCGCCTTGCAGGGTCGAACAATCGAGGGGGAGCAATATGTTCGTCCGCCCGGCGCTTCCGCAGGCTACTGGATCGAGGTCCGTGCCCGGCCGCTCTTCGGTGCCAACGGCGAAGTGGACGGCGCCTTGCTGGCCTGGCGCGATATTTCCGAGGAAAAGCGAACGGCGGAGAACCAGCGAAGGCTGCTGGCGATCGTCGAGAACACGCCGGATCTGGTCAGCCTGACCGATCCCACGCTGAAGACGAGCTTTATCAATCAAGCCGGGCGCGAGCTCTTGGGCCTGGCGGATGCCGACGACGTGCGGCGCTATCCCGTGTTCGACACGGAATTCGAAGGTCAACGAGAGATCTTCGATTCTGAGATTCTTCCGGTCCTTCTCCGCGGCGAGCCGTGGTATGGAGAATTTCGTCTCCGGCATGCGCGCACGGGCGACGTGATCACGGTCGACATGCGCGCTTTCGGCATCTTCGGCCTGTATGGGCAACTGCTGGGGTTCGCCAGTATCAGCCGCGACATTACGGCGAGGCGGCAGGCGGAGGAGGCGCGGCAACGCCTGGCGTCGATCGTTGAGTTCTCCTACGACGCGATCGTCAGCGAAACGCTGGAGGGCATCGTGGTCACGTGGAACCGCGGCGCCGAAAGGACGTTCGGTTACACGGCAGCGGAGATGATCGGAGAGCCGATCACGCGGCTGGCCTGGCCCGGCTATCGCCTGGTGCAGCGCTGGCGCGGCCGCGAGGTCGGGCCAAGTCCGCCCGCGTGCGCGCTTGCGC
>PLDF01000141.1 GCA_003135055.1 Bryobacterales bacterium | reverse complement strand
GGTGCCATTGACCGGATCGATGGCGTTCAGCTGGGAGTTGATCACGGTCACGGTGCCGCTGCCACGGTTCATGATGAACGTCCGCTGGCCATCCTGGGTCATGAAGCCGTAGACCGGGCAAATCCCCAGCGGCAGCCGCGCGGAAATCGTGTTCGTCGTCGTCTCGATCGCATCCGCTTCGCCAGCCACTGCCACCGCTGACGGAGTAGCGCAGTCTCCCCACGCCGGTTGCGCGCCGCCGCCCGAATTCCCCTGGCTGATGGCGTAGATCCTCTCGCCGGTGCTGAAGCCCGCCAGGTTAATCAGCGACGGTGCCACCGGAATCTCCTGCTTCAACGCATCCGGCGATCCCGTCATCTGCGCAACGCAGTTCGTTGCCAGGCACGTCGGTCCATGCAGCCCGGCTTCCGTCACGTACAAGCTGCCATTCGCCAGCACCGTATTCGTCGGTACCGATCCCGGCAGCAGTGTGCTGGTCAGCACAAACTTCGTCAGCAGCGACGCCGTCGTCGACTGTGCCGTCGTCAGTGTCCCGTCGCAGTTCGGCGCGTACACATTCGCTCCGCCCGATTCCAGCGAAAACGTAATCGGACCGTTCCCGCCATTCGCCTGCGCCACGATCGAATCGCCGGAAAAATCCAGCAGCGTAATCACGCTC
This sequence comes from Bryobacterales bacterium, assembly GCA_003135055.1. GTDB lineage: Bacteria > Acidobacteriota > Terriglobia > Bryobacterales > Bryobacteraceae > PALSA-243. The sequence goes on along the minus strand of PLDF01000141.1, from coordinate 2,994 downwards.
GGCGTCGAGAAGGTCGCTCCCGTGCACGGCGTCGCCGTGACCCCAGTTCCCAGTGGACCGAATCCTGGCTGCGACATCACTGTGATTTGCCCCGAAGGCAACGCCGCCGGCCCGGTCGGGTTAATCGGCGTAATCACGGGCCGATACTGATTCCCGCAGCCCACCGCCAACGCGATAATTCCTCCGGCCGTCACAGCCAGAACCGCCGCCACGCCTGCTGGAAAACGATGCGCGGTAGAAAGATAACGTTGAAGGATGCTCCCGGCCCTGCGTCCCGGCCGACTCAGAATGTGGCTCGATCCGCCCGTTAGGCGGTCCAGCCATGCCATGCTACGCACTCGCAAGTACCTGACTCCTCAGCCCGCTTTCAGTTCAGCGCGGGTTCAACTACGGTTGCTGGTAGAAAGATGATTGTACTGTACGCGACTGGATTCGTGCCTTGCGCGGGAAAGCAGAATGACGGAGCAGAACAGCCAGCATCGTCGAGCAGGTCCATCAGCGCTGCGCTGGGAGTCGCAGGCGGTGCTGCTGGCCATTGTGCCCGTGGCCGCGATCTGGGTGACGTTGCAAGGCGGCCACGAATGGTACGCGCGCCCTTTGGTGCTCTGGTACGCCACGGTCATCAGCGTGGTTCTTGCCGCGCTGGTTTTCTCGACGCGCGCGGCCACCCTGGGCGCTGCCATCACCGGCGCTATTTTCACCGCTGCGTTTTATCTGCAGACGCCCGGTTTCCACACCGCGCTGTGGCCGCTGCTCGCGCTGCTGCTGCTCACCTTTGGAGCCACGCGCTTCGGCCGCCATCGTAAAGAAGCCCTTGGCATTGCTGAAGCCCGTCGCGGACGCACCGCATCGCAGGTCGCGGCCAATCTCGGCGTCGCTACGCTGGCCGGCATTCCGCAAATCATGGGGCAGTTTTCCGACGTGTTCTTTTTGTCTCCACGATTCACGCTGGTGCCTATGCTCGCGGCCATGGCCGAGGCGACGGCGGATACCGTCTCCTCTGAACTGGGTCAGGTGCTCGGCGGCGAGCCGCGCCTCATCACCAACCTGCAGCGTGTTCCCGCCGGCACGGACGGCGCCGTGAGCCTGGCTGGGACCCTTTGCGGATGCGTTGCCGCTGCTGTCGTCGTTCTCGTCGGACTCGCCGTGTTGCCGCTGAACCGCCGCGATGCTCTGATTGCCTTCGCTGCCGGAATCGCCGGAACCCTGCTCGACAGTCTTCTCGGCGCGCTCCCCGAACGCCGCGGCTGGCTCAACAATGACGCCGTCAATGCGCTGTCGACGCTGGCTGCCGCGACACTCGCTGCGTGTGCGCTGCGCTGGCTTTGAGTTGCTTCGCTCTGGATTAGTGCTTCTCGACTTCGAACGGATAAATGGTGACCGTGTCGTAGGACATTTCCATCGTGCCGCCGCCACCACCGGGAGTAATTTCAACAGCAAATTTTGAGAGCTTCCATCCGTTGACGATGGTGTTCGAGGCCGCGGTTCGAAGCCGTTCTTCGACCGGTTCGGTGGCGCTCAGGTATTCCGGTACAGCAACGGTCAGGGTGGAGATGGGCGCGGGAAACTCGATGTTTTTCTTCTCCCGGAAGTCATAATATCCACGCGCATCGGTGGTGTACCAGGCGACGATGTGATCGCCCAGGCCGGATTTGTAGATGGTCTGCAGCAGATCCATCACCTGCGCATGATCCGAGTCGCTGAGGCCGTTGAAGGCGATCGAGCGGCGACAGCCCTGGACCAGCACGAGCGTGAGAACGAACAGGGAAACCAGCCATCGTGCAGCCGGTCTGGTCATCGCTCTCTCCTTCCAGGTTCGCCAACCATAGTACGGCGAGAAGAGCACAGAGGAGCGTTCAGCGTTCAGTGACCAGTGATCAGTGATCAGAAAAGCAGAGCACAGGGCACAGAGCACCCCCCTCCCCCCTGGGTGGGGACTGTGGCAAGTGGCTCGATCCGCAGGGGTTCGCGGAGGGCCGTTTTGGACTGTGGCAAGTTGTTGAAACTGAAACCCCTTGCGGGGGCGTTTTGGCAGGGGGTCCGGGGATTACCTGGGTAAGGTGGGGGGGTGCGCGGCACGGGCTCTCTCCTCTCTAAAAACAGAAAAGCCGCCCGGCAGGGCGGCTTTTTCCTTTTCTACTCTATAAGTTCAGNNTGAGTCACATCACAGATACATTCCTCGTAATTTGCGAAGATATTCCCGCGCTAATTCTGAGCAATGGAAGGTCAAATGAAAGTCACACCCTGCGGAGCCGTGGTTACGGCCCTCTTGCTTATCCCTGCACTTGGTTTTTGCAAAGAAACGAAGACCTACAAGCACGCCTCTCAGTATCAGGTAGCCATCCTGGACCAGAATCTCCGTGTTGAAACCGGGAGCGATGTAACCCTGGCCAAGAACACAACGGATGCGAAACTCGGCCCCGGCGGCTAGGGCATCCNNCCACCGGGGATTACCGCGTAGAGGCTCCTATCAACAAGGGTTTGACGATTCTATCGGCAATGGGTTCGAACGCCTACAACCCTGCGAAGACCTACCACAACAAGTGGTTTCTGGATAACGTCCAACCCGGTACCAAGGTTCTGTTCGCTTCGGAGTGTGCGAAGGCGAGCAAGAAACATCCCAACGAAGCGGTTCGCTGTACGTTCTATTTTCCTGATCCGGATAGTTCCGATCACGAATATGAAACGATCGGAGACTTCACGCCTTTTGGAGCCGGCGATGGAAGCAATACGCAGAAGATCGCCAACACTCTTTGTGGTACCGGCAAGCTGAAACCGGACGTTGAAGCCCAACTCTGCGGCGGAACGCCTGCTCCCGTAGCAGCACCAGCATCTGCTCCAGTTCCGGCTTCAGCACTAGTTCCTCAGCAGAAGTAGTTGTTAACTTACATATGATGGGTCATATCAGCAATGCCCGAGTCCCTGGATGAGGGGTTCTCAACCTGTTGAGCGCTCTGATCACGAGGATCCGTGCCTGAAGGCCGCTGCGGGAGG
>PLDF01000409.1:117810-129407 GCA_003135055.1 Bryobacterales bacterium | reverse complement strand
CTGGGCGCGGTGGCCGGCGGCATTTCCGAAGCTCTCGTCACCACCGCTATCGGTCTGTTTGTGGCCGTGCCCGCGGTGTGGGCGTACAACTATTTTACCGGCAGGATCGAAGCGTTCGACGTGGAAATGGGCAACTCCAGCTCCGAGTTGATCGACTACTTCCTGAAGCGTAGCCAACGCGGCGCGGCCCGCAAGATCTGAAACCGGGCCGTGCAAGCGTTGAAGCAGAGCCGCGACCGTGAGGGAGCGGTAAGCGATAATCGGACCGCGAGTTGATGGCGCGGGGAGTTTCACAGTGGAATTCCCCGCAATGCCTGGCTCGAATAGAACCTGGCTCAAAGTAGAACTGGAGACACACGATGGTAGGAATGGAAGATACATCGCTGTTGAAGCATTCGGCGCCGCAGGCGGTGTCGGACATCAACGTCACACCCATGGTGGACGTGATGCTGGTGTTGCTCATCATCTTCATGGTGATCACGCCCATGTTGTCGAAGGGCGTCCCGATCGATCTGGTCAAGACGCGGAATCCCATTGCGATGCAGGCGGCCGACCGTACCGATGCCGTGCTGGTTTCGGTGACGCGCGATGGCCAAACATTTCTCGGCCGGGATAAGATTGCCGCCGACCAATTGGCCCCCAAAGTGAAAGACATGCTTTCCAATCGCACCGATAAGGAGTGCTTTTTGAAAGCCGACACGCGTGCAAAATACCAGGTGGTGTTGGACGTAGTGATGAATCTGCAAGCCGCCGGCGTGGACCAGTTGGGCCTGCTGACCGAGCAGATGCAGGATGTACGGCGTCCGAATCCGGCCGATCCGAACCAGAAGAAGTCGCCCTCCGGGGATTAGTAAGTTCGTGGCGCACGCACTTATGCGTGCAGCGTTCACACTCGGGTGAACGCGCTTGTTTCAGTTTCTAAAAGGAGCAATCTTATGGCAATGTCAATGGGCGGGGGCGGCGGCCCTAAGTCCGATATCAATATGACGCCGATGATCGACGTGCTGCTGGTGCTGATCATCATCTTTATGGTGATTACGCCCCTGACGCCGAAAGGCCTGGAGGCGCTGATTCCGCAGCCCCCGAAGCCGAATGAGCCGGTGACTCCGGCCGACGAGCGCACGATCGTGGTCACTATCAACAAGGACCACTCCATGCTGGTCAACACCGAGCCCATCGAGGAACCCGCTCTGGGCAAGCGTCTCGAAGACATCTTCAAGACCCGCGCCGAACGCATCATGTTCGTCAAAGGCGACCCGGATATCGAGTATAAGTGGGTGGCTGAGGTTATCGACATCGCACACGGCGCCGGCATCGACAAAGTCGGGCTGATGCCGTTCAAAGATCTTGGACAATAGGAGTTTTTGGGAAGGATTCATGCGTAAATCGACATCGATTCCGGCTGTTCTCGCTCTGGCTCTTGTGGCAAACACGGGCTGCACGCAGTTGAAGTCCCGCGATCAGATCAATAAGGGAGTCTCGGCCTTCAAGAGCGCCCAGTTCCCGCAAGCCGTGGAACATTTCAAGACGGCCGTGGAGCTGGAGCCCCAGTTTACCTCTGCGCGCTTGTACCTGGCCGTCGCTTACATGCAGCAGTATGTTCCCGGGTCGGAAGCGCCCGAGAATACCAAGAACGCGGACGAAGCGTTGAACCAGTTTCAGAAGGTTTTGCAGCAGGACCCGAACAACAAAACCGCCGCCGCCTACATCGCCACTCTCATGCTGAATGAGAAGAAGATGGATGAGGCCGAAAAGTGGTATCAGAAGGTGATCCAGCTCGATCCTAAGAACGCCGACGCGTACTACAGCCTCGGATTCATCGCCTGGTCGAAGTGGTATCCGGCCTACGCCACAGCCATGCACGAGCTCAAGCAGGCGATGGATTCTCCCTACCCCATCAAAGACAAGAAGGTCAAGGCCGAGTTGAAGGCTAAATGGGATGGCGTCATTCAGACCGGCCTGGACAATCTCGACAAGTGCCTGGCCATCGACCCGCTCTATGGCGATGCGATGGCATACGAGAACCTGCTCATCCGCGAGCGCGCGTATTTGCTGGACGATAAGGATCAGGCGCAGTTCGACAAGGATATCGCCACTGCCCAAAAATGGATAGACCGGGACTTGGAGGCGAAGAGGATACTGGCCGACAAGAAGGCGAAGGCCGCCGCCGCCAACGGCATTACGCAAGACGCCAAGTGAGTGACCAATTGAGGCAGTGATTTTGACGCTGAGACGCTGAGAAGAAAACCTTAAATCTGTTCATTCTTCTCAGCGTCTCTGCGTCGAAGCCTTCACCCCGGAAGTCTTAGCCCTCCCCCAGTTGATACAATCAATCTAGTGCTCCCCGAGTCCGCCAGCGCTCCTGACCCGCCCCTTCTACCCGTCTCTCCGCCTGTTCCTCCCGACACCGTTGGCAAGCTCTATAGCGAGCTGGAAGACAAGATCCGCGAATACCGTCCCAAGGACGACCTTGCGCCCCTGCGGAAGGCCTTCGAGTTCGCCCGCCGCTACCACCAGGACCAGACGCGCGATTCCGGCGAGCCCTACATGGCCCATCCCGTCATGGTCGCCCACATCCTCGCGGACATGCGCATGGACGTGGTCGCCATGGAAACCGGCCTGTTGCACGACGTCGTCGAAGACACCAGCGTCACCGTGGACCAGGTTCGCAAGGAGTTCGGCGATGAGGTTGCGCGCTGCGTCGACGGAGTCACCAAGCTCGCCAAACTCGATTTCTCTTCCGCCGAAGAGCGCCAGGCCGAAAGCGTCCGTAAGATGCTGCTGGCCATGGTGGAGGATATCCGCGTCATCATGGTCAAGCTGGCCGACCGCCTTCACAACATGCGGACGCTCGGCTACCTGAGCCCGGAGCGCCGCGAGCGCATCGCGCGCGAGACCATCGAAATCTACGCGCCCATCGCCCACCGCCTGGGAATGGGGAAGGTGCGCAACGAGCTGGAAGACCTCGCGTTCCAGCATCTGGAGCCCGACGCTTACAAGGAAATCGTCGCCGCCATAGAAAACCGCCGCCACTCCAACCAGGAGTTTCTCGGCGAAATCCGCCAGACGGTGGAAGCCGAGCTGCGCCGCGAAGGCATTCCGGCGCGCATCGACGGCCGCGTGAAGCGCCCGTATTCGGTGTTCCAAAAGCTGCGGCGGCAGAAGATCACCGTCGACCAGGTCTACGACCTGATGGCGCTGCGCATCGTCACCGATTCCGTCAAGAACTGCTACGCCGCGCTGGGCGTGATTCACAACAAGTGGCGCCCGATTCCCGGCCGCATCAAGGATTTCATCGCCATACCGCGCCCCAACCTCTATCAGTCGCTCCACACCTCCGTGGTCGGCCCCCAAGGCCAGACTTTTGAAGTGCAGATTCGCACCGAAGAGATGCACCGCATCGCCGAAGAAGGCATCGCGGCGCACTGGAAATACAAGGAGGGCCGCAAGGGCCCCGCGGCCGACGATCAGCGCATCACCTGGCTGCGGCATCTGATCGAATGGCAGCGCGACGTGCAGGATTCCACCGAGTTCATGTCCACTCTCAAGGTGGATCTTTACCCGGAAGAGGTCTACACGTTCACCCCGCGCGGCAAAGTGCTGGTGCTGCCGCGCGACGCCTCGCCCATCGATTTCGCCTACGCCATCCACTCCGACGTGGGCGCCACCTGCACCGGCGCCAAAGTCAACGGCCGCATTGTGCCGCTGCGTTCGGCTCTGAAAAACGGCGACGTGGTGGAGATCGTGACCCAGTCCGGCCACGTGCCCAGCAAAGACTGGCTGGGATTCGTCAAGACCGCGCGCGCCCGCAACAAGATCAAGCACGTCATCAACGCCAGCGAGCGCATCAAGGCGATCGACATCGGCGAGAAGTATCTGGAAAAAGAGGCGCGGCGCTTCGGCGTGCAGCTCGGCAAGATCGGCAAGGGCGAGCTGGAAAAAACCGCCGCCGCCTACGGCTACAGCAAAGCCGAAGACTTGTACGCGGCGCTGGGCTACGGCCGGTACTCGGCGCGCCAGATCCTGAGCAAGATCGCGCCGGAAATCGTCGCCGAGGAAGCGCCCGGGAGCAAGCCTGTCCTGGAAGTTCCGGTTCAATCGGGCGCGCCCGGCCGCCAGCACGATGGCGACGCGGTGGTCAAAGTCCGCGGCATCGACGATCTGCTGGTATACCGCGCCGGGTGTTGCAACCCCATCCACGGAGAAGCCATCGTCGGTTACGTGACGCGCGGCAAGGGCGTGGCCGTGCATTCGAAGACGTGCCCCAACGTGCAGAATCTGATGTACGACGCGGAGCGCAAAATCGAAGTGGAATGGGCGCGCGCCGGGGACGATTCGTTTCCGGTACGCATCGCGGTTCATACGGACGACAGGCCCGGCATGCTGAACCAGCTCACCTCCGTGCTCTTCGACGAAAGCGCCAACATCCGCAGCCTCGAAGCCAAGACCAATCTCGATCACGAAGGCGCGCTGGTGGAAATGACCGTGGACGTTCGCGACAAGAAGCAGCTCGAAAAGCTGGTGTCCGCCATGCGCCGCATCTCCGGCGTGCGCGACGTAGAACGGCTGCTGCACTAACTCATACGAGCCGGCTGGCCGCGGGCTATTGAATCATGCTCCCTCACACCGACCCCGAACACATCGCCATTTCGAAATCGAAGGGCATCAAGATCGATTGGAAAGACGGCCACCACAGCGAGTACGGCATCGTGTATCTGCGCGACAAATGTCCGTGCGCCTCATGCACCGGAGCCCACGGCACGCCCCCTCGCGAGCCCGAATCGGATAATCCATTTCAGATGTTCAAGCCCGCTTTAAAGATGTTGGGCGTGGAACCGGTGGGTAGCTATGCCATCCGCATCAACTGGAGCGACGGCCACAGTTCGGGAATTTATTCGTACGATCACTTCCGCAATATCTGCCCCTGCGCGGCGTGCCGCGACGGAGCGTGAAGCTTTTACACGAAAAATCCCAACCCGATTCAATTTCCGGACGGGCGCTCAACCCCGTCGATGACCAGCATTTCGACTGTGCCCTTGGCCGGCTCTAATCTTAGGCCCAGTTGTTCCTGAAGGGCCGTGAATATCGATGGCCCACTTTCAGTCGCAGCGGCTTCGTCGGGCGTCCAGGTCAGAGTGAAATCGTAGAATCCCGTGAGCTCGGTCCTGTCTATCACCTGGTGGCCAACACGGCTTGAGAGAACACTGGCCAAGCCGGACATGGTCGCGCCATGGCCGTTTAGTTGAGTCTTGTCGAGCCCGATTCCCAGGCCTTTCGACTCCATTGGCGTGAGTTTAGGCCCTCTCTTGCCGACGACCAGATCAAAGACGGCTTGTTCCTTCGACTCGCGATGCATCTTCAGTTGGAATCGATTCTCGAGAAGCGACCGGACCATCAGACGAAGCTCGGCGATTGTGGCGGGGCCGCTTGCCTTGGCCTGGATGTCGAATAATTCGGTGTCCGACCACCTTGGCCCGCCGGATACTTGAACGTCGCGAACGTTGTATGCGAACGTCATCAGGTGCTTGATGTCGGCCGCCATCGCCCTGAAACTTCCAGGGTTCGGAGAGTACATTTGAAGGCCGATGTGTTCGGGATCGGCGGGTTTAATGGACGCCGCATCGAATGACAATGGGCCGGTGGGCGAGGTCTGCGCTGCAATCGGCGGGGCAAGCGTCAACGCGATCAGGATCGCGGCCATTTCGAGAGGCCGGTAACGGGCCGCGACACCGCTTGCTAAAGCGCGCGGCTCTGTTAGGAGCTGCGGCCGTGAGGGAGCGGCGTTCTCCAAATAGGGAATCTCAGTCATTGTTGCCCATCAATAGGAGTATGCAGCGAGCTCTGTAGAGAGTCAACAGGGGAGGCTTCGGTTCTTTGACGACGGAGACGCTGTCGTAAGAAGGAAATCGGAACTTCCAAAGCATCGCGTGAACGCCAATCGCCCCGCTATCGGCGCGCGCGCCGCGGACGATTCGTTTCCGGTGCGCATCGCCGTGCATACCGACGACCGGCCCGGCATGTTGAACCAGCTCACTTCCGCCATGCGCCGCATCTCCGGCGTGCGCGACGTAGAACGCCTGCCGCACTAATCATGCTCCCTCACACCGACCCCGAACACATCGCCATTTCGAAATCGAAGGGCATCAAGATCGATTGGAAAGACGGCCGCCACAGCGAGTACGGCATCGTGTATCTGCGCGACAAATGTCCGTGCGCCTCATGCACCGGAGCCCACGGCACGCCCCCTCGCGAGCCCGAATCGGATAATCCATTTCAGATATTCAAGCCCGCTTTGAAGATGTTGGGCGTGGAACCGGTGGGTAGCTACGCCATCCGCATCAACTGGAGCGACGGCCACAGTTCCGGAATTTATTCGTACGATCACTTCCGCAATATCTGTCCCTGCGCGGCATGCCGCGCCAATGCGTAACCTTTTACACGAAAAATCCCAATTCCGAAACGGCGCCGGCCTTCCATTGGAACCACGGTTGCATTGTATCCGGTGAGGTCGCCCCAGTGAGGCCGCCCAGTGAGGCCGCCTAACGGGGATTGAAAGAAGGAGTTATAAAAACCATGAGTATTCGAAACTTTACATTCGGAGCGATCGCATTGGCGGGCTTCGCCATGTTGGCAGCGCCCAATAAGATCCAGGCTCAGCCGCTGAACGATCGCGTCGAGGTCAGCCTGCCCTACTCGGTAACGATAGGCGACAAGATTCTTCAACCCGGAAACTATACCATCCAAGAGCTCGACAGCGTCGCTAAAAGCCCTGTGCTGCTAATCTACGGCGATAACGGCATGAGGTTCGAGACTTCGGCCATGACTATTGGCGCCCTCGAAAACCGCACCCAGCCCGACACCCGCGTGATACTGCATCATATCGGGAACGACTACTACTTCGACAAAATCTGGATACAGGGTAAGGACTATGGATATGAGTTCGTGCTGCCCAAGAACGTGATGCAACGCGAGAACGAAGCCTTGCAGGGCGTTTCCGTAGCGGCTAGTGCGTCGTCGGCGCCTGCCGCGCCCGCTCCACCCACGCCAGGTCCGCAGCCGGCGCCCGCCGCCGAACCTGCTCCGGTCCCCGAACCTGTTCCGGCAACGGTGCAGCCTGAGACTCCGCCGGACAACACAGCGAACCGCGAGATGACTGAGCCGGCTCCGGCGCCCGCACCCGCGCCGGCGCCTGAACTCACTCCGGCCACAGACACCGGCGAGGCCCCGGCAATGCCGCACACCGATGCCGGTTGGCTGACGATGCTTTTGAGCGGTGGTGCGCTTACGGGCGTGGGCGCGACCCTACGCCGCAAGCGGTAACGCCCTCTCACGGGCGCCTGGAAGGGGGATGACTGATGACTGCCAGCAGACGCCAGAGTCGACGGTTCGTCAGTTACGGCCTGATAGCCGGAGGCTTGGCTCTCTTCTTTCTGGGCGCGCGCGATCTCTTAGAGTCGCAAACCGGGCAGACGCAGGCCCAGCGCGAATTCGACAAAATCGAATCCGCCAAACCCTCTCCCTTCCGTTCGGGCTCGCAAGCCGGTACGCGACAGATGCCGCAGCCCATGCCGCAATTGGGCGATGCGGTCGCCAAATTGATCATTCCGCGCCTCGATGCCGAGTTATACGTAGTAGAAGGCGATGGCGCCGGCGAGTTGCGCCGCGGTCCGGGGCACATGGCCGGGACGCCGATGCCCGGCCAGGATGGGAACTGCATAATCGCCGGCCACCGCGACACTCACTTTCGCGTCTTAAAAGATATCCGCAAGGGCGACGCGATCGTTCTGCAAACGGGCGACGGGCGGTATATCTATCGAGTGAGCGGAACTCAAGTCGTATTGCCTTCCAACACGGCCTCGCTCAAACCGACCCGCGACGCGGAGCTGCACCTTATTACATGTTACCCCTTCTACTATCTCGGTTCCGCTCCCGAGCGTTTCGTGGTGCAGGCCAGGCTGCAGGAAGACTCCCAGTCTGGCGATATGCAGGCGCGACGCTTGGCCTCGAAGCAGCGCCGTGTTCGCGTTCTCCCGTCAAGAGACGCCCAATATAGCCTGCCGCGTTGAGCCCGGCAAAGTGGGACAGACGCTTTCGCCTGTCAACCGCCGATTTCCCGTCATACTTGGTTTTGCGTGTCCGCCACTGTCGTCAAAACGCCTCGCCACGCATGGCGCGGTGGTTCGGCCCCGTAATTGAGTGACAACCCGGAGCGGTGCAGGATGCCATCCTGCGCGGCGGCTGCCGCCCTATTAGCGGATGTTAGTCAGTGTCATTTTGAGTGTCCCGAAGGGTTTTCCGCAACCTGCGCCGCCGACCCGAGTGGGTCAGTCCTGGCCGCCGATTGAGGCGGCATTCGCCGGTGTGAAGTTTTTCCGCCTGCCTGCCGATGTATTCGCTGGAATGAGACAAACCGTACGCTTCTATCAGCTTCTTTTTTCGGCCTTCATGGCGGTTTCCTGCGCGAGCCTCGTCAAGGCCGCAACCCCCGATCTTGTCATCACGCCGGCCACGCTCGATTTCAAATACACCGCCGGCGCCGCCTTGCCCGTCGCGCAAGCGCTTCAGATCAAGAGCACGGGCACAGCGTTAAGCTTCACCATTTCCATTACCGGACCCTTTCCTTACTCGGGGGAGTGGCTCAGCGTTTCGGCAGTCTCCGGCACAACCAGCGCCACCTTGAACGTATACGTCAACCCGACCAGTTTGCCTGGCGGAAGTTACACCGGCATCATCGTCATCAACTGCGCGGCGGCCGCCACGCCCTTGCACACCGTACCTGTAACGCTGGAAGTCGGGAATGCGCCCGCCACGCTGACGGCCAGCACTAATGCGCTCAGCTTCAATTACGTCACCGGCGCCGCGGCGCCCGCCACGCAGCCGATTGAGCTGTTGACCAGCGGCGGCGCGCTCACCGTATCCATCGCAGTTACCGGCGGAACCTGGCTGCAAGCTTCGCCCACCGGCAGTATCTCGTTAGTAGGCCTTCCGGGAACCATTAATGTGGCTATCAATCCCGCAGGTCTGGCGCCCGGCCCCTATACCGGACAGATCGCCTTTTCCTCTTCCAATGCGGCCAACAAAAGCGTGGCGGTAAGCGTCACTCTCAACGTCGCGGCGGCCGCGCCCACTATCGCTCCCGGCGGAATCTGGCCGCCCGGCGTGCTTGCGAATTCGCCCGCTACGGTCGTAACCATCACGGGCGCAAATTTCTTCTCGACATCCATAGTCTCCATCGGGGCCACAATCCTGACTAAAACGCTGGTCGGCCCCACCACCCTGCTGGCAACCATTCCCGCTTCGCTGCTGACCACCGCGGGCAATCTCTCCATCGTCGTCAGTACGCCCACAGCCGCGGCGGCATCCGCGCCGGCGGCGTTTTTGGCGTACGGCCCCGGACCGCAGCTCTGGGCGGCGACCAACGGCGCCAGCGCTAACCTGTCCACTGTCTCACCGGGCGGCATCGTCACGATTTATGGAGTCGGGCTTGGCCCCGTGGCGCTCACCCCGTTCCCGGGAACCAATCCGCTGCCGGTAGCGCTGCCGACAGCGGCGCCATCCACCTCGATCACTATCGACGGCCACGCCGCGCCTTTGCTCTACACCAGCGCGACGCAGGTGAGTTGCATCGTGCCCTATGCCATCGCGGCCCAAACCGGCGCCGCCGTGAATCTGGTGCTGACGTACGGCGGAACCGCATCTTTACCATTCAGCGTGAACGTAGTGAACACCGACCCGGGCATATTTACTCTCGACGCTTCCGGAGTGGGACAAGGCGCTATTTTGAATTTCAATTCCACTACCGGCAATTACACGGTAAACACCGCCGCGAATGCGGCTACGGCGGGATCGATCGTGGTAATTTACGCGACCGGTTTTGGCGTGATTACTTGCGCAAGCACCCCAAGCAGCACATGCGCGGCATCGCCCGACGAAACGCAATTGGTTGCCGGAACGGTGACGCCTTCGGCCGCGGTAGCGGTAACCATCGGCGGTCAGACGGCAACGGTACAGGCGGCGGTGGCGCCCATCGGTTCGGTACCAGGACTGCTGCAGATCAATGTCACTGTGCCGGCGGGCATAGCCGCGAGCAGCGCCGTGCCGGTGGTAGTTTCGTTCGGCGCGGCGTTCAGTCAGCCAAGAGTAACCATAGCCCTGAAGTAGCGCCGCGGCCACTTACCTCAGTTATTGGCGGACACAATCGTCTTATCCGCCCCGGCGGGCATCAAGTGATGAGTGAGCGGCCCAAGGCGGGCCAGACCGTCGCTTCGCGGTCTGTCGTGCCTCGCTGCCGGACGACAGACGACAAAAGGCCAAGGTGGAAGCGCGCTACAACAACGCCGTCCGCCAATACGGCGACCGGCTGTCCGAAGAGCAGCGGCAGCGCATCCGCCACATCCTGGCTACCAACGAGCGCATGATGTCGCGGCCGTTCTCAAACTGGAAGGGAGGAAATAGTCGTGCTTGGCGAGGAGATTCTCTATCTCCACGCCGGCGAGTTAGGACGGCGCCTGCGGCAGAAGTCGTTCTCTTCGGTCGAGCCTCGCATCAGTTATCTCGACCGCAGTCACAAGATCGGTCCGAAGCTGAACGCCTATGTCGCCATCACCTGGGAGCTGGCGATGCAGCAGGCGCGCGCCGCGGAAAAGGAGATCGCCGCGAACCGTTATCGAAGGCCGCTGCACGGCGTTCCCTACGCGCTCAAAGATCCGGTTGCCGTGAAGGGCTGCCGCACCGCCTGGGGAGCGCGGCTTTACGTGGATCAGACGTTCGATTACAACGCGACCATTGTCGAAAAGTTGAACGCGGCCGGCGCGGTGCGCATCGGCAAGGCGGCCATGATCGAACTCGCGGGCGGACTGGGCTGCTCCAACGGCTTCGCCGCGCTCACCGGTCCGGCTGCCGCAGTACGTGAGTGGATGCCAAGTCCGGAACGCAAATTCCGTCTCAGCGACGGAGCTGGAGGACTTCTCTTTGCTCCATAATCTCCAGCTCTTGGCAGTATTCGAGATAGAATTGGCGTCTGCCGGCGATATTCGGACGCATCTGGCTCGCCGTGAGATGGGCGACGCATCGCCAGCCGCGGGGGCATTCGCCGCCGGTGGACGTTCACGTTTAACCTTCGAGTTTCTCCCTCGGCGGCCCACGTAGCCGGAAGCTGCCGGCCGGCTTGGGCATACTGCAAAGTGCGCGCGCATATGGCGCCGGTAAGGGGCGCGGCAACGCAACCGCATTTCATCAGCGGCAATCTGGAGGCCCGATGAGATTGAAGTCGGGTCCTGCTCAGACTTCCTGGCGCGAACCCAACTCCAACACTTGCGACATCTCCCCGACGCACAACGACTGCAAGAAGGGCAGAGCAGGGCGGCAGGCCTGCCCGGCGTCAACGCGCACCGACAGAACGCGGACACAACGCGGAACACGACGCGCTCCGGCCGCTCCGGCCTTGACAATGATGGACGTGTTTGATTATGCTGAGCCCAAATCAATCTCGGCGATGTCTCAAGTCAGAGGCAGGCTCGACGAAGCTGCGGCACCCTACAAGAAGGCGCTCGACATGGAGCCCGACAAAGCCAGAGCCCACATCAACCTCGGTAATG
>PLDF01000409.1:0-117769 GCA_003135055.1 Bryobacterales bacterium | reverse complement strand
GCCGGACAACGCCGGCGCCCACCTTAACTTGGGTAACGTTCTCCAGGCCCTAGGCAAGCTCGACGATGCGACGGCGCACTACGAGAAGGCGATTGATATAAAGCCGGACCATGCTGGGGCTCACATCAACTTGGGTAACATTCTTCAAGCCCAAGGCAAGCTCGACGATTCCGTGGCGCACTACAGGAAGGCGCTCGATGTAGAGCCGGGCCATGCGGCGGCCCACATTAACTTGGGTAACGTTCTTCAAGCCCGGGGTAAGTTCGACGATGCCATCACGCACTACAAGAAAGCCCTTCCTATGGACACGGGAAACGCGGCTCTTCATAACAATTTGGGCGGGGCGATTCTTGGCGCACACGGAGACCTCAACGATGCCGCGGCGTGCTTCGAGCAAGCTCTCACCCTTGCGCCCCACTATGCCGAAGCGCACTACAATCTAGGCAATGTCTTCAGCGCTCAAGGTAAGCTCGACGATGCCGTGGCCTGCTACCAACGGGCTCTCGCCCTCGGGCCGGACCGTCCGGACTTTCAAAATGGGCTCGGTAACGCCCTTAGAGATCAAGGCAAGCTCGAACCTGCCATGGCATGCTGCGAACGGGCTCTCGCCCTCATGCCGGACTACGCCGATGCCCACTACAATCTGGGTAACATCTTCGGCGATCAAGGTAAGCTCGACGATGCCGTGGCCTGCTACCAACGGGCTCTCGGCCTCAGGCCGGACTACGCCGATGCCCACACCAACCTGATTGTTACTTTCAGGGACCAAGGCAGAATCGACGATGCCATGGCATGCTGCAAACGGGCTCTCGCCTTTCACCCGGACTCTGCCGATACGCATTTTTGCGACGCCTATTTCCGGCTGCTTACCGGAGACCTCGTCGAGGGCTGGCGTAAATACGAGTGGCGGTGGCTTACTAAAGGAGTGAAACCGCACGGCCTCACCTTGCCTTTGTGGGACGGAAAAGATCTTCGCGGAAGAACGATCCTTTTGCACTGCGAGCAAGGGTTGGGAGATAACATCCAGTGCGTCCGCTTTGCCCGGTTAGTGAAAGAGAAGGGCGGGACCGTCTTGCTGTCCTGTCCGCCCTCTCTGGCGCGCCTGTTCAAGGGCGTGGCTGGGATCGACGGAATCTTTCCGTATGGTCGCGACTTGCCCGCCTATGACGTTCACGCGCCGCTAATGAGTTTGCCTGGTCTTTTCCAAACGACCTTGGACACCATCCCCGCCCATGTGCCGTATCTGCAATCCGATCCCGCACGGGCGGCCGCTTGGAGGGATCGTCTGGCCAGTTATCACGGCTTCAGGGTGGGTGTCGTATGGCGCAGTGGTCCCGCTTCCGAAGGTTACCGCAAGCGTTCGATGACCGCGTCTCAGTTTACCGAATTTCTCGGTATTCCGGGACTTGCGGTTGTCAGTCTCCAGAAGGACCGGACGGCCGGCGAAATTGAAACGCTTGGCGATATTCCAGGCTCGTTCTTCGATGCAAGCCCGTTCCTGGAGGATTTTAGCGACACGGCTTCGGCGATGGCTAACCTTGATCTGGTAATCACAGTGGATACATCGGTCTGCCATCTTGCCGGGGGTCTTGCGGCTCCCGTGTGGACGCTTATTCCATTCGCCCATGACTGGCGCTGGTTACTGCAACGCGAAGATAGCCCCTGGTATCCGACCATGCGTCTGTTCGGGCAGCCAAAGATCGAGGACTGGCAATCGGTACTCGAACGAGTGCGCGATGAATTGGCCCTCCTAACCGGGCGTGACGGGGCTCTTCGAGTGGCGCGCTCTTGAGCGAACGATCTGTTTGTCGCTCGGCTTAGAAAGACTCCAGCCGCCGATCCGTCTGCTTTGCGCTAAGCTTCCTTCGACTCCGAGAACAACTGGCTGTCCGTTCCATGCACAGACCTGGGCGGTGTACCAACGAATCCCCAGCGCACCGTCCCTTTGCACCACGCAAATCGGACCCCCTGCTTGAACAGCGTCGAAGATCTGCCGCGGGACTAGAGCGTGGTACGGAGTCATGATGCTCTTGGGCTCGGGCGCCGGCCCCCACGGCTGCATATCCACGGCCGGCCCACGTGGGGACTTATCGGAGACCAACGTCTCGTAGACCGCGGCAGGTGAACGGTCTAGCACGCAGTTCAGTTGGACCACGGCCAAGTAAGCGTATCCGAATGATGGGAAGAACGCAGTTATCGATAGAAATGGGTTGCCTTTGGCGCGCACTTCCGAGACTAGTAGCGCAGCAAAAAAGACGGCGCCAACGACGCATGCGAGCCCAATTGCCGGCAGCTTTCGAACGGACGTCGCATAGCAATAGGTACCGATCGGGGCCAGACATGCGAAGAACAACACCCCGAAGAGACTCAGCCGCCCGTCTTCCGGCGCGGGGAAGAAAAGGAACCGGCTTGGGAGAAACCACACCATTCCGACCGCGGCCCATGGCAGGCCGACCATGACCGCCATCATCGAAACCGATGGTCTTGGGAAGCCCAGCAGCGGGCCGGCAAAGGGCCAGAAGCAACTGACTGCTGTCAGGGCGACGTTCGTGGCAAGCGCCAGCTTCCACCCTCTCGTCGGCTTCGGCGCGCGTTCTACCTGCATCTCGCCTCCGGCGCCGAAATCATCGGCGGCTTCCGGGTGTTTCGTCGAAAGCTCCTCGTACAACAAGCTCGCATGTCTCTCGCGTCATTTGGCAAAAAGGTAAATCAGGGCCAAGAAACCGCTCCATAAGGAGACGCGCCGTCAGTAAGCGGTGTTTTGGGGACTTCCGCCACGGGTTGCCAGTCCGGATTTCGTATCGATACATACCGCATTGCTAGTACCGTGAACTGAGATTCGGTGCTATCGCAAAACCGCTTGAAAACGCGCGCGGCTCCGATTAGAGCCACGGCGGTAAGCGAACTATTGCCGGCCGGCCGACCACGGCGGCACGATTCCATTCATGCGCGCATAGGCGATCGCCTGACCCAGATGCTCGCCCATGTGAGTATCGAGGAAGATCAGAATGCCGCGGCGCGTGGTCTTCTGGCCGAAGAATTCGGCATCGCGAGTCAGCGCTTGCGCGCGCACTGCGTCGAGATACTTGTGCGCTTCCGCGAACGATCCGGTGAGCGCCGCCAGTGTCTTCTCCTTACTGATAGACTGCTGCTCGCCTTTGTCGTTGTCTTCGACCATCTTTTTCACTTCATCGGCGTCCGAGCCGTCCGCGATGTTCAGAATCAAATGATTCGCGTATGCGATGTGTAGAAATACCTGCTGAATGGTGCGGACGCCCGGTCCAGGGCGCCAGCCGTATTTCTCCTCGGGAATGGCCTTGGCAAGCTGCATCACTTCGCTCTCGACCTGGTTCAGCGAGAACAATATGTCGGCAGCGGCCGCAGGCGCTTCCGGGGCGGTCTCCGCTTTGAGCAGCTCGACGTCGAAAACTAACTCGGCTTTAGGCGGAATCGATCCGCGCCCCTGTTCGCCATAAGCCATCTGATAGGGAATGAACAGGCGCCGCTTGCCGCCAACCTTCATCCCTTCGAAGCCCATTTCCCAGCCGGAGATCACTTGGCGGCGGCCCTGCACGAATTGTATCGGCTCCTTGCCAATGGAGGAATCGAACTTCGTCCCATCGCGCAGCCAGCCGGTGTAGTGCACGGTGTACTGTTGTCCGGCTGCCGCGGGCGCGCCGTCGCCAAGCTGCACGTCGATGTAGCGCAGCGTGGCGCCATCCATCACCTTGCCGGTGACGGCCGGGACAGTATCCGGCATCCTGGTGTCGAAGGACTGAGCAGCCAATGGAAGCGCGGCCAGCGCGAGAGCGGTTGCGAAACGCATACCACATTATACGGGCCCTACCCGGCTACATGCCGGGTGACGATGGGTGCTTAACCGATCTGGGGAACAATCGCCGAGATCGCCGGGTTGACAGACGAAAGCGGTCTTATCATCGATGTCCCACGTTGGGCAAGTGCGACTGAGTGCCGATAATCCACAAGACTGTTGGGCGGCCGCGGCGAAACGAGTGAACGACGATGAAGGCCCGGGGCAAAGGGAAACCTGAATGGCGCGGGTAACTTGAGGCCGGCGCTACGCAAGTTTTTGACGCGTGAACCATTTGGCGTAGGCGGCCGGCGGATTGTGCCCCTGTTCGCGGGCGGCCTTGCGGTAATACTCCATGGCCTTGTCCTTATCGCCCAGCTTCGCGTAGGTTTCGCCGATCATGCACTGAATGAATGCATCGTTCTGGGCGGCCTTTTGCAGGTCTTCGAGCGCCTTTTTGTAATCGCCCGCGTAGAATGCCACGTAGCCCGTCAGGTAGGGAACGAACCCCTGCTGTTGCGCCTTCAATTCCTCCATGCTGTCCACCAGGGCTTTGGCGATGGCGACGTGCTTCCCGGCTTCGGCCTGGTTGCCGCGGCGGGCCGCGAGGCGCGCAAGGGCGTGTTCATAGCGGAAGTTCCAGAGCTTGACGCGATCGGCGGGAATGTCGGGTTGCTTCAATCCGGCGTCGCGGCCCTTCGCGTAGTACAACTCGGCCGTATTCAGATCGCCGGCATCGATGCAGACGCGCGCGGCTTCGTCGGCCAGTTCGCCCTGTTGGTAGAAGCGGTCGGGCGCATCCTCCGCGGTCCTAAAATATTCGGAGGCCAGATCCTCGTACTTCGTGGTGTTCTTGCAATCGCCCTCGAACGCGAAGGACATCGCCATGTTGCGCTGCGCGGCGGATTTCGCGGCTGGCGTCGCGGCGAGGTCGATGGCTTTCCCGAAATATTTTTGGGCTTCCGGCGATTTGCCCATCAGGTCGAAAGCGGTTCCGGCGGCGTTATAAACCGCCGCGGAATCGGGCGCATCCGCCACCGCCGTGCGAAACGCGGCTTCGGCTTCGGCGTAATTGCCGGCGCGCAATAACTGTTGAGCCCGTTGCGCCGACGGTGGCAGCGGCGGACCGCCCCGCTGCGCCCAGACGGCTGCGACGAGGCAGAGTGCGAGCGAAAGACGAGTGTTCATGGGAGTCGATTATCTCAAAGAATCGCGCGCTCAGGCGAGTCGCGCTTCGATTTCCTGGCAGAGCAGATGCCCCAGCAGACTATGCATTTCCTGAATGCGCGCGGTGGTCTGGCTGGGGACGGCGATCAGCAAATCCACTGCGCCGCGCAGCTTGCCGCCGGTTTCGCCGGTGAAGGCGGCAGTGAAAATGCCGGACGCTTTGGCCTGTCGCACGGCGGCGAGAATATTCGGGCTGTTGCCGGAGGTCGAGATGGCGATCGCCAGATCGCCGGCGCGGCCAAGGGCTTCGATCTGGCGGGAAAAAATCTGGTCGTAGCCGAAATCGTTGCCGCAAGCGGTGAGCGCCGAGGTATCGGTGGTGAGCGCCAGTCCCGCCAGCGCGCGGCGGTCTTTCGCGAAGCGGATGGTCAGCTCAGTGGCGAAGTGCTGCGCGTCGGCGGCGCTGCCGCCATTGCCGAAGAAGAGGATTTTGGCGCCATTCGAAAGGCGCGTGGCAGCTTCCTCGATGAGGCGCTCTAGCGGCTCCAAACAGGTTTGTCTGACTCGCGAAAGGACGGCAGCGTGCTCTTCGAACGCTGAATCGAGGGCTGGATACATCGAGTTGATGGTAGCAAAAGGGGGCAGCAATGAATCGAGATACTCGCCTGGTCCAGCCCGCGTACGCTGCCACACTAGCCCTGCGTAGAGAACCGGTTCCGCTCGCCGACGCGCTTTTGGTCTATCGGGGTCCAGCTTGGGATTGCCATGACGCCCGGCCGATCAAACAGGCGATCGAAACCCATCGACGCTCGATTCGCCGGACTATCGGCGTGTGTCCGTTCGAAGGAGGTAACACTTCCCTTCTTCGGCATTCTAATTGCTATGTCCTTTCCGAGTACCAAGCCGCTGAATGTCAATCGCGATTTACAATATGGTGTTCCATCTCACTGAGGTTTACACTTTGCATCGGCACGACCGGAAGTCCCGGTGCTTTGACCTGCCGATCGGCGGATGTTCCCGGTTGGGACTTCTTGCCTTCGTGCTGAGCGGGGCAGCGGTTTGCCAAACGTCCTCTGTATCCGTAGAATCCATCGCGGTACGCTATGTGGAAGGCCAAGTCCATGGCTTCCTGGCGCTACGCACGTTAGACGGCGCACTCATTGCCGACGGTGACTTGACGCAGGCGAGCCATGGCGGCGCAGTTACCAGCCGGTTAGCCTTTCATTTCAAAGACGGCTCGCTGCAGGACGAAACCACGGTTTTTTCGCAGCGGGGAAGTTTCCACATTCTTTCGGACCACCTGGTGCAAAAGGGTCCGGCATTCAAGCGCCAAGTGGACCTCTCGCTCAACGGTTCCACCGGTCAGGCCGCGGTCCGGTATAGAGACGGCGACGAGAAGGAAAAGGTAGCGGACGCCCGCCTGGAACTTCCGCCAAACCTGTCAAACGGCATAGTGCCCGTCCTTCTGAGGAATATTGCGCCTGGCGCACAATCGGCCGCCGCATCCATGGTAGTGGCAACGCCCAAGCCTCAATTGGTAAAACTTGCGATTAGCGCCGAAGGCGAGGATTGGTTCGTGACCGGCGGCGCACGCCACAAGGCCACTCGGTATGTCGTCAAAGTGGAGATCGGAGGCGTGCGAGGAGCAATAGCCCCGTTGGTGGGGAAGCAGCCGGCTGACACACATGTTTGGATTCTCGGCGGAAGCTCGCCGGCCTTCGTGAAATCGGAGGGCCCGGCCTGCGAGGGCTGCCCCATCTGGCGGACGGAATTAGTAAGTCCAGTTTGGATAGAAAGCAGCAAAGAGACGACGGTGAGCAAGAAATAACCGCATATCAGCCGCCGTACTCCGCTTCGAATGGACGGTTTTGGGGTTGAGCGGACGGCGAACGGCGCGCGATCTATGGGCGCATCGCGAACCGGGACGCCTCGCCGATGCGCTGGCAGTTACGTGGCGGCCGCATGGATCCGCGGCGTTTCCGGTTCGGTGAACGGAGTCAGCCACCTTTCGAGAATCGCGTCGACCGAAGCGGCGCTGAGAGGCTTCACCAGATGATCGGCCATGCCTGCTTGAAGACAGTCTTGGCGGTCCTGGCTCATGGCCCGGGCAGTGACCGCGACAATCGGCGGGGCGTAATCCCCCAGAGCCGCCCGCACGCGGCGGGTGGCCTCGAAGCCATCCATCTCCGGCATCTGGCAGTCCATCAGAATCAGCGCATAGCTGCGCAGGAGCGCGAACGCAACCGCTTCCCTGCCATTGCAGGCAACTTCTACCACGCACCCGCGCCGTTCCAGCATGCGGCGCAGCAACTTCTGGTTCACGGCATTGTCTTCGGCAATCAGAACCCGCTCGCCCGCGAAGTTCCGCTGCACAGGCGCTGCGGCCGGCGCTGCGGCCGGAGCGGCGGCGGCTTCCGTGGGGATCAGCGGAAGGTCGAAGTAGAATCGTGAGCCGAAGCCTTCCTTGCTGGCGAGTCCAATCGAGCCGCCCATCAGCTCCACGAGCTGCTTGGAGATGGCCAGCCCGAGTCCCGTGCCGCCGTACTTGCGGGTGGTGGAAGCGTCGGCCTGGGTGAACTTTTGGAACAACGCAACTTGCGCGGCGGGCGCGATGCCGATTCCCGTGTCTTCCACCGTGAACCGGACGGACGGGCCAAAGGCGGGCGCGACCGAAACCGCGACGCGGCCTTGCGCCGTGAACTTCACCGCATTGGCCGCCAGGTTGAGCAACACCTGGCGGACCCGCACGGGGTCGCCGATGTAGTGTCTTCGAACGTCGGGCGCTACGTGCACATCGAAACCGATGCCTTGCTGCGTGGCTCGCGGCCCAAGCAACACCGCCACGTTCGCCAACATCTCGTGCAAGTCGAACGGCTCGGGGTGGATCTCCATACGGCCCGATTCAATCTTCGAGACATCGAGGATATCGTTGAGAATTTCCAGCAGCGCGCGCGCGGAGCTAAGGATCGTACCGCCATATTCGGCCTGCTCGCTATTGAGAGGCGTCTCCAGGAGCAACTCGCAGGTCCCCATGATGCCGTTCATGGGCGTGCGGATTTCGTGGCTCATGTTGGCAAGGAACTCCGACTTCACGGCAGCGGCGCGGGTGGCGCTGGCAGCGGCGTCTTCGGCGCGGCGGCGGGTCGCGTGCAGCCGCTTGTTCTGCCATCCCACTACGGCGGCGATTACCACCACGAGGAAGAAGGCCACGGCCAACAGAACGCTGCGGCGTCTGGCTTCTTCGATAAGGTCAATCGTGAGGGTATCGTCGGTGGACTGCTTGACCCAGGAAAAGTAAGCGCTGGAAATAGTCCCATCGCGCGAAAGGTTGCTCATCTCGTCGCGTAGCGACTCTGCCGCCCATTTCGCATTCGGGTTGCGCAGGCTGGCGCCAATGCCGAAATGTATCAACACGTTCCCCAGAGCGATGTAGCGGAACGCTTTCCCCTCGCAGGCCGGCGGAAGATCCACTACCACCGAGCGGCCGCCGCGTTCCGAGATGAGGGCCCCGTCGGCCTGCCCGGCGCACACGTCGCCAGTGGCGTCGGCGACGCTGTTCCGGCGAAGGATGTGGGCGCCTGGTAAGAACTCGCGGGCTACGCTCTCAGCCGTTCCGGGAACCCTTAACGCGAGGATTCTTCCGGCGATCTGGCCCGGCGACCTGATGTCGCTGCCGGCGGCGACCAACAGCCAGAACCGCTGGTTCGACCACGGCTTGCTGATGAAGAAACGGCCGGCGCGTTCCCGCAGCTCGCCGAAAATCGGCCAGAGATCCACGGCTCCGCTCGACATTGCGGACTCCGGACCGCCGGGCATAAGAACCCACTGCAGGTGGATGTTGCGGCGGCGGGCAGCTTCCTGAACGATCTCAATGGCGGGTCCGGCAGGCGTTCCACCGGGGCCGACGGCCTGATCGGGCAGGCTCTGCTGAAAGCCGATGCGGAAGGTGCGGCCAGAGGGATCGTGCAGGTGGCGCTCGACCACGAGCACCGCAAGCGCGGCGCCCGCGGCAACAACGATCATCCCGATTACATGGCGGCGGCTTGTCAATTCTTCACGTCCCAATCAGACGTATCGGCTAAACGGGAGGGGAGCTTTAAGAAACCACGGCCGCCGCTGGAAAGACGGGTGATTTTGCAGGCGCCGATGTGACCGTGCCGATGGCGTCCATGGACGGATCGGCATGAGCGTTGCCCGATCGAAAACGATCCGCATCTACGCCGGGTAAGCGGGCGCCATATCGAGACTGCGGACGGCGAATTCGATCGACTGCCTTGACCGGCTCGCGGTCCAGCCCGCCGCGCCGCGTGGTTGAGTGCTTTCGCCAACAACCGCTCCCTTACGGTCGTGGCTCCGTTCCGAGCCGGGCTCAGAGGGCGCGCTCAGCGGTGGCTGCCCGTACTGAATCCCCTTGTTAACGTTTCGCCCCTACCCTCCGTCTCTATTTCGTCATTATCATGATTCCAGCGATGCTGGCGCCGCACGAATCGAGCGATGACGACGGCCTCATTCGCGCCGCGGCCGCGGGCGACCGTCCGGCATTCGGGGAGCTCTATGTCCGCTATGCGCGCATGGTCCACGGAATCCTGCTGGCGCGCGTTCCGCCGGCCGATGCCGAAGACCTGGTGCAGGACGTGTTTCTCTCCGCCATGAAGCAACTGGGCAAGCTGCGTACGGCGGCGGCGTTTCGCGGCTGGCTGGGCGCCATCGCCCGCAACCGCGCTATGGACCACTTTCGCGGCGCGCGCGAAGAGGCGCCGCTCGACGAACGCGTGGCCGCCGGGCGTGGCGCCGGCGCGGAATCGGGCGTCAATCGGACTGCGGCGTTCGCGGCGCTCGATGCCATCCGCAACTTGCCGGAAGCCTACCGCGAGACGCTGACGATGCGGTTGGTGGAAGGCATGACCGGGCCGGAAATCGCGCGGCAAACCGGCTTGACGCCGGATTCGGTGCGCGTCAATCTTTGCCGCGGCATGAAGCTGCTTCGCGAGGCGCTGGGAGGCGGAAAGGAAAAATGAACGACGATTACCTGTGGGACCGATCCGGGGCGCCCGACCCGGAAACGGTGCGCCTGGAAGAGACGCTCGCGCCATTCCGGCATCGCACGCGCCCGTTGGACCTGCAGCGCGCCAATCGCCATGTTCCTCGCGGCGCCGCAAGCAAACCATGGCGATGGATGGCCGCCGCCGCTGCCGTTATCGCCGGCGCGATCGCCGTCCGCCTGATGACGCCGCCGGCGCAACCCACCGGATGGCGCATCGACCGCACCGCCGGCCTGGCGCAAGTCGGGCGCGAGCAGGCCGTGGTGTCGAGCCATATCCTGCACGGCGATGTGCTGCGCACGGGCGCGGGCGCTCAGATGGCGCTTTCGGCCGAAGACATCGGCAGAATCGAAATCGGACCGCAATCCGAGCTGCGCGCCTCTACGGATCGCCAGGTCACGCTGAATCGCGGCATGCTGCACGCCTTCATCTGGGCCCCGCCGCGCGAGTTCGTGGTGAATACGCCATCCTCGCGCGCCGTCGATCTGGGCTGCGAATACACCTTGAACGTGGATTCCGCCGGCGACGGCCTCGTCCGTGTGCTGCTGGGCTGGGTGGCGTTTCAGTTTCACGATAACGAGTCGTTCATCCCCGCCGGGGCCGAATGCATCACGCGTAAAACCGCGGGGCCGGGCATCCCGTTCTATGAGGACGCTCCCGAAGCGTTGCGCACGTCGCTGGCGCGGTTCGAGCAGGGCGACGCTGCGCGGCTCGGCGGCATTCTCCATTCCGCGCGCCCGCGCGACGGCATCACGCTCTGGCATCTGCTGACGCGCGTCCCGGCGCAGGACCGCAGCGTGGTGTTCGACCGCTTTGCGCAGTTGGTCCCCCTACCGCCCGAAGTCACTCGCGAAGGCATGATGCGCAAAGACGGCCACATGATCGACCTCTGCTGGAATGCGCTGAACCTGGAAAACACCGATTGGTGGAGGGGCTGGGAGCGGCGCTGGAATTAGGTAGGGCGCGCTGGATCAGGGGGGCCCGCGACAGACCGGGGACAGACTGGGGTCTCCCACAGCAATGTGGCTATCGCTCACGCCAGCGCCGAACCAGATCACGGGCCGCGTCCGGCTATTGCGGGAATGTAAACTCGAAGCCGGCGTCCAAAAGCCGCCTCGGCAGTACGCGGCGGCTCTTGAGCAGCAATTCGGTCTCGGTGCGGTGGAAGAATGCTGCGATCTCCAGCATCCAACGGGCCGCCGGCAGCCCGCACTGAATTCCGTAGGCTTGGCGTAACGCCTGCATGAAATCGCGGTTGCCTATAGGATTCGGAGCACTTACATTGACGCATCCCTCCAGCCCAGGCTGCGCGGTCAGAAATTCAATGGCGCGAACCAGATCTGTCTCGTGGATCCAGGAAACGAACTGCGTGCCCGGTCCAGCCGACCCTCCAAGACCCAGACGGACCAGATTCAAGAGAATGCTCAGCACGCCGCCGCGGCCGGGGCCCATCATGATGGCGCTGCGCAACGCGATGCGGCGCGTGTTCGGCGTGGGTGCGTCGAAGAGCGCCTGCTCCCACGCCTTCGCCACCTCCACGCTGAAACGCCAAGCCAGCGGGTAGCCGGTCCCAGCGTCTCCCATCTCTCCGGTAACCTCATCCATCGGGTTGTCCAACGTGTGTCGATAGCGCTAACCCAACCATCGGAAAGACGCGCCCGTTCCCGTAATGAGTCCGCGCCACCATCACAGTGGCGCAAACGGAGATCGAGAGATAGACCAGATACGAATAGACGAGATAGGAACCGACGACGATCATTGTGCGATTTGGCTCACTTTCTGAACGCGCTCAAATTTGAACGCGTTCAACTACATCATAATGGCGCTTCCGCAGTGCTGTCAAGACAATTTTGAATGCGTTCAAATCGACGCTTTTGCGAGAAGCGGCTCGGGACATGGCCTGCCCCACAGCCTCTCCCGGGCGGTAAACTCAAAACAGAAAGGCTTTCGCATGACCGCGCACAAGTCGAGTCTCACGGGGAAGACGCCGCTGGCAATTGCCTTGGCCGCGGCCGCCACCTTTACCTTCTGTATTCGCGCTCAATCGCAAACCGAGGCCCAGGACCCGCTTACTTTCGAGGTGGCTTCCGTGAAGCCTGTCCCCGACCGCTTCGGGCTGATCCATCAGTTGCCTGGAAACCAGACGTACGAAATCAAGGGCGCCTGGCTACGTCTGATCATGACGGTCGCCTACCAAGTCACCGACCGGCAGATTTCCGGAGACCCGTCTTGGATGAGCACAGATGCTTTCGATATCATGGCGAAGGCTGCACGTCCTCGCAGCAGCGATGAGTTACATGCGATGCTGCAGCATCTGCTTGAGGAGCGTTTTCACCTGAAAGTGCGTCGCGAGGCGCGCCAGGAAACGGTGTGGGCCCTGACAGTCGATAAGGGCGGTTCGAAGATGCCGGTGCACGACCCTGAGGATAAGGTTCACGAGCCGATTGGCGGACAGGCGCTCAGGGGAAGTGACGGAACTATGTGCCCCGGCATTAAAGGCCAGAACGTGACCATGAGCTATTTGGCATTCTTTTTATCGCGCGGCATGGACCGCGGCGTACTTGATAAGACCGGCCTGCCCGGCGCCTACGATGTGAATATGCGATACATGCCAGAGGGCATGCGTCTGGGAGGACGGGATGGCGGCGGACCCGAGATCAGTCCCGACTGCTCCGATGTTTTCGCCGCGCTGCCCAAACAGCTTGGATTAAGGCTGGAATCGGCAAAAGGTCCGGTGGAGCACCTGGTGGTGGAGCACGCCGAAAAGCCCACCGAGAACTAACCCATTCGTGGCGCACGCGGCGCCCCCTGGGCCCCCTGCGTGCAGCGTTTACAATCTTGTGAACGCGCTTTTCGGACCCTGGGCCAGGAGAGGTTCTTTGCGCAGGATGTTCGGTCCTCGCCGGCCAATGTCGTCTGTCTGTTCAGTTAGTTTGCATCCTTCTGAGGTCAATTTAATGGGTTGGCGATGAGCCATTCACCGTTTCGCCGTTCGATGCCGATCGCAAGCGCGGCCGTAGCGCGCCTCCGGCCTACTCCACTCATCGAATCGTGACAAACACGGTATTCGAGCTCTGTCCAGCCACCGATACGTAGACGCTGGCGACGCCGGTTCCAGCCAGCGATGACGGCAGCAGCAGATTCATCTGATCGAGACCGGGATAAGATCCTTGGGGACCGGCGTAAGTCACGGGAACACTTACTCCCTGAACCGTGGCAGCCACTGAGCCGGCTCCCGCCGCGTCAAAGCCAGTTCCGAAGAGCGCCAGATAAACCGCTCCGGGCTGCGTCAGATCGATCGGAGCGGGCGCAATGTTGCCCGATTGATCGGTAAAGACCGGCACGGCGGTCTGCGCTCCTCCCGGCGCTACTTGATCCGCGTAAGCCGCGGCGATGCCCGAACCCACCGTGAAAAGCTCGGGAGCAACTGCCGCAATCCGTACCTGCGCGGCGAGCGGCTTATCCGATAACGAACCGACGACGGCGATGGTCGCTAACCCAAGCGCGGTTGCCGCCGGCACAAGAAAGTTGAT
Source organism: Bryobacterales bacterium (assembly GCA_003135055.1). Lineage (GTDB taxonomy): Bacteria > Acidobacteriota > Terriglobia > Bryobacterales > Bryobacteraceae > PALSA-243. The sequence continues at coordinate 104,216 of PLDF01000409.1, read as the reverse complement.
TTGATTAGCCGAAACGAAGTAGAGAGACGCGGAGCGACTCACTCCAGCCGAATCCTGCACGGTGACCGAAATTCCCATGAGCGTAATTGGCAGCGGCGTCGCGCCCGTCGCCGTCTGCCCCTCGGGCAGAATGCCTGCGCCGAAAGCGGCGGCTATCGCGCCGGGCGCTAGCGGCCCGGCGGCGTAAGTAGCAGCCGAGACTACCGTCAGCGGCGCCGCCGGCTGGGAACCGTTCAGTAAAGACACGATGCCGTCCCCGTATAGCGCCGCCACATCCAACGATCCGTCGCGATTGAGATCGGCAACCACGACAGGCGCTGAGTTAGCGAGGATTACATCATCCGGCTGGAACGTGCCATCGCCATTGCCGAGCCGAACGGATAGGCTTCCGCCGGTTCCGATGTCGCCGTTAGGGTCGGCTGGTATCAGGCCGATGAGATCGGGTATTTTGTCGCCGTTGAGATCCGCGCTCGCGAATGCCATAAACGGTCCGGCGCTCAAACGGGAGATGGGAAACGTTCCATCGCCTTTTCCTAGCAGCACCGCGACCTCTTGCGGCCCGGCCTGTCCGCGCCCGTTGAGCGCGATTGCGATGTCCAGCCGTCCGTCGCCATCGAAATCCGCCACGGCGATATTGGGCGCAAACCCCAGCGCGGGCGCGGGCAGTGGGCTCGTAACCGGACTGGAAAACGTGCCATCGCCCTTTCCCAACAGTACGCTGAGGCTCGTCGCTCCGCTGTTGGCGGCGGCCAAATCCAGCTTGCCATCTCCGTTGAAGTCGCCGAATGCAATAGCGGCTTGTCCCATGTTGACCGTGAACCCGGGCAAGGCGAAGCTACCGTCGCCCTTTCCCAGCAAGATCAAAACGGAGCTTTCGCCGGTGATCGCCAGATCGGGAATTCCGTCGCCGTTCACGTCGGGTGCGCTAATGGAAAAAGGCTCCATCACAGGAACGGCGAACGTCTGCGGAACACTGAAAGTTCCATCGCCTTTTCCCGCGTAAATCTGCACTTCGCCATTCAGGGAAGAGTCCTCCACCAGAACGGCAAGGTCCGTTTTGCCGTCGCGATTGAAGTCCGCCGCCGCTGCCGATTCGACAAGGAAATATCCGCCGGGATGCGCCACGGTCTGCGTGGCGCCGGAAGAGAACTGGCCATTGCCGCGGCCCAGCAGCGTCGTAACCTGTATGATCGGGTTGGAAATCGTGACTTGAAAAGTTACCGTCGCCAGGTCGGGAACGCCGTCGCCGTTGAAGTCCGCGGTTACCAGGGAAGGGGCGGGCGGAGGGATTGGCCCATCGAAGAAGTAGTCACTCTCGGGGAGCGGCACGCCACTTACCGGTGCACCGGTGAAGGAACCCCCGCCTGCCCCGAATAAGACACTCAGCGCAGGGTAACTATCGCTTCCGGAAAGGTAAGTGAGATTTCCGGTTCCGAAGAGGATGTCGGTCTTTCCATCCCCGTCGAAATCGCCGAGCATTACCGAGGCGCCGAGTAACACCTGTCCGACGCCGTTCGGATCGAAATCCCCATACGATACGGATACAAGGTTCGGCTCATAATCCGCCCGCGAAGCGACGCCGCCTTTGCCGTCGCCGAAAAGGATGGTGCCGCCCGAGGTGACGATGTCCGGAATTCCGTCGCCGTTCACATCGCCCACTGCCACCATCGCCGCAGCGCCATTGAAATAAGCTGGGAACAGGGCCGGATATGTCGCGGGCGTCTGAAACGTGCCATCGCCGTTCCCCAGCGCAACGGCTACGCCGCTCTGGCAGGGGGAGGCTACCAGATCGGCCTTTCCATCGCCGTTTAAGTCGGCGATCGCGGCGGAGACCGGATATCCGCAATCCCCGGGGATCGTCAGCGGCAGCGCTTGTGTCCGGAACGAGCCGTCGCCATTTCCCAGGAAAACGTTCAACTGCGCCGAGTCGGGTGCGGCGAGCACCAAATCGGGTTTGCCATCGCCGTTCAAGTCGCCGATCGAAACGGACTGGGCGGCGGCCTGGGCTTGCGGCATCAGAACCTGGCGATTGCCGGTCTGAAACGTCCCGTCGCCGTTGCCCGAAAAGGTCCACACGCCACCATAGCTTGCCGGCGCCGCCGTCGGAGAGTCCATCACGGCGATCAGGTCGAGCTTAGCGTCGGCGTTTAAGTCAGCTAGCGACAGCGACTGGAAGGTTTCGCCTGCCGAACCGGTAAACGGCTTCTCCGATAACAGATTGTGTTGCGCGTCGAAGACGTCGAAATAGATAGTGAGCGAATCGGCGCTGATGTGCGCCACGAAGTAGTTCGGCCCCATCGGCGCCGCGACCTGGAGTTGCGAGCCCGCTCCCGATGGATTGGCTGCCGGAGGCGCCGCGCTGGGCGAAGCCGGAATCGTGTGAGGGATGCATGCCGCGAACTGCCGCTCAAGGTGCGGAGTGGTCTCGATGAGGCGGTACGGCGCGGCATCGGTGACCTCAAAGCCGGTGTACGACCCATCGCTCTGGAGCACCGCGTCGATATGCGTAGTCGTGCTCGGCTTAAGGTTGACGGTTCGGGCGGTTAGGAAGTTCACCGGGGGGCATGTCGATTGCGCAAAGATACTCGCCGGCAGAACGACCAGCAGCCCGGCAATGCGTCTGAACATGGACCCGCTAAAGCAATCCTGGGGCCAATGCCTATCCGCGTGAAGTCTCGATTTTGCGCTCAAGCTGACGCCCGGCTGGTGTCTGAACGACACACTTGCCCGGAATCCGCCCCACAGGCATTAGGATTTACGGCGCCACCACTTTTTCCACGCCGAGTTTTTCGGACTCGTCCACCGCGCGCACGGCGATAAGTTCTCCGCCCGGCGCGGCATTGAGCGAGAGCGTCAAGAAAGAGTTGGACCTTTACGAAGCCTGCCGTGGAAACGGTGTCTCCGGGACTCTCTCCGACGCCGTTCCGTTAGCCGGGACAGCGCAGGCCATGGGCCCGCGCCACGAGAGTCACCCTACATTCCCAGTATCTCCACGTGCCACACCGCCAACACCAGCGCCGCCGCGCCCAGGAACGTGCCGAACGGCAATTCGTATGTGCCGAACTCCTTGCCGGTGGCTTTGATATACAACGTGCCTAGAATCGAACCGCTCACCCCACCGAGAATCAGGGTCCAGAGCGCGCCTGGCAATCCCATGAAACTGCCCACCATGGCGATCAGCTTTACGTCGCCGAGACCCAGGCCCTCCCGGTGGCGAACTCTGAAATAGACCTCGCCGGCTACCCACAGAAGAAATGCAGGCAGCAGGGAGCCGAGGGCGGCCTCCGTAATCCATTTCGGCACGCCGGTCAGGTCCGTGTGCAGCGTCAGATAGAATAGCAACGAACCCAAATCCGACGGCACTGGCACAAACAGCGCGAAGATGAAACCGAGCGCCATGCCGCCCAGGGTGAATTCGTCGGGCAGAATGCGCTCTTCCAGATCGGAAAAGATCAACCCCACCAGCAGGGCCGCCAGCACGCACATTTTGAGCGCGGCCACAGTCGGCCCCAGCGTATAGACGAAATAGAAGAACAGCGCCGCCGTCATCAGCTCCACAATCGGGTAGCGCAGCGGGATTCTCGCCTTGCAATGCCGGCACCGGCCGCGCAGCAGCAGAAAGCTCAGCACCGGAACGTTGTCGTGCGCTGAGATGGTCTTGCCGCAGCTCGGGCAGTGCGACCGCGGGCGCACCACGGAAAGGTCGCGCGGCCAGCGGTAGATGCACACGTTGAGAAAGCTGCCGATCAGCAGACCGAACAGCAGCGCGAGTAACGCTTCAATCATTGGCGCTCGGCTCCGGAAAGACAGGCCGGGAGGCCTGTCCTACATCGATCACCTGCGAGTAAACTTCCATGGTACGGCGCACCATATGATCCACTGTAAACTTTTCCAGCACCGTTCGCCGCGCCGCCTCGCCCATTCGCCGCGCGAAATCGCCGTCATTCAGCAGCAGATGAATTGCCGCCGCGATGGATGCGGCATCGTTTTCCACCAGCAGTCCATTCTCGCCATGCCGGATCGCCTCCGGCAGTCCGCCCGTCCGGCTCGCCACCACCGGCACGCCCGCCCCCATCGCCAGCAGCGCGCCCGACCCCAATCCTTCGCTGTGCGTGATGTATACAAAGATCGCGGCGTGGCGAAGATCGCGTTCCAGGTCGGCCGAAAATTTCAGCGTCACTCCCGCCAGCCGCGCCGCTTCCATGGCCAGCGGCGCACCCTTGCGCGGATCGCCTGCGTTGGCCGGCGCCACCACATCCGGCCCCTGCGCCTGTTCCAAAACCGGAACTCCGTCGTACACCACGCTGATCTTCCGCTCGGGAACGCCGCCCGCCACAAGGACGGATTTTACGAATTCCGAGACCGCCAGATACCGGTTCGCTCGGGAGTATTTCCAGCGCGACGCCAGATTGAAAGCAACCTTGAAAGCCACGGGAAAAGCCACGCGCCGCGATACCACCAGCGGCCGCCTGCCGGCAATGGCGGCGATGGCGCCAACGGTATGCCCGCGCGCATCGTGCGCGTGAATCAAATCGTGGCGTCCCGCCAGCATCGCGGCGCGCGCCAGTCCCACGGGCTGCACGCGCCACCCGCCGTTCCGCGCGGCTCTTTGGGCCTCCGCCTGAAAAAGCGGCGACCCGGCGCGCGCCAGCAGCGTCGATTCCACGCCCATAGCCGCCAGCCCCTCAATCAGACGCAACGCCTGCCACTGGCCTCCGCGCATTTCCCTGCCCGCGTCCAGATGCAGAATGCGCATCAGCCCATGTTCCTCGCTTTGGCGTATTTCAGAAACGTGTAGAAGGCCGCCATGTAGGCGATGGCCAGCCCTTCGCGACCATCCAGAAAGCCGCGCTGGAGCACGTAGCTTTTCATGAACGTCCACGGAGGGTCGAAGAGCATGCGCCACAGCGGCGCCTGTACATTACCCGATGCCAGCTCCTGCGCGGCCAGCGTGGTGTATTTTTCAATGGACTTCACGTGCTCGGAAAGAGAATCGCAGGTGAAGTGCAGAATGTTGCCTTCCAGATTGCCAACGCGTCCGCTCACATGCACGCTCTCGTGCACGAAATCGCCCATGAACTTTCCTTTGCGCCGGTCGTAGAGGCGGATTTTGCGGTCCGGATACCAGCCCGAATGCAAAATCCAACGGCCCAGATAGCGCGCCATGCGCGGCATCGAATAGCCGTCGTAGCGCGGCCCCGTTTTCTTCAGGTTCCAGATCTCGGCTTCGAGGCCCTCGCTCAGCGCCTCATCGGCATCAAGCGAGAGAATCCAATCGTGCGAAGCCTGTTCGGCGGCCCAGTTCTTCTGCCCCGCGTACCCGCGCCATCCCGCGCCGATCACGCGCGCGCCCAGTTTTTCCGCCAGCTCCTCGGTGCGGTCGGTCGATCCGCTATCCAGAATCAAAATCTCGTCGCAGCATCGCAGGCTCTCAATGGCGCGCGCAATGTTGCGCTCCTCGTTGAGCGTGATTATGGTAGCCGTAATCTTCATTCCCGGCTCTTACAGCGCGCCCTCCGCGATGGGTGCATAGGTGAAGCACAGCAGGAACACCACCAGCGCGATCCACGCCAGTTTGCGCCGCCCCGCGCCCAATTCGGCGGCGTCGTAGATGGAAGGGTGCCGCCGGCCCAAAATTAGCAGCGCCACGCCCCAAAAGTACCAGCCCTGCCAGAAAATTCCCAGTGGGATCAGGCAGATGCATACAACCATCGAGACCAGCTTGTGCCGCCGCGGGAAGAACGAGTAGAGAATGTGTCCGCCATCCAGTTGTCCGATGGGCAGCAGGTTCATCGCCGTGGCGAGCATCCCCACCCACGCCGCGCGCGCCACCGGATGCAGATAGACGTCGCTCGAGTTTAGCCCCGGAAAGATGGCGCGCTGCAAAATCCACTCGAGGCCCGGAATGCCGAATCGCAGCTCGCCCTGATGCCCAATGCCCGGAATCGCTTTCGAAAACGCGATCCCTATCGCCAGCGCCGGCAGCAGAAACACAAATCCCGCCAGCGGCCCCGCCACGCCGATGTCGAAGAGAGTGCGCTTCGAGTAGATGGGCGAGCGCACGCGGATGAACGCCCCGAACGTCCCCAGCACCGGCGACGGCAGAAAGTACGGCAGGCTCGCGTCCACGCCATGATACATCGCGGCGAGGTAGTGCCCGAATTCGTGAGCCAGCAGGATGGTCAGCAGCGTCAGCGAAAACGGCAGCCCCCCCAGCAGCATTGCCGGATGACGCCATAACGTGGGATACATGTCGATGCTGCGGCTGAGATCGAACGGCACGTTGCGGTTGAAGCTGTACTGCATGGCCGCGCCCACGGTGGTGGTGGAGAGCAGCGTCAGCGTGAACAGCAGCGCGTATAGCCAATAGCGCTCGCGCGTGCGGAAGACCGGAAGGCGATACGCCTCGTAAATTTGCGGCGCCGGAGAAATATCTCTGGATGACACGATAAAGCCACGATAGAGCCACGCCAAAGCCGCGATAAAGCCGCGTGTGGCAATGCTACTGCAGCGTCTGCAGCTCCTTGCCGGGCTTGAATCGCACGGCCTTTCCCGGGGGAATGGAAACCTCCGCCCCCGTCCGCGGATTCCGCCCGATGCCGGTCTTCCTCGGCTTCACGTTGAACACCCCAAAGCCGCGCAGCTCGATGCGGTCGCCTTGCTCCAGCGCGCGCTTCATGCTCTCAAAGACGGTCTCCACCGCCATTTCGGCCTTGGTCTTGGTGATGCCGGTCCGGCTGACAACTTCGTTGATGATATCGAGCTTGATCAAGTGAGCCTCCTATTCGGGCGTATGGCGAAATTGGTTCCCTACCGGTCAACCACATGATAAGATTGAATTTATACTCATGTCAAGCGAGGGTCTGCCGGAATCCCCCCAGGCGGTTTCGCGCGACGTATTCCGCCGGGCCTGCGGCCGGTTCGCAACCGGCGTCGCCATTGCCGGCGCAATCGATTCAAGCGGCGTGCCCCACGGACTCACCGTCAACTCGTTTTCTTCGGTTTCGCTCGACCCGCCGCTGATTCTCATCTGCCTCGGACACGCCATCGCCGCCATCGACGTCTTTCGCCAGTCGCGCCACTTCGGCTTGAGCGTGCTGCATGAAGATCAGCGCGAGCTTGCCGAACGCTTCGCCATGCGGATGGACGCTCGCTTCGAATCGCTCGCCTGGCGCCGCGGCGAAACCGGCGTGCCGCTGCTCGACGGCGCGCTGGCCGCCATCGAATGCGAAACGCGCCACCGCCTCGCCGCCGGCGACCACGATATTTTCATCGCGGAAATGCTGCGCGCTACCGTGGGCGAAGGCGAGCCGTTGATCTATTTCGCCAGCGAATACAGCCGTCTGTCGTTAGACTAAGGGCCCCGGCAAGAATAAGTTGAACGCGAGCGCGTATTCAACGCGGAGGCGCGGAGATTTGGAGACTTCGCGGAGTTTAACAAGAGTGAGATATTCAAAGGCGACGGCTGGAGCTCGCCGAGGAGGCGGAGAAATCAGAGTTGAGAAATGCGCTCTCCGTGTTGCCTCCGCCCCTCCGCGTCTCCGCGTTGAGATCGGGCGTAACGACCAGGTTATATTTGCGCGACGACTAAGTCGTTACACTAAGAGATCAAGGCTGAGAGATTAAGGCTGAGAGCTTATGAGCAATCCCCTCGCATACCTGCACGACCAGTTGGAAGAGTGGAAGCGCGACGGCGTCTACCAGCGCCTGCGCATTCTGCAATCCGCCAGCGCCGCCGAATCCCGCTTCGACGGCAAAGAAGTGATCAACCTCGCGTCCAACAATTATCTGGGCCTCACCACCCACCCCAAACTGCGCGAAGCCGCTGTCGAAGCCGTCAAACGCTTCGGCGTTGGCTCCGGCGCCGTGCGCACCATCTCCGGCACCATGGCGCTGCACATGCAGCTTGAAGAGCGCATCGCCGATTTCAAGAACGTGGAAGCCTGCGTGGTATTTCAATCCGGATTCGCGGCCAACGCGGGCACGGTTTCCGCGCTTCTGGGCCTGGAGGACCACATTATTTCCGATGAGTTGAACCACGCCAGCATCATCGATGGCGCCCGGCTTTCGAGGGCCAAGATTCGCGTGTTCCCGCACAAGGATGCGGCCGCGGCCGGGAAGATTCTAGCCGAACTGGACGGCGTATCCGGTAAAAAGCTGCTGATCTCCGACGGTGTTTTCAGCATGGATGGCGACATCGGCCCGCTGCCTGGATTAGTGGAGGCCGCCGAGCGCCACGGCGCCATCATGATGGTGGACGACGCGCACTCCTCCGGCGTACTGGGCAAAGCGGGCCGCGGAACCATCGATCATTTCGGCTTGCACGGCCGCGTTCCCGTGCAGGTAGGGACGCTCTCGAAAGCCATCGGCGTACTGGGCGGCTACGTCTGCGGCAGCCGCGACCTGATCGAGTTTCTGTATCACCGCGCGCGTCCGTTTCTATTTTCGACGTCGCATCCGCCGGCGGTGGCGGCTGCATGTCTGGCGGCGTTCGACGTGCTGGAGCAGGAGCCGGAGCGAATTCAAAACCTTTGGGATAACACTAAGTACTTCAAGCAAGGATTGGTCGCGGCCGGCTTCGACACTGGCATGAGTGAAACGCCCATCACGCCGGTTATTGTGGGCGAAGCGAAGACGGCGCACGCATTGTCTAACGGGCTGTTTGAAGAAGGCGTCCTGGCGCTGGGCATCGGATTTCCCACGGTGGCGAAGGGAAAGGCGCGCGTGCGGACTATTGTGACGGCCACGCATACGCGGGAGGAGTTAGACCGCGCGTTAGAGGCGTTCCGGAAGGTGGGGCGCAAACTTGGAATTGTTGTCTGATGCCGAAGAGCCAGGGATTCGCTGCCGTAGATACTGAAACCAAGTGCTTTCAGTGATTTACAACTTGCTCAACTGTAGGCAATTTGCGTCATTTTGCGCATCTCGCATACACAGCGCCTACCGTTCTTCGGCTTGCTCCAGCCGTCCTAAAGGCCGCTCGACCTTAGACCACCTGGACGCCTTTGCGCCGACCGCGCCAGTGGCTTCCCAGCGTCAATCACAGCGCAACCAGACAGACTACTGATCCTCCGCAACAAAGCCGTCTGAGGACTCAACGGCAGGCGATGCGGGCCAAATTCGGAAAAGGGACTCCAGAGGCCGGATTCCGAACCGGTTTTTTTTCAGAATTTGGACAAAGACGTTTTTCAAAATTTTGCTAAAGTACGTCCGCAGTAAACCCAGCCTCGGGTTTTGTTAAGTCCAAACCGGGGAGCCCTCATTTCGGATTTTCACTGTTGCACTTTTTTCTTGCACCCCGCCCGGCGACTGCGAGCTTTTGCGATGGACGCTATCCGGTGCCACGCGACCGGAAGGCGTCATACCGCTGCATATCCTCGGCTGTGATCGAGGCTGCAACCCGTTCCAAAGCTGCCAATAAGGTGCTTGTCGTGATCAGGTCTGCCCGCTTCAATGCCATCCTTGCGGCTTCATCCACCAACAGCTTGATGTCGCTGGCAGAATAGCCTTCGAGCACAGCGGCGATTCCGGCGATGTCTAGTGACCCATCCACAGGACGGTCGGCAAGGTGAAATTCCAGCATGGCGCGACGGGCGTCCGCGTCTGGCGGTGGAATGAGAATCAGCTTATCGAAACGTCCGCTCCTACGCACAGCCGGATCGATCCTTTCCGGCTCGTTGGTTGCGGCAATCACCAGGACCCTCCGTTCCGCGCAGCCCTCCAGGTTAGCAAGGAACTCGTTCACCTCTTCGGCCTTGTATTGCTGATGCCCTCCCAGCTGTGAGCGAGCCGGGACAAATGCTTCGAATTCGTCTATGAACACGATTGACGGGGCCTTCTCAATCGCGGTGGAGAATACAGCCCGGATTCTGCTCACAGTGTCATGGATGTACGGGCTAGCCACATCGAAGGGGCGGCAGTACTGGAAATGCCAACCGAGTTCATCCGCCAAGCTCCGTGCGATATACGTCTTGCCGCATCCAGGCGGGCCGTAAAAGAGGATTCCGTTCGGCAAGGTCACGCGATACCGGCGGTAGAGGTCCGGGTCCTTGAAAGGCCCGATGACTTCATGCATTAGCTGTTCTTTCAAACCAGTCATGCCCGCAACTCGTGAGAGGCCGCGCACTGTGTTGGGTACCGTGTGCGCTTGGACGGTACCGCCATTGTGGTATTTCAAGTGTGATGCTCTGAGTTCTTCCTCATAGTCGAAAAGCGAACCTTCGAGTAGTCCTAAGCCTTCAAATATTCGTCTGATCTCCTCCCAAGCTTGGAGTCCCCGACGTTTCCACTCGTCGTCATCTATAAAACCCGCGATAGGGGCTCCGTTAATGTCAAACCCCCATTTCTTGAGGATTCTCGCGGTCTGTTCGTGACGCTTCTGGTCGCGCAGCAGGGCGTTGTAGGTCCCTATCTCTTCGGGAGTGGCATGTCGAATGTCGGTGTATCCGTCCATACCCGCTTGCCACCATTTAGCTAGTTGTGCTCGTGAAACTTCAGACATTTCTCTGGTTTCCTGGAGAGCTTGAAACTGCTCTGATGTGACTCCAATCTTAGACAGATAGGTGGCAAAAAACTGCTCGGAAAGATTATTAGAAATATCCTCGACAAGCGCTCCTCCTATGATGAGGTTGGTGGTCGGGTTGGGTTTCGCCCAGTGCAGTTTCATCTGGGCGTAATTTGTGTCAGGGTAAACGTACAGGCAGAATCCTGCTCCGTTCTCGCGTCCAAATAACTCCGCGGCCGGGCTAGGGGCGCTCAGCCAGTCGAGAGGAGGCCACTCTGTCACTACCAACGATGCGACCATTGGCGCTATGTCCGCCGCTGATTCCTTGGGCGAGACCCCAGTGGTCTCAGGGCCGCGTTCACGCCCATATAATTTGCTTATCACACCAAAGACCGTCGCTACTGATAAGGCATCCCAAGGGGTTTCTCCAACCTTTTCGACGGGCTGTTTTGCAATGAGCACCCAATCCCCGGCAGCGGAACCTACCCATCGCTCGTCGAGGGCATCGCTGCAAATGCCACAGACGCAGCCAGCAAAGACGAGTTCCCTCTGTTCGCCGCATTTGTTGCAAGTCGCTACGGTCATGGTCGGATTTCGTTGTGCGCAGCAGATTCTCAGCCCGCACCTCTTGTGAGCATATCCCGTCCGAACGATATCGCGCAAGCCGCCCGAAACAGGTACCAACAACGGTCGGCAAGGTGAAATTCCAGCATGGCGCGACGGGCGTCCGCGCAACGACATCAACACCTCAATACATACATTTCACGGTGTCGCGGTCATCTGGGAGTTGCAGGGAACCTGCACACTGCGGGCATTTAGCGGCGACAAAGTTCATGATCAATTGGTTCCAATCAATAGAGGCAAAGCGGATACGGCGGCTCCGATCACGATGGCGAACGCCCGTCCACAATGCGCCGCACGACCGCACAGAAGGCCCAGGACGTATCGTCACGGCCCAATTAACCGAACTTCGCCAGCCGGGTTGGTTTCCGGTGGCTTCATCTTGAAAATTTGGCCCCAACACAGCTGTCCGACCATTAAGACTCCCTGATTTCACCGTCAATCCACCAGCTTTCAACGCTGTTGCTGTCGAACCTTCCGACCACGTTGCCGTTTGCATTTTTGATTACCAAGTACGGCGTCTCATCCTCAACAGAAGTGCCAGCAACGCGGATGACCCTATCATCGGTTTTCATTTTCACGCAGACCATTTGGAAGCTCCTTTTCGCGGATTACAATCATAACCCAGATTTTCCGCCCCGGCCCAACATTTTGAGAACTTTGGTTCGCCCGCAGCACTGAACTTTTGTGCCGCCAACCAGAAAAAAAGAAGGGTCAGGACGCATCGCAACCGCCCGATTGAACTCTGCCATCCCCGGCGACGGACGGCGTCCACGAGCGTGTTTCTACGCCCCGGTTCCCCCCTCCAGCTACCCAGCGTCTTCAGCGGTATCATAAGAGTATGGTGCAGCTATCCTACCTTTGCGTCATCTGCAAATATCTCGGCTGTGTGAACGCAGGAAAGGGCGACATTGCGCTTCAGGAGCTTGATCCTGATTTTCACGTTCGTCTTCCACAGGCAGAGTTCAAGGTACGTCATAACGAATGCGGTGCCGAATTCACTTACGATCCTTGTGATGTTTGCCGCAAGGACTTAGAGCGCATAAGAGACTTTCAGCCACATCCAAACTTTTTAAGAGTACCGATATCCTGATTGGTCGCCACGATCCTGAATCGCCGTCGCATCCGGCTTTCCGGATCTACGCACGAGGCCGATTGGGTACAAGGCGGCGGGAACAGGCCGGTACTGCCTTCATCCTGAGGTCAGTTCACCTGCCCCTTGCTCTGGCGGTCGTCCTTCATGGCCTCCAGTTCCGAGGGGGTATAGATTATGCCCTTTTGGGGTTCGCTATCGAGAACTCCTAGACCCAGGCGCTTTTTCCGATGCTTTTGTGAATGAACGACGCCAACGACTGTGGGAACGAGAAACGACGGTATCGTAAAATAGTCAGCGATTACCTCACCGGCGTTGCTGTTGCCTGTGGACAAAAAGAAGATCACCGCCATTGCAAGAAGCAGACACAGAGTTGCAACCCAACTGACGACCATCCATAGCAGGGTTCTCCAAAGTCTGGTGCTGCGAACGAGCGCCCAAACGGAGGCTATCGGGTAAAACATGGCGATTCCGTGTGACATTTCACAAGCCTGATCCTTGTAGAAAACGAAGTCAAGCCCCCCCGGTATACGCCAAAGACACGTTGTTGTAAACACGATTCGGCTACGCTTTCGCCGTCCTCTTCGCAGCTTTGGCGTCGGCTAGCAGTTTCTAGCTTCGGGTTTCGGTGCGCCCATGCGCTCACCGTTTTACGCGGGATTGACAATCGACTTTCTGAAGTCATCGTGGGAGGAGCACTAAAGCTGGAAGGCGTTATGCCATTATCTGGTAGCCGCTCACCTTCAAGCCTAAGTTAGCCAGTACCGTTGGGAAAACCACATTGAGAAATTCGAGTACAACAGGCTCGAAGGAGCCAAGTGTTTCTTTCGACGGGGTAACACCATCATGGATCAGATCATTGCGAGCCTTCTGAAGCTGCTTCCACTCGTCCCACAACGCCAGATTAGATCCGACACGTTTGTGCGTGGCAAGGTCTACGTAAGCAACCTTCTTCAAGACCCCGAACAGTAGGTTCTTGAAGGCATCGGAACCCGTTTGAGGGGGCGTGAGAGCCATCACCACGTCGGCCACAGCTTCATTGTGGACGAGTCCGTTCACAATCGGCTTCACCAGCAGGTGCTTTATCGTGATTTCGACGGCAGAGGAAGCGAACAATAAAGCGGCGGTCGGATGGCTTCCGCTGAGTTCGGTTGCTTGTTGCATCATCCAAATGGCGGTTTTAGCCATGTCCGGGCGCTTTAGATAATATGACTGCAACCGTTCAGTCGTGAACTGCTCAATCGCTTGTTCGTAGTGTTCCGGATAAAGCTCGTGCCCAAAGTCCTTCAAGTATCGGGCACCGCCTTCTGCTTCGTACTCTCCACTTTCCAAGTCACCGTTATAAAACTCAGAGTCCATGATCTGTTCTCTCACTCCGCAACCAAAGATGTCAATTGACAATAGTGTACGATAATGATATGCGTTGCGCTCTCTATGCCCGTGTGTCAACTACCGACCAGAATTGTCAAATGCAGCTACGGGAGCTTCGTGAATACATCTCCCGGCGAGACTGGAAGAACGGCGGCGAATATGTGGACACTGGTTTCTCAGGGGCCAAGGCGAGTCGGCCCGCTCTGGACAGATTGATGGCCGACGCCGCACATCGAAAGTTCGATTGCGTCGCCGTCTACAAAATTGATCGCTTCGGGCGTTCCGTTCTTCACTTGAACCAACAGTTGGCGGCGCTCACCAGCTTTGGCGTCCGGTTCATCGCTACCAGCCAATCGCTAGACACCGACGAAAAGAACCCTACCAGCCGCCTTCTTCTCCAGATTCTCGCCAGCGTTGCCGAATTTGAAAGAGAGATGATTCGAGAGCGCACGCTATCCGGCATTAAGGCTGCTCAAGCGGCGGGAAAGATTGTCAGGCGCCCCAAGCGAGTTTTCCGGCGTGATGAGGTTGTGCGGCTCCGTGATGAAGAAGGTCTGTCCTGGAGAGCCATCGGAAAGAACCTCAGCATTCCGGCGATGACCGTACTCGATAGTTACCGTGGCGGCTGTGCGGAAACTGTCCCGCCTGAAGCCCCGGTTTCGCGCGGCAAGCGAACGAAGAAAAACATCGCTGCTTAGATGTACGGAACCCATCGTTTGAAGAAGGCGTGCTAGCCACCGGCATCGGATTTCGCACCGTCGCGAAGGGAAAGGCGCGCGTGCAGACCATTGTGACGGCGACGCATACGCGGGAAGAATTGGATCGGGCGAAGGAGGCGTTCCGGAAAGGCCGGCAGGGATTTGGGAATTTTGGGTTTCGCACGAATAGCAATTCGCCTTCCCCGAAACCAAAGTTAGAACGCGCGCAGGCCCACTAAAAGCGAACAGGCGCGTGTCTTCTATCCGTTCGCCTCGGCTCCGGTTCGTCTCCACCAATGCCGGACAGAACAACTGGCTCACGGTCGGGGAATTCAGCCACAAGAGACAGATTCCCGCCCATGGCCTCTACGGTTTTCCGCAGCGTGGATAGCAACAGATCGCTCCGCTTTTCGAGGCGCGAAACACTGTCCTGGGTGATCCCGAGCTTCTTGGCCATCCTGACCTGCGTCAGTTTGCGCGCGTGCCGTAGCTCGCGCAGGGTCATCTCCTCGGCGATTAACTGAGCGGCGCGGGCCTCGACCTTCTTGCGTTGGGCGGGGTTCAGCTTCCGGATTATGTCGTTCACATTCGTAGGCAAGGTCACTTCCTTTCCTTTTTCAGCCGGTCCCCGTGGGCATCGAAACGCAGATCTGCCTTACGGATCAGCTTGCGGTAAAACTGCTTTTCGCCGACGCCTGATTTATCCCCTGCAATAAGCAGGATGGCGTTGCGCTTCGTATCGAAAGCAAACGCCACTCTCCACTCACCATCCGCCGCGCTGAACCGCAACTCCTTCATATTCGCGTGGCGGGAGCCGTTCAGCGTATCGACGCGTGGCCGCCCCAATTGCGGCCCGAATTGCTGAAGGAGCCGTGTCAACGCCAGAATCTCCGTCCGCACAGCTTCGTGCAATTCGTCGAACTCCGGCTCAAACTCATCGCCAATCTCTACGCCCCAGCTCACAGTCACAATATGCCATATAGTTCATATGATGTCAAATCCATATTACTCGAACCAACCTGACAAAGCGAAACCTTAGTTCAAGGGATAGCCAACTCCGCCATTTCTGGCGGGCGTGCCAAGGCAAGTGACGCTCACTCCAGCTCTCATGTTTCAGTCTGCCGAGACCGCGCGGCCTCCGGAACATCGGGTCGTAGCTGAGCCCGCGGAATACGCAGTCGGCAATATCCGGCCGCATAGCATTTGCAGGCGCGCCCTGAATTAAGGTAGCGTGAATACATGAGCAAGCAAGCGCTTGATCTTTTGGATGCCTTTGACTCGCTTCCGGCTGGCGACAAGCAGACCATCGCCGTTGAAATTCTGAGGCGGACTCGGGATCTGCCGTTTGATTCCGGACCCCTTGCCGACGAGGAGATCGGAGAGGCCGGCAAGGCGCTCTTCGGCTTCTTAGACCAGGACGACAATGCAGCCCGCGCGCGGTGAGGTTTGGCTGTTCGATCTTGGGATGGCGGCAAAGACTCGCCCCGTAGTGTTGTGAGTGTCCCTTATGGCGATATCGACCGCGCCATCGTAACCGTTGTTCCACACACAACCGAACTTCGAGGTTCTCCCTTTGAGATCTCTATACGCGCCCCGTTTCTTCAGCATGGAGCGTTCTTGGTTCAAGGCATATCGACATATCCGAAAGCTTGGGCAATTCGAAAGATCGGTGTCCTCAATCGGCAACAAATGGCGGCAGTTGTCGGCGGCGTGGAGGAGTGGTTGGGCCTGATGCCGAATGCATGAACCCAGTGGGGCGGCCAATCATGGCTTTAGCCGGCTTTCAGCCGGCTCTCTTGGTTCGCGCGCACCGTATGAATCCACCTGCGGACTTTCCATCGGGCGCGCGTGCGCGAGAATTCATTCCTCAAGGCCGCGGACTTGCGGCTGGTTGCCGGCTTGGCATTGCCGTAAACTATGGCAGACGTTCTCTATTTCGCGGGCGCGGGCAACGCGAATGCCACATAGGCCCCGGGAACCGGCTCGTTCGACGCCGGATGGCCGGGTATCGCGTGCGTGTGCGTCGTCGCCCGCGCCGCCGCGCAGTACACAATGTACTCTCTCCCCGCGATTTCGTACACAGCGGGAATGCCTTCCACGGCGGCGTCCACCTCTGCCTTCCACAGTTCTTTCCCGGTATCCACATCGAGAGCGCGGATGTCGCGATCGCGCGTTCCGGTGAAAATCAATCCGCCAGCCGTCACCACCGGCCCGACTTTCGGGAAATGCGCGCCGGTATCGGTAATCCCCTTCGCCGCCAGTTCCGGAACCTGCCCCAGCGGAATCTGCCACTTGATGGTTCCCGAGTTCAGGTCGTAAGCCGTAAGCGTCGTCCACGGCGGCTTGATCGCCGCGAGGCCGCTGCTGGTAATCATGAATCCGAAGGCGCTCTTATATCGCATGGTCGCGGGATCGCCGGTATCGGGCCCGGTCAGGGACAGCTTCAGCATCGCCGGGAAATCCTTGGACACGATGAACATGGCGCCGTGTTCCGGATCCACCGCCGCACCGCTGAAATTCGCCCCGCCATTGTTACCCGGCATCTCGATCGTGTTCCGCAGGCCTGGCGGAGTAAAAATCCCCTCGTTCCGTGCGCCCTGAATATCGTCGCGAAAGCGCGCCGCCTCCGCCGGGTCGTCGATGAACGGGCTCAGATCCTTAGCGGTAAATGCCTGCCGGGCAAATGGCGGCGGCGCGGCCGGGAAGGGCTGAGTGGGCCAGGCTTCTTCACCCGGCATTTCCGATTTCGGTACTGGCCGTTCTTCAATCGGCCATATCGGTTCGCCAGTCACACGATTGAATACATAAAGGAAGCCCGTTTTGCCGGCTTGCGCCACAATGTCCACCATCTGTCCGTTATGCCGTACCGTCAATAGCTTCGGCGCGGTGGCGTTGTCGTAATCCCAGATATCGTGATGCACCATCTGGAAGTGCCAGAGCCGCTTTCCGGTACGCACGTCCAGGGCGAGCAGGCAATCGCCAAACAGATTCGCGCCCTTCCGGTCCGCTCCGTAGAAGTTGTATTTCGGGCTGGCGGTGGGGACATAGAGGATAGCGCGCTTCTCGTCCACCGACATTTCGGCCCAGGCATTGGCGCCACCTACGGTCTTCCATGAGGCGTCGGGTGAGTTTGGCCACGTCTCATATCCGTACTCGCCTTCGTGCGGAATGGTGTGGAACGTCCACGCCAGTTTTCCGCTGCGCACGTCATAGGCGCGAATGTCGCCTGGCGCCGAGTTATACTCCTGATTGGTCGCCGACCCGAGGACGATCAGATTCTCAAATACCCGCCCCGGCGTCGTCGATTGCACCGAGAGCCTGGCGGTATCGCGCCCCAGCCCTTCGCGCAGATCCACCCGACCATCGGCGCCGAACGCCGGAATCGATTGCCCCGTACGCGCATCGATCGCAATCAGAAAATTCGCGTTGGCATAGAGCAGCCTCCGGTCCTTCCCGTCTGCGCTCTGCCAGTAGTTGAGTCCGCGCGTCGTGATGGCGCCGCGGCCGTTCGCATGCGACCAGATCGCTCTCCCGGTAGCTGCGTCCAGTGCGACGATGGAGTTGTTTTTCCCCATTACATACATCACGCCATCCGCCACTACTGGGTTGAAGAGGTACGGATTCCCATCTCCGATCGGATAACTCCAGACAATTTGCAACTTGATTACATTGGCGCGATCGATCTGATTGAGGGCCGAGTACTGCGAATCATCGGCCCCGCCGCCGTAATCGCTCCAGGTCGTGTGCGGCTTTGGGCTCTGCGCCCGCAGAAGACAACCGGACAGCAGCGCCATGCGGATGACGTATCTCACGCAAAGCTGCCTAAAAGGCGGTGGACGGCTGGCGGAACCGCCTGCCTCATCAAGTCCACTAAGTCCAGTGTGCCGTCTCCGGTAAGGGTTGAGGATGGCCAGCAGAGCGCGACTTGGGCGTCACGCCCGGACCTGTGCGTCCGGCCGCAAGAAGCCGACCCTACTCCGACTGGGTCGAAAGCCGTGAAGAATTGGAAAAGTGTGGAGACTATCATGCGTTGCTCCATATTAATACTACTGGGAAGCCGGTTTATCCCAGGCGCTATCGAGACCAGGGGTCTGCCCAGGAGTCTGCCCCACCAGGCAACCGAATCCGCATCACCGATGGCCGCGGGTGTTGTCCAATGAGAGGTGTGGAACGTGAGAGCGAACTCGGCCGGATTGACCGTATCCGCCGCCTGGCGGGCGCGCCGCGCGGCTCAGGCGTGGTGCTGGGCATCGGGGACGATTGCGCCATCTTCCGCCAGCGCGGCGCAACTGAAGATCTGGTGTTCACTACCGACATGCTGGTCGAAGATGTCCACTTCCGGCGCGAGACGCATCGGCCGGAAGATGCGGGCTGGAAGGCGCTGGCGCGCAGCCTGAGCGATATTGCCGCCATGGGCGCGTCGCCGCGATTCTGTCTGGTCTCGCTGGCCCTTGCGCCGTGGGCCGATACGGAATGGGTGGATGGCTTCTATCGCGGCCTGTTGCGTCTGGCTCGGCGCGAAAAGACGGTGCTGGCGGGGGGCGATTTGGGGAGCGCCGCCAAGGTGATGTGCGACATCGTGGTCTGCGGATCGGTTCCGCGCGGGCGGGCTCTTCGCCGCGATGGCGCGCGCGCGGGCGATGGCATCTACGTTAGCGGCGCGTTGGGCGGCTCGGCGCTGGGCTTAAGCCAACTGGATTCAAGCCAACCGGATCTAAGCAAGGGCGCGGGCAAAGCGCGGCGGCGGCACTTCAAGCCCGAGCCGCGCATCGCATTGGGGCGCTTTCTGCGCGAGAAGGTGCGCGCTACGGCCGCCATGGACCTCAGCGACGGGTTGTCGCTCGACCTTCGCCGGCTTTGTCTCGAATCCCGCTTGAGCGCCGCTATCGGCGCGCCGCCGGTCTTTCCGGGCGCGTCGCTCGAACAAGCGCTCCATGGCGGCGAAGATTACGAACTGCTGTTTACGGCGCGCGAGCGTACCAGGGTCCCCGGCACTTTCGAAGGACTTCCGCTGACCCGAATTGGTACGATGCGTAAGGGCCGGCCGGGCGCGGTGTTTCTCGAGGGCGCGGCGTCTACCGAAGGCGCGGTGTCTCTCAAAGGCGCGCCGCTTCCGCCGCTTGGCTACGATCATTTCCGAAAACCATGAATCTACCCGATGCAGAACCGGTACTCGACCTGATTGAGGCGTTTCGCCGGTCCAAGACCATGTTCGCGGCGCTCTCAATGGGCGTCTTCGACCGCCTCCATGCGAGCCCGGCGACCGCCGACGCCGTGGCGCTTCACCTGAACGCCCAACCGGACGCGACGGGGCGGCTGCTGGACGCCTGCGCCGCGCTGGGCTTGTTGCACAAGGCGAATGGCGTCTATTCGAACGCTCCGATGGCGGCGACATACCTGGTGACCACCAGCCCGCATTCGCTCTACGGCTACATCCGGTATTCCGACGAGGCCCTTTACCCCATGTGGGGCAACCTGGCCGGCGCCGTGCGCGAAGGGGCGCCGCGCTGGATGCAGACCTTTGGCCTCGATGGCCCGATCTTTTCCAGCTTCTTCCGCACCGAGCAGGCGATGCGCGATTTCGCGCGCGGCATGCACGGCTTCGGCATGCTGACGTCGCCCAAAGTCGCCGCCGCCTTCGAGCTGGGACGCTTTCATCGCATGGCGGACCTGGGAGGCGCTACCGGCCACTTGGCGATCGCGGCCTGCGAAATCTATCCGCAGCTCCACGGCGCCATCTTCGACTTGCCGCAGGTGGCCGAGCTGGCGCGGGAACAGGTGGAGCTTTCGCCGGCGCGCGGGCGCATCGAGATTGTGGCCGGCGATTTTTTCGAAGACCAGCTTCCCGAAGCCGACCTCTACGCGCTGGGGCGCATTCTGCACGATTGGTCCGACGATAAGATCGGGCTGCTGCTGCGCAAGATTCTGTCGCGGCTTCCCTCGGGAGGCGCTCTGCTGATTGCCGAAAAGCTGCTGAACGAGGATGGCGTTGGGCCGGTTGCCGCCAATATGCAGTCGCTCAACATGCTGGTGGTGACGGAAGGCATGGAGCGCAGTTTGAGCCAGTATGAGCGGCTGCTGCGAGAGGCGGGCTTTGCGGACGTGGAGGGGCGGCGAACCGGCACGCCGCTCGATGCGATCCTGGCGGTTAAGGGCTGAGGGTGGGGCCGCCCCTGGCCCCCGGCCTGTCCGCTTGGTAGGACAGACCATCNNATGGGCGTTCCGCCCGCGAAACTTCATGAAGAGCGCCACTGGCCTCGGGGGATTTTCCGATGTTCGAGGTGGTTCTTCGACCCTGTCATGTTTCGCCAAAGTACAGCCCGCCTGACAGGGGTCGAAAAACCCGCCTTCTGTTCGCCATCTATTCGCGATTCATTCGCCTCGGCGGTTTTTTTCATGAAATTTCGCGGGCCGAAAGCCCTGGGTAACAGACGACAAAAAACGATCGTCTGTCCCACCCTTCCGGCCGGTCAAGGGCGTTCGGAAACGACAGGCCGGGAGGCCTATCGTACAAAACGGCCAGATACGTGCTGCTTTCCGTTGCGGGGGCCAGCAAATGTCTTTCGGCTTGTATATCGCCGGATTCGCCATTCTGATCGTCGGCTTGGCGATGGGCGCGCATTTGGCGCATATGCCGTCGCGCTGGATCGCGGTCGGCGTCGTCGTGATGTTAGGAATTGGAATTGTGAAGGGTGTAAGTTCGGCGCGGCGCCCCGATCCTTCGTAGAATAGGGGATTGATCGTCACACTTACCGTCAATCCGGCCATCGACCGGACCATCAGCGTGGATCACCTCGCTTTTGAAGACCGCGCCTATATCGTTTCGACTCGCGAATCGGCGGGCGGACGCGGGATTAACGCCTCGCACGTGATTCACTCTTTCGGCGGGAAAACTATCGCCGTGCTCACCTCGGGCGGCAAGGCGGGACGGCGTTTACAGCGCCATCTGAACGACTGCGGCTACCAGGTTCGCGTAGCGCCGGTGCAGAGCGAAACCCGCACCAATCTCACCATCACCGATCAGCGTGGACTTACGGTCAATTTGAACGAAAAAGGCCCGGAGATCGCCAAGGCCGAGTTGGCCGGAATTGAGAGCGCGGTCCGCGAATGCCTGGACGGCGCCGCGTGGCTTCTGGTTTGCGGCAGCCTGCCGCCGGGCGTTCCGGCGTCTTTCTACGGGAAGCTGATCGCGCTGGCGCGCAAGCGGAAAGTGCGGACTTTGCTGCATGCGTCGGGCGACGCGCTGCGGGAAGGCATCAAGTCGCGGCCCGCCGTGGCCACACCGAACCAGAGCGAGGCCGAGCGGCTGCTGGAGCGCAGTCTGCTCACCCGTACGCATTATCTGGAAGCGGCCCAACGCATCCGCGAAATGGGACCGGAATCGGTGGTGCTCTCTCTGGCCAGCCGCGGCGCGGTGGCCGCTTTTGCCGACGGACTTTACGAGGCGATCCCGCCGCCCATCGACGCCGTCTGCCCTATCGGATCGGGCGACGCGCTGACCGCCGCCTATGCCTGGCGCATGGAGCAACCCCGGGCCAACGGCGCCGAGGCGCTACGCTGGGGAGTGGCGGCCGGTACCGCGTCCGCCCTTTTGCCGGGCATGAACTTCGCCACCTTGGAACAGACCGAGGAAATGTACCGGCAGGTGGAAGTGCGGCGCGTGGAGTGATCCGGTTTGCAGTCGGATGCCCGCCGTTTCGCCGGTAGCGAGGTCGGCTGTTCCTGGGCGGAGAGCGGCTCTCTGGTTGACGGAACCTCGGCGTCAGGCCGGCCTGCGCCTGCTGCCAGCCGGTAACGATGCGACGGTGCGTGGCCGAGAAACTCCTTCTTACCGTCCGCACTCGGGCGGCAGTTCCGCACCCGGCTCTCCGGCCCCGCATCTCGCTACCCGGCTATGCCGGAAGGTCCACGAATGGCCCGATTGAATTGAAGTAACTGCCTTTGGAGGCGCGTGCGGCAGGGCTTCGTCCACCGCCGCGCGAACGTCGAATTATCGATAAATCGCGCGGCTGCGAAATTCTACCTGCACGGGTTCCGGACGCCGGCGTTGCCAACCGTCAGCGTGGTTGACTCTAGCGCGCCCAGCGTTCATGAGGCGGCCTCTCGGGAGGGCGCCGGCGGCGGCCGCGCTGGGAGTGGCTGCCTTCGCCCCTAAAACAGAACACTAAGAAACTGTTTTTTAAGTGAGCGGCATTGCCGCTAGTTCCGCGACCGGGTGGTTTTGTGCTTTTGGGGAAAATCACTCCCATACGGTCGTGGCTCCGATCAGAGCGGCGCCCCGTCAGCAAGCGGTTTTACGGCTGCGATCCGGACGTGCAGCCCAGCGCCGCTTGCTGATTACGGCGGCGAATGCCGCCAGTCCCAGAAGGCAAGTGACAAGGGATGCAGGTTCCGGCGCGCCGGAAAAGCCCTCGGAACCCGACACAACCACGGCGGTGAAGCCGCTGTCCACCGAGCTGCTGCTGTCGTATTCCGAGAATTCCGTGCCGCCGAACAGGTCGTAGGACAGGGTGAGAATGCAGCATGGGCCGCTGGAGTTGCCCACCTGAGCGCCCGGCGTCGCGCCCGGGTCGATCAGATAGCTCGCAAAGGGCAGTTCAATGCTGGTGGATCCATCCGGCAATCCATCCGGGTACTCGTCGTAAAAGGCGTCAAGATTGTCTGTCAATTGGACTGGGGGATCCTGCCCCGCGACGCCGTCGGATGCCGGAAACGTCGAATCGACGCCGCTGGGAGCCAGATAGAATCCGGTATCGTTTGTCAAAGTGAACTGCCAGTTAAACGCCGAGCCCGGAGCCGCCGAAGCGTCCGGAAACAAATTGATGGTCACCGGAGCCGCGAACAACGACGTTCCGGAAAGGGTCAGAAAGATACCGCAAGCCAAGATGGTTCTCATTAGATCCTCAAGTTACTGAATGTGACGGTTTTGGAGTTGACGCCGTCGAAGACGGTAATAACCACACTGAACGGCGTAGTGGACGGCACGGTGAAAGTCAATGTGGCTTGCACCGAGCCGCCGGCGGAGATGTTGCCCAGCGCGACGGGCAACGAGGTCACGATACCGGATGCCGGCGTTACGGTAACCGCGGTGATGCGCGCTCCGATCGCCGGCGCCTGGCCGGAGTTGGCGACCGTCACCACCCAGGTGTCTTGTCCGCTCGCGATCGCCTTCGATGTTACCGTAACCCCGAGCACCGGATTACCGGGGGTGAAGTTCGCCAGGATGGATTTCGGCCCGGTCATCACCAGCGCCAGAGGATTCATGGAAGTAGGTACATCCGAAGGCGAGTCGGTGATCGGGAACGTCCACTGCGTGAATGTGAAGCCGGTATTGGCGACTGCACTGACAGTGAAGGAAGATCCGGCGGCGACCCACTGCGCCCCCACCGGATATGCCTGGCCGCCGGCGTTATTTACCGTCCCGGCGGCAGTGGAACTGGGGTGCGCCTGAAGCAGGAACGCAACCGGCGTAAAGGTGGCGGTGACCGGCTGCGCGGGGGCTGCGGCGGGGACTGTATAGGTGTGACCGATAGCGCCGCCATCGCTCCAGCTCGCGAACGAATATTGCCCGCTCGCCGCTGGATTCGTCTGCGCGGCGGTAGTGAGCACGGTGTGAGTAGATCCGGCGATCCAGTTGAACGTGGCCGCGGCAGTGTAAGCGGCGCCGTCCACCGAATAGGTCAGGCCCGCCACGCTGGTAGTGAAGGTGACGGGTATCAGCGGCAGATTGGTGAGGCTGAAGCTCGCCGGAGCGAGGTTGCCTCCGGTCACCGATGCCGCTACCGTGTACGAGCCCCCGGTGGCGTTGGCGGTGAGAAGCGGCGAGGCGGCCACGCCGGAAGCGTTGGTGGTAGCGATGTTCGAGCCGCTAAAAGCGGCGCTCGCGCCGCCGGCGGGAATGGAGAAGGTGACCGTGGCGTTGGGAATCGGATTGCCCGCGGCGTCCTTTACCGTAGCCTGCAAGGCGGCGCCGAACACTGTGCCGACGGTGGCGCTTTGCGGCGTACCGCTGGTGGCGGCGATCGAGGCCGGCGCCCCGACCATGTTAGTGAGGGAGAAAGTGGCGCTCACCGCGCCCGGAGTGGATGCTGTCACCAGGTACGCGCCCAGCGAGCCGTTGGCGGTGAAGATTGGCGCCGTGGCCGCGCCGGCCGCGTTGGTGACCGCGTTGGTTACGATGGCATTTCCGCCGGTGAACGCGCCGCTCGGGCCCGATGCCGGAGCGGTGAACGTGACCGTCGAGCCCGCCACCGGGTTGCCGTACTGATCCTTCACATTGGCCTGCAACAAAGCGCCGAAAGCGGTCAGTACGGTGATGCTTTGTCCGTTGCCCGAGCCCGCGACAATCGAGGCCGCCGGGGAACCGAGGTTAGTCAGTGCGAACTGCGCCGGCGTCACCAGACCCGGAGCAGTAGCCGTTACTGCATACGACCCCGCCACGGTGTTGGCGGCGAACGCATTCGCTGCCGCCAACCCCGCGGCATTGGTGACCGCCGTGTTGCCGCCGGTGAAACTGCCGCCGGGGCCGCTCGCCGGAGCGGAGAAAGTCACGGTGACGCCGGGAATGGGATTGCCCCCCGCGTCGGTCACTTTGGCCTGCAAAGTGGCAAATGCGCTGCCTACGGCTACGCTCTGCGCGGCGCCGCTGTTGGCTGTGATAGCCGAAGCCCCGCCGATGTTATTGGTCATCGAGAACGTTGCGGGCGTGGTCACTCCGGCAACGGAAGCCGAAATGGAGTAACTGCCGGCCGTACCGTTGGCGGCGTAAGTGGTGGCCACGGCGATGCCGTTGGCGTTCGTAACCACGGTGTTGCCGCCGGCGAAACTACCGCCCGCGCCCGTCAACGGCGTGGCAAACGTCACGGTAACACCCGGAACGGGATTGCCGACCGAGTCCAAGACGGTCGCTTGAAGCGTCGTACCGAATGCGGTGTTAATGGTGGCGCTCTGCGAGGTTCCCGCCGTTGCCGTGATGGTGGCGGCAGGGCCAGGTAAGCTGATGAGCGTCATCGTGATGCTATTGGCGGAGCCGGCGGTCACGGCGACGCTGACCGTGCCGGGCGTCCCGGTTGTTCTGGGAACGACGGATGTGGCCACGCCCGAAGCGTTGGTTTCCTCTACGCTTTCATTTTGTCTGAGGTTCGAGCTGAACGCGACGCTAGGGACGACAGGGAGGCCAGGGGCGTTCGCCGGCGCTGTGAAAAAGACTTCGAGACCCGAAACGGGATTGCCGGCCGCGTCCCTGATCTGCACCACTAGCGGGGCGGCGTAAATCGTGTTGACGGGTGCGCTCTGCAGGTTGCCCGAGACAATTGCCGCGGTAGCCGCCGCGCCCACTTTGTTCGTCAGCGCGAAGTTAATCTGGGTAGGCAGACCCGCGATGGTAGCGCCCACTACGTAAGCTCCCAGCACGTTGTTGGCGGTCAACCCACTGGCTGTCGCAGTTCCAGTGACGTCGGTCGGGAACACCGCGGAGGCGGCGCCGCCGCTGAAT
Organism: Bryobacterales bacterium; assembly: GCA_003135055.1. Lineage (GTDB taxonomy): Bacteria > Acidobacteriota > Terriglobia > Bryobacterales > Bryobacteraceae > PALSA-243. The sequence continues at coordinate 78,435 of PLDF01000409.1, read as the reverse complement.
ACCGCGGTCGCCCCGGTGGCCGGAGCCGTATAAGTCACGGACACGTTCGGAACCGGATTGCCGCCCGAATCCCTTACTAACACTGAAAGCCCGCTGAACCCGGCGAGTATCCCAGCCGACTGGGGCGTCCCGGAGGAAAGCGTGAACTTAGACGGCGCTCCTACGGTATTGCTCAATGCGAAGGCCGCCGACGCGGCGGAAGTCGCCGTGCCGGCGGTGACGCTGTAACTGCCGACAACGGCATTACCATCGAAGACCGGCGAGGTGGCAATGCCGGATGCGTTAGTGACCGCGGTGTTGCCATTGAGGAACGCGGCGCTTGCCCCCGTTCCGGGCGCTGAAAAGGCCACGGTGAGGCCGGAAATCGGATTGCCCAGAATATCTTTCACCAACACGGCCAGCGGATTGGCGAACGCACTGCTGATAGCGACGCTCTGGTTGTTGCCCGAAGAGACCGTGATGGCATTGGCAACCGCGGCGGAGTTAGTCAGGCTGAAACTGGCGGGCGTACCCACTCCCGAAACCGATGCCGTCACAGTATAGGCTCCGGTGCTGCCGTTGGCCGTGAAGGCCGGCGCAGTCGCCGTGCCGGTGCTGTCGGTGACTACCGTCACGGAGGCCGCGTTGCCGGGGAATTTGCCGCCGGCGCCACTGGCGGGGGCTGTGAAGGTGACATTCAGACCCGATTTGCCATTGCCATCGACGTCCTTCACAATCGCCTGGAAGGCGATGGCAAACGCCAGATTCACGGGCGTAGTCTGGAGCGTTCCGGCAACCGCGGTAATGTTAGTGGCAGTCGCGGGATTGTTAGTGAGCGAGAACACCGCGCTCACTCCACTGGCAGTGGCCGCGACCGTGAACGGCCCGGAAATGCCATTCGCCGTCAAGGCCGGCGCGGATGCCAGACCGCTGGAGTTAGTGATGACAGTGGCGGATCCGCCGAAAGTCGCGGAGGCGCCGGTTACGCCGGGAATCGCGACGAAGGTCACGCTTGCGCCATTCATCGCCGTTCCCGCCGATCCCGTCACTTTCACCTGCAGGTTAGTGGCGAACGCCGCGCCCACATTGGCGCTCTGCGCGTCGCCTGCCTGCTTGGCGATGTTGTTGATGCCCTGAGTGACGGCGATGTTCTGCCCGAGCACCGTGATATTCGCGGTTTGCGGGCTGCCGGTGGTGTTGCTGGTGGTGGTGAAGGCGATAGCGCCGCCGCTGGTTCCAGTGATGGTCAGCCAGGGGGAATCGCTAACGGCGGTGACCGCCGTACTGGCCGGAAACACCGAATACAGCACCGATCCCGCCGCGCCGATGCTGCTCACGCTCAAGCTGGCCGTGGCAAGCGCCAGATAGCCCGTCGAATACTTCCAGACGATGCCCGTTCCCTGGATCACGTTAGGGTCGCCCAGAGCGGGAACGTAGATGTTGGTTCCCGAGCTATCTACCGAAAGCTGGGCTGGATTGAAGAGTAAAGCGCCGTCCATCAGCGTCGTGGTCTGACCCGTCAGCGGATTCCACTGCAACATTTGATTGTTCTGACGGTCGGTGTAGTAGACATTGCCCAACCCGTCGACGGCCACGCCCACCGGCCAGGTGTTAGGGGTGGCGATGGGCGCCTGGAGAACTCCGGCCGAGTTCAGCACGTCAATGGATCCATTGGTATTCGTCACGTACATCTTGCCCGTAATATCCGCGGCGGCGGAGGAGTTATACCCATCCTGCGGCGGGGATGCGCTCCAGAAGCCAAGTTTTTCCGCCACCTGATCGGGTGAGTCGGAGAGGTACACATTCCCAAACCCGTCCAAGCCTAAACCTTGCGGGTTATAGATTCCGCCGGTCATGATGTCGCTCAACACGGAGGTCTGCTGCGTCGCCGCAATGTACTTGGTGACTCGCCCGGCGCCCTCGTCGGCCACGTAGACATTGTTTTGCGCGTCCACCGCGATCCCGTGTACCAAGTCCAGGCCGGTATTCCACAGAATAGAAGATTGCTGCGTGGAAGCCGTCCACTTATTGACCGCGCCGATGTACCCGAAATTTTCGTTGCCGAGATCCACCGGAAACGGCAGCGTGGTAGTCGGGTAATAGAGATTGCCGGAGGCATCCGCCGCGACCGCATCCGCGTTAGTCAGGTTGGAGATCAGCTGGGTAACCGGGTTGACCAGGACGTAATTGCCGCCCACTTGCGTCACCGCGATGGTCTGGCCGCCCGCCGCAATGGCGGCCGTGCGCAGCGAGCTGGTTGGGTTAGCGGCGTAGCCGAACTTCACCGCGCCGCTTCCGGAGCCGGAGGCGGTGGTGATGGTCAGCCACGATTGGCTGCTCGAGGCGGTCCATGAGAACGCGCTGGTGCTGTTAATCCCCAGCAGCACCTGACCTGTGCCCGCCGTACCGGGCAGGGTAATGGACGCCGTGCCCGCGCTGAAAGCCACATTGGTCAGCGTGTAACCGGCCGTGAATGCGTTCACGGTAACGGTCGGGCTGAATGTCCCCACAATGTTATTGGCGGTCATGAAGGGAGACGTGGCTACGCCCGAGGAGTTGGTCGACACGGTGGCAGACAGGGCTCCGCCGGCGAATGTCGCGCTCGGGCCGGAATTCGGCAGCGTGAATGTCGCTGAAACGTTGGCATCCTGCGAGGCCGGAGACGCGGTGATCACGGCCTGCAGTACCGAGGCGAACGCCGAACCTACAGCCGCGGTCTGCCCTGTCCCCGCCGAAGCTACCAGCGTCAATACCGCCGGGGACCCGTTCGTCAGAGTAAAGGTAACCGGTGTGAGTCCGCTCACCGTAGCGGAAATGCCATATGACCCAAGCGTCCCGTTCGCCGTAAACGCAGGCGCCGATGCGATGCCAGTGGCAGCCGTAGCCACAGTCGCGGTGGAAGCCGAGCTGAACGTACCGGTCGCGCCGGTAGTGGGCGCCGCGAAGACCACGCTAATCCCGGCGGGCGATGGATTGCCGCCGGCATCCTTCACGATTACCTGCAGCGCGGCGCCAAAGGAAGTCGAGATGGGAGTGCTCTGTCCGTTTCCAGCGTACACGGTCACGCTGGCGGGGCTTCCGGCGACGGCGGTAAATGAGTAAGTCGCGACGCTCCCAACGCCACTGACCGTGCCGGCCACACCGAAGGTTCCCGCTATGCCCCCAGCCGTCATCGCCGGCGAGGTGGCAACGCCCGAGGCGTTCGTAATCGCCGCCGCGCTGGAGACGCCTCCGGCGAACTTCAGCGTCGGTCCCGAGGCCGGCGCGGTAAACGTCACGGTCACGCCGCTGAGCGGGATGCCGCCGCCATCGGTCACGGCAGCTTGCAGAACGGCGCCATAGGCCCCGTTAACGGTCGCCGATTGTCCGCTTCCCGCTACCGCGGCGATGGCCGCCGGCGGCCCGGGCAAATTAGTAAGCGCGTAGGTGAGGACTCCGCCTCCATCCGTGTCGTAAACCTGCACCTGATAGCTGCCGCCCGCGGAATTGGATGTGAATACGGGCGCGGTGGCGATGCCGGAGCTGTTGGTGACAACATTAGTATTGGTGTTGTTATTGGCGAACAGGCCGCTCGGCCCGCTATTCGGAGCCGCGAAGTACACGGTGACGCCGGATATCGGATCGTTCCCCGCGTCCGTCACCAGGGCCGCGAACCGCGTGGGGAACGCAGTATTCTGAGCTGCGGTCTGTCCCGAGCCGGCCGAGATAGCTATACGCGAGGGCGGCCCCACCAGGTTGGTGAAGGTGAAAAAGACAGTCCCCGTAAGGCCCGGAACCGATGCGCTCAGGTTAAAAGTGCCCATGGTTGCGTTAGCGGTGAAATTTGGCGGGTCGGCGGTGCCGTCGGACCGGCTGGTGAAAGTTGCCAGGGTCCCGCCGGTTACGAAAGTAGCGCTCGCGCCGCTGGTGGGAAGCGTCCACACGACGGTCACCCCGGATACCGGATTCCCGCCGCTATCCGCCACCTTGACGCGGAAATTGTTCTGGTACTGCTGGAGAATCGGCATACTTTGCGGAGTGCCCTGCACGATGCTGATCACTGCCGCGGTGGAAGAATTGTTCGTCAGGATAAAGGTGGCCGAGGTCACGGCGCCGGCTGTCGAGCCCGTTACCGTATAGTTGCCAGCCGTGCTGTTGGCGGATATCGCGGTAGTGGCGACGCCGGTCGAATCGGTGGCCACGCCGATTGAATTGGTACTGTTACCGAACACCGCGCCGGCCACGCCGGCCGCGGGCGCTGTGAAGGTGACCATGGCATTCGCCACCGGATGACCCGCGTTGTCTTGCACTAAAGCCTGTAGCGGCGACGCAAAGGCGGCGCCGATGGCCGCGCTCTGCGGCGTGCCGCTCTGCACGGCGATGGACGCGCCGGACGAAGCCAGGTTGGTCAGTGAGAATGAAGCGTTGGTAGTGACGCCCGCCGCCGCGGCCTCCACCGAGTACGCGCCCACGCTGCCATTAGCCGTGAAGGCCGGAGCCGTTGCGATTCCGAACGGGTTGGTAGTGGCAGTGGCCGATGTGCCGCCCCCGGCAAAAGTGCCGCTCACGCCTGGAGGCGAGTTGGGGTTAGGCGATTCGAAAGTCACGGTCACGTTCGAAACCGGAATTCCGTTGGCGTCGGTCACCAGCGCCTGAAGCGGCGTTTGGAACGTGACGCCGTAGACCGCGCTTTGCGGCGAGCCGGCGTAAGCCGTGATAGTGGCCGGCGGAGCGGCGACATTGGTCAGCGTGAAGCCCGCGCCTGCCGGGGCATTGCAGCAGTAATACGGATTCGCCACATAGGCCAGATAGGTTCCGGCGATCAGATCGGCGGTAAGCGGGGGAGACGTGGCAGTCCCATCGGGACCGGTTGTCATAGTGACGGTGGTGGCGCCGCCCGCGAACGTCGCCTTCGCGGCGGTGGTCGTGTTGTCCGGCGAGAGACAACAGTAAAACTCCACCTGGGTATACGGAACGGGGGCGCCGTTAGAATCCTTGAACAGCGCTTTCAGCGGCGACGCAAACGTGGAACCGGTGGCGGCCGTTTGCGGAGTTCCCGCCACGGCGGTAACGGTTGCGATCGGGGCGGGCCCATTAGTTGAAAAAAGCGTCGTAAGGGTGATGGCGCCCACGGCTGCAACTCCGTTGAAGCTGCCTTGAATGCTATTCGCGGTCACGATCAGATTCACCGAACCCGTCGGTCCCGTGGTCAACACGACCACCGTCGGTCCGTATACGGTGGCGCCGTTCCACGCCGGGAAGGTGACGGTGATGGGAATGTTCGGCATGGCATTCCCGAACTGATCGGTTACGGTCAGGGTGACCGCCGGGTAAGGCAATCCCACATTGGTATACACACTGCCGGTCGATTGCAGTAGGTTCGAGGGGATTGCGAGGCTTCCGTAGATGTTTTGGTTGTCGACCGCGGTATTCGAGGCATCCTGCGCGGAATTTCCAGAGTTGCCGCCATAATTTACGGCCCCGACGCTGGTCGCGGCGACTCCGCTGTTGAGAAACAGTCCGCCGCCTTTGGCCAGCCCGAAATAGGCGCCGGAGCCGCCGCAGTTGCTGCAGCCCGGAGGCCCGGCATCGATCGCGGAATTGTTTAAGAAGCTCACATTCGCGAGGGAGATGGTTCCCGAGCGGACAAACAGTCCGCCGCCCAAGCCTGCGCCAGCGCCGCCAACACCATCGGCTGGAACGCCTCCCAGAGTTCCGGGCAAGCCCTGCACCGGGCTGGGGCCCGCGCCCGCTGAGCCGCCGCCGCCGCCAAAGCCGCCGCTGCCGCCGCTGCCGGTATGCGTGGAACTGTTGCCGCCGCCACCGCCGCCACCGCCGAATCCACCAGCGGCGCCGCCGCCGCCGGCACTGGCGTTGCCGCCGCTGCCGCCGCTGCCGCCATTCTGCCCGATCAAGCTGCCACCCAGGCCGCCGGCGCCGAAAGTGGGGCTAAAGGCCGCCCCGCCGCCGTTCAGCGTCGCGCCGCCGCCCCCGGAACCGCCGAGAGTATAATCCGGATTGGAATCGAAGGTGTGGGTGCCATCGAAGCTGTAGTTTCCATTCACCTGGACGAGGTTGGAACCGCCAACTCCTCCCTGAACCACGTTGTTGGTAAACGATACATTGCTGAGCGTCAGCGCGCCGCCATTGTCGAAGACCGCGCCGCCCATTCCCGCGCCGCCGCCGCCGTTACCGGCGCCATACGCCGATCCGCCCTGTCCGCCCTGAGCAAATCCATTGGTGAAAGCCAGGTTCTTCAATGCCACCTTGCCGCCCTGCAGGAAAAGGATGCGGTGATCGTGATTGCCCGAAATAGAGACTCCGTTAACGCCGCCATCGACGATCAAATCGCCGGCGACGAATAATTCCGCGTTGGTGACGATGGTAGAGTTTGCCGGCAAATCGAAGAGAATGGTGGAGCCGCTGGGGGCGGTGGTCACGGCCTCGGCGAGGGAACCGGGGCCGGCCGCCGCCGTGGTGATGACATCGAGCGTCACCGGCGGACTGGTGGTTACGGTGACTCCGGCGCCGGTACTTACAGTGTTGGTGGAAAATCCCGCTGGCACGTCAAATAAGTTGGCGCCGCCGTATGTCAGCGAACCGGCCGCCACCGCCAAATTCGAGCCCGGACCGGAGGCGTTCGACAGATTACTCCCGTCAAAACGGGAAGAGAGCAGTGTCAGGGCGCCATTCGCCACATAAATTGCGCCGCCCGAGACCGTCGAGCCCGTGCCATTGTTCAGGAAAGTGGTGTTCGATATCAGCACGGTTCCGTTCTGAATGTAAATGGCGCCGCCGTTGGTGGTTCCGCCGCAACCGGAGCCCGCGGCCGGCGTCCCTCCGCCTCCTAATAGGGTCAGGTTACGGATGGCGACGTTGCCGCCCGTAATACAGAAGAAGCGCGGGGCCGGGCTGCCCGACGCCGCCAGCACGATGTTCTTCGCTCCGCCCAGCGTGCCGTCAATCGTCAGGTTGCCGTTGATCTGGAGCTCCGAGGAAATGCTAATGGTGGTTCCCGAAAGCGAGGGATCGAACTGCACCGTGGAACCGGCCGGGGCGGTGGCAAACACTTCCGCCAAACCGCCGCTCGATTGCAGAATCGCGCTGGTGATGTTGAAAACCGCCGCCGCGCCGTTGACCGTCGTGCCGTAGATATCTCCATCGTCGGTGGGGTTGGTGGTGCCGTCCTGCGCGGAATTACCGCTGAATGTATTCGTGCCGTTCCAGGCGATGGTACCGGCCTCAAAGAACAATCCGCCGCCCTTGCCTTGCCCGCGCTGCGCGCCCGAGCCGCCCGTGCTGCTGTTGCCGGTGAAGCTGCAATTTCCGAGACTGAGCGTACCCGCCTGCAGGAACAGCGCGCCTCCCAAACCGGCGCCGCCGCCACCCACGGCATAGTCGGGGCTGGAGCCGCCGCCGCCGCCGAAAACGGTGGAGCCGCCGATGTAGCCGGCGCCCCCGCCGCCGCCGAATCCGCCGTTGCCGCCAGTGGCAGTGGCTACACTGGACAGGCACACCGGATTGGGGAAGCCGTTCACCGGGCAAATTTCGTAACCGGCGCCGCCGCCGCCCGCGCCGAAGCCCCCGATGCCGCCATTTCCGCCTTGCAGCACCTGGGCGGTGGTCGCTACGTAGGTTCCACTAGCGCCGCCACCGCCGCCCGAGCCAGTGCCGCCCGCGGCGCCATTTTGGGCGCTGAGGACGGAGGAAATACCGGCGATGGGGGCGCCCACTCCGCCGATACCCGACAAATCGCTGTCGCTGCCGCCATTTCCACCATTGGCTTGCGTGGGGTCGGGCGCGGCGCCGCCGCCGCTCATGCCGCCGCCGCCGCCGCCGCCGGAGTTGACCTCGCTACCGCTGCCGCCATTGCCGCCTTGCGCCTGATTGCCGGTAAACGCCACGCTGCCGAGCGAGACATTGCCGCCCGTCACCAGCATCGCTCCGCCCATTCCGGCTGCGCCGCCGCCGCCGAACCGGCTGGCGCCGCCATCGCCGCCCCGGGCGTATCCGTTCTTCAGGGTGAGGTTATTGATGGTAACGGCGCCGCCGGTGACCGCGAAAATGCGGTTCGCGCCGCCGCCGCTGAGGGTGACGCTATTGGTTCCGCCATCGATGGTGATATTCTGCGCCAGCACCAGCTCCGATTTGAGAGTGACGGTGTTGCCGGCCATGGCGGAAATAAAAAGGATCGTCCCTCCCGCCGGGGATTGCTGAACCGCGGCCCGAAGCGTACCGAAGCCGTTATCGCCGGCCGTGAGAACGTAAAGGGTATTGTTGCCGGTCAGTTGGTTGAAGGGGCCCGAGACGTTGCTGTCCAGAACCGACGTGTTCCCGGTGAAAACCGGCGTACCCGTGATCGGATAGGTCGCGGTGGCGCCCGCGTTCACGTAGAGGGCCGCGCCGCCGCTGGTAGAACCGAAATTGGGACTTGTGTCGAACGAACCCAATCCGTTGGCGCCGCCGGTCGCCGAATTATTGTTGAAGGTGCAGGTCTCGAAGGCCGCCGACCCGGCGTAGACGAAGACCGCTCCACCGTAAGCATTCCCGCCGATGCCCGCTCCGTTAGAGCTTACTCCGCCTCCCTGCCCGCCCCCGAATCCGCCGGCGCCACCGAACGTATTGGCCGCCACCGTTCCATTGTACTGGGACAAACCGAGAACCGACCAGTAAGCGCTGCCTCCGCCACCACCGAATCCGCCTGGCTCACCGAAAGCCAGTCCTATTCCCCCGCCGCCACCGCCGGCGCCCAGGCCGGGATTTCCCGGATAAGTGGTCAGATTGATGACTGTCAGCGCATCCGAGAAATCCGCGATGATTTTCTTCGCCTGGGTCACGCCCGCGGTGGATAGAGCATCGTGCACTATTAGATAGCCCAGAGCGAAACCGCTCTGGGCTTCATCGAGCGCGATAAGACTGTTGGCCGATGCCATATCCGAGATTATCGAGATCATGTCGCCGGTGTCGATTGTGGTTAAGTATCCGCCAGATCCGCCGCTACCGCCCAGGACGCCGCCGCCGCCGCCGCCGCCGCCGCTATCGCTCTGGAACGAAAGGAATGCGCCATAGGACGGGCCTCCGCCATCCCCGCCAAGGCCGCCGCCGCCACCGCCACCGCTGGCCCCCTGCGAGAGGCCGGCATTGAATTCCGTCGAAGATCCGCCGATGCCGCCATACGCGTTGTTGTTGTTGAATGTGATGTGGTCGAAGGTGAGACCGGTCCCGCTCACGACAAAGACCGCGCCTCCGAGGCCGGCCGCGCCGCCTCCCCCGCCGAGGCCGTTGGCGCCGTTGCCGCCTTTCGCGTACCCGTTGGCGAGCGTCAATCCGCGGATGGTCACGTTGAGTGCGTTAATCACGAAGATGCGCGATTGATTGTTGCCGCTGATGGTGATGTTCTGGCCGGTGCCGTCGATAGTTAAGCCGTTGGTATTGGTAAGGGTGAGGGGACCGCTGGTCAATGTAATTGTGGTGTTGGAAATCGCGAACGTGATCGGATTCACGCCCGAGGTAATCGCCGCCCGCAGCGAACCCGTGCCGCTATCCGCGTTATTTGTGACCGTTGCAGGAGGGGCGTCCGCGGGTCTGAACCCCAACGTTGCCGCCGTGGGGGCGATTACTGTTTTGACGCCGCCTGGTTTGACGCTGCCAGCTTCGACGCCGGTGAGCAGACGGAGGCCCTTTTCGCCTGCCACTGCCAGGTCCGTCAGTTGGTCGCCATTCCAGTCGCCGGCTATCAGTGCCACGCCAGGGACCTGGCCCAGAGTCTGGCCCGGCTGGAATGTTCCGTCTCCGTTGCCGGTCATCGACTGCAGCGCGCCGGCCGTGGTGAGCCAGACCAGATCCGCGTTTCCATCGCCAGCCAGGTCTCCCCACGCGATCGAAGCCACCGGACCTGAGTTATAGGTATCGCCGGCGCGCATCGCTCCGGCGCCGCCAAGAAGCACCATGACTTGCTGGCCGGCAGCGATAGCCAGGTCGGTGGCGCCGTCCGCGTTGAAATCGGCGGCGACGAGTGTCGCGAACTGGCCAGCCGCCGGCACTCCGGCCGGATAGGACTGGATCGGCTGGAATGTGCCATCTCCGGCGCCAAGCACGATGCCCACGCCGCTGTTCGACGCCACTGCCAGATCCACGATGCCGTCGCCGTTAAAATCTCCCGTTACCATGGAGGCCGGTTCCTGGCCTGCCATCACTGTCGTGAACGGATCGAAGGTCCCGTCGCCGCGCCCTTGGAGAACGCTGATCGAGTTGCCATACCGGTTGGCGGTGGCGAGGTCGGCGCGGCCATCTCCGTTGAAATCCGCCACAACCAGCGCTACCGGGCCCGCGCCCACCTGATAGCTGACGGCCGGTCCGAAAGTGCCGTCGCCCGCACCGAGCAGGACACTCACTGTATCGCTGCCGGCGTTAGCCACCGCCAGATCCATGTGCCCGTCACCGTTGAAGTCCGAGATTACGATCGATCGGGGATTCGACCCGACGTTGTAAGTCGCTGCCGGTTTCCCGTTCGCGACGATAGTGACGGTGTTCTCCAAGGCGTTAGCCACGGCGAAATCCACCACGCCTGTACCGGTGAGATCGCCCGCCGCTACGGCCACCAGTCCGGTGAGCGTCGTAATATCGGCGCCGGCGGCGAAATTGCCAATCGGCAGCGCCGCGGAAAAGTGGGGGAGCGAGGCAGACCGCGCGCGGGAATGCGTAAGATCGCCGCCATAAAGAGCGGTCAAAGTATGCTGGCCCGGGGGTGGCGAAACGACCGTGAGCTCGGCTGTACCAAACAGCACATTCGAGATTCCCAAGATGCTGGTCCCGCTGAAGAAGGTGACAGCGCCAGTAGCATTCATCGAGGACACGGCGGCTCGTAAGGTGAGCGAGTTGGCAGGGGAGTCCGCGGCCGTCAAAGAGACCGAAAACGCCTCCTGGGCCGCGGCTTGCCCGAGCCCGGCCCAAATCACTAACCCCACGCTTAACAGCAGGCGCCTCATGCTGTCTTAGTCTGGCCGATCACCAGATTAGAAGCGGACGGCGCGAGGATATTCGGGAATGACTTAGTCTGTACCCAGGCAATGCGGAAGTAAGATTCCGAACGATGGTTTGGCCGAATGGTCCTGGGACTCGGCGCGGCCTTCCTTTGTGCTCCGGACTGGTGTGCTCCAGACTGGCTCGCCATAAAAGCGGCGAGACCCCAACCGGAAAATAGCTCTTCAAAAAGACGACGGCGCGACGGTTGCATTAGTTCCCCTCTTTGTGTCAAACGACCCAGAGGGGTTCCGTCCAAGGCTGAGGCTTCTATTATATCAGTGAAAGACGGCTATTAAGGCAGTTATCTTTTGGCAGTGTTGCGCTGTAAGTTTGGCTCCCGCAACGAAACTCTCCGGCTGAGTACTAAAGCTAAATTTAGGCGTGAGATGGGTGCAGGCCGCACAGCCTTCGGGGTTGGCGGGCGTCCGGGTTTGGCTGTCGAGATCCCGCCTCGTTGCCGCATCTTGTGAAGTACCACACATCTTATGTCATTAGAGTCTAGTCATTAGAGTCTAAGTGATCCGACTGAATAGGTAATGCTGTTTTATGAATCCTCTGCGAATCGCCGAACAACTCCGCGCCGATTACCTTACCTTGCCGCCTCCGACCACCACCTTCGCTCCGCGCCGGCGGCTGAATCGGGACTTCCGCACCGCCGTCGGGCGCGATGGCTTCCTTAACCCGGGAGGGGTTTCGTATCCCTTGCGTTGCCTCACGAAGAGCGCCTATCTTTAGTGAATTGTTGCGTGAGACGCGGGAGCGGTTCGGCGTCCGGACACGTTTCGAACTCTTGCGTATAAAACTGGTCCGCTCGAACTGAGTTAATGGGCGCCTAGCCCTAGCCGCGAGGGCCGGATATCCGCTCATCGTCGTTCCGTTCGGGATGCTCCCAAACCACCACCGAACGGGCCGGCCCGTGGCGCGCCGCAGCGACAAGGGCTGTTTCCTGAGGCTTTAACCCAAAGCCGGCGCCATTCGGAGCGGGCTTCACCGGAACCGCTTGCAGCGATCCGCGCTTACTGGGAATCGCCTACGCTTTTGAGCGAACGACCAAGCGTCGCGTGCCGCCGGCTTTCGCTCCGTAGCGCCGGCAAAGGGTTACCGGTTCGCCGTGCCGCGGCGGTGGGAGAAAGAGGCGCCGGTTCCGTAGCGCCAACCAGCAGGGCCTGGGAAGACCAAAGCCGCAACGCGCTGCTGGCGATAGCCGGCGGCAAGCGTTGCATCGCTTTTCCTCTTGACTTGTAAGTAAGTACATACTTACAATAGTGGACGGCATGAGGATGCACGGGACGGACCGGCGGCGGCAGTTGATCGAGACTGCGCTGGACGTGTTTTCGCGTAAAGGGTTCGACGGCGCGACGACTAAGGAAATTGCGGTTGAGGCGGGCGTGACGGAGGCCATTATCTTCCGGCACTTTCCGACTAAGCAGGCCCTGTATACCGCGGTAGTGCACGCCAAGCGCGATCCGGCGGAGATCGAGGCGTGGATGGCCGCGGTCAAATCGTTTATCGGGCGAAACGACGATGCCGGGCTGTTTCGCGAGATTGCGCGCGCCATGCTGGCCTGCTATCGCGACGATCCGCGGCACGAACGGGTGATGCTGTTTGCGGCGTTGCAAGGCCACCGGCAGACGCTGGTGGAACATCGGCGATTCTCGTTGCCGATCATGAAACTGCTTACGGACTACGTGGCGCGGCGGCAAAAGGAAGGCGCGCTGAAGCCGGGTCCGCCGGGAGCCGTAATTGCGGCGATTGCAGGTATGGCGTCGCACTATGCCATGATGACGGCGCTCTTCGGATTTGAGACTGGCGCAAAAGACGACGAAATGGTGGATGCGTTCGTCAACATATTAATGGACGGGGTTCGGGCCAGGAAATCCAAGGCTGGGCCATCTAAGGCTGGGATATTCAAGGCGCGGAAATCGAAGGCGGGGAAATCGAAATGAAAGCGTTGGCTATTTGTACGGTAGTGGCGTCGCTGATCGCGGCGGGGTGCTCATCGCAGAAGCCGGTGGAGGCAGCGGCGGGGGCAACTGCGGGGACAGCGATCGCGACGAACGCCGCCAAAACTTTGGTGGTGTCCACAGCCGCGGCGGTGTCGCGCAACGTAGGGGCGGCGTTTGAAGAGACCGGCTCGTTCGAGGCCGATGAGACCAGCGACATCGCTCCGGCCGCGGCGGGGCGAGTGATCGCGACGCCGGTGAATGTGGGCGACTTCGTGCGGCAGGGGCAAGCGATCTGCGAGTTGGACCATCGCGATGCGCAGTTGAAATTGGACCAGGCGAAAGCGCAGTTGGACCAGGCGACGGCGGCGGTGCGGCAATCGCAGGCGCGCATTGGCCTCGCGGGCGCGCAGAGTTTCGTGCCGGACGCGGTGCCGGAAGTGGCGGCGGCGAAGGCGAATTTCGATTCGGCGACGGCGCAGGCCAGGTTGGCGGCGGCGGATGCGAAGCGATATCAGAATCTGGTGGCCACCGGGGACGTTTCGCAGAGCGCGTACGAGAAATATCGTACCCAGCAGGAGACGGCCGAGGCGCAGGCGACGGCGGCGCGGCGGCAATATGAGGCGGCGGTGAATAGCGCTCGGGAAGGCTTGGGCGCGGTGCAGAATTCGCAGGCGTCGTTGGAGGGATGGCGCGCGCAGTTGGGGCAGGCGGAAAAAGCGCTGGCCGATACCACCATACGCGCGCCCTTCGATGGGTTCGTGACGGCGCGCGCGGTGGCGGTGGGCGAATGGGTAGTGGTGACGCCGCCGACCAAGCTCGCGACCATCGTGCGCACGGGTTCGCTGAAGCTGCAGTTGCAGACTCCGGAACAGCTCGCGGCGGGCGTGAAGCTGGGGATGCAAGTAGTGGCGCGGGTGGCGGCCTATCCGGACCGCGACTTCGCGGGCACGGTGACGGCGATCAATCCATCGGTGGATCCGAATTCGCGCATGTTCCTGGCGGAGGCGAAATTTCCAAACGGGGATGCGAAGCTGCGGCCGGGAATGTTCGCCACGGCGAAGATTGTGCGGCCGGGCGGCGAGAACGGAATTTTCGTGCCGAAGACGGCGGTGTGGCGCGACAAGACTACCGATTCGTTCCAGGTGTTCGCGGTGGAGAACGGCGCGGCGAAGATGCGCGTGGTGGTGGTGGGAGAGACGGCCGGGGAAAGTACGCGCATTCTCTCCGGGTTGACCGGAAACGAGACTGTGGCCACCAGCCATCTGAGCGAACTCTACGACGGGGCGCCCGTGCAGGCCGGCAAGTAATCGGGATCCACATCAGGATACACAGGAGATTCTCACCCAATGCATGCATTAGCGCAACTCTGCGTCAGACGACCGGTATTCGCCACCATGCTGATTTTGGCTTTGGTGGTGGCGGGCATCTTTTCCTATTTCAGTTTGGGCGTGGACCTGTTTCCGAAGGTGGATGTTCCCACGGTGCTGGTGACCATCTCAAACCCCGGCGCGTCGCCGGAGGAGATTGAGAGCGAGATCAGCAAGAAGGTTGAGGACGCGATCAACACCATCAGCCAGGTGGATGAGGTGCGGTCGACATCGTCCGAAGGTCAGTCGCTGGTGGTGGTGACTTTCCTGCTTTCGAAGAATGGCGATGTGGCGGCGCAGGAAGTGCAGAATCACGTCAACCTGATTGTGCCCGACCTGCCGCAGACGGCGAAGCAGCCGGTAATTCAGAAGTTCGACCCCGACGCGGCGCCGGTATTGCGCATCGCGGTGTGGGCGCCGCGGTCCATGCGCGACCTGACGCTGATCGCGGACAGGCAAATCAAGCAGAAGCTGGAGACCGCCAAAGGCGTGGGCGAGATCACGATCGTGGGCGGCGCGAAGCGGGAGATCCACATCATGGTCGATCCGGACCGGCTGCGCGCGTACAACCTGACGATTACGGACGTTTTCAATGCCCTGCACAATCAGAACCTGGAATTGCCGGGCGGCAGTTTGAATGCGGGAGCGACCGAATTTACCGTGCGCACGACGGGGCGCGTGCCCGATGTCCCGGAGTTCAATGAGATCGCGGTGGCCAGCCGTGGCGGGTTCACGGTGAAGGTGAAAGATATCGGCCACGCGGAGGACAGTTACGAGGAACCGCGGACGGCGGCGCGCCTGGACGGCGTGCCGGCGGTAACGCTGGTGGTGGCCAAGCAATCGGGCGAGAACACGGTGGCGACGGCGGACGAAGTCAGGGCGCGGCTGAAGGACATCAAGGCCGCGCTGCCGAAGGACATCAACGCGGAAGTGGTGAGCGACCAATCGATCTTCATCAAGGCCGCGGTGGACAACATTAAGCATCACCTGGTGCTGGGGAGTTTGTTCGCGTCGATCGTCATCTTCATCTTCCTGGCGAACATTCGCACCACGCTGATCGCGGCGATCGCCATTCCGACGTCGCTCGTTTCCACCTTCGCGCTGATGGCGGCGATGGGCTTCACGCTGAATCAGATCACCATGCTGGCTCTGACCTTGATGGTGGGCATAGTGATCGACGACGCCATTATCGTGCTGGAGAACGTGTACCGGTTCATTGAAGAGAAGAATATGCCGCCGATGGAAGCGGCCATCGCGGGAACGAAAGAAATCGGCCTGGCGGTGATGGCGACTACGCTTTCGCTGCTGGCGGTGTTCCTGCCGGTGGGCTTCATGGGCGGCATTGTGGGACGCTTCATGAGCTCGTTCGGCTTCACGGCGGGATTCGCGATCGCGATCTCGCTGCTGGTGAGCTTCACGGTGACGCCGATGTTGTGCTCGCGATTCCTCCGCAGGCCGAACCAGAGCGCGCACGGGCGCTCGTCGAAGGACGCGGGGTTTTTCCACTTCCTGGATACGCATTACACGGTGATGTTGAAGTGGGCCATGGCGCATCGCAAGACCATGCTGGCGCTGTGCGGGCTGGTGATTCTGAGCATTGTGCCGCTGTTTGCGATGGTGGGGAAAAACTTCCTGCCGCAGGACGATCAGTCGCAGTTCAACGTATTGGTGCGGGCGCCGGAAGGGGCGTCGCTGGCGGCTACGGCGAATGTGGCGGAGCGGATTGCGCAAGACGTCCGGACGTTGCCCGGGGTGCAGCACACGCTGATGACGGTGGGCGGCGGGGCGGATGTCAGCGTCAACAACGCGTCGATTTTCGTGAGCCTGACGGATGTAGATCGACGCAAGGCTTCGCAACAGGAAATCATGCAGAAGACGCGCGACATGATGAAGAAATATCCCAAGGAAATTCACACCGGCGTGGAGCTGGTGAGCACGGTAGGCGGCAGCCAGAGCAATGCCGACGTGCAGTACTTCATACAAGGTCCGGACCTGGACAAGCTGACGCTTTATTCGGACACGCTGCTGGCGAAGATGAAATCCATTCCGCACATCGCCGATGTGGATACCACGCTGCGCGGCGGCAAGCCGGAAGTGCGGCTGGTGATCGACCGGGCGCGCGCGGCCGATCTGGGCGTGTCGGTGTCGGACATCGAACAGGCGCTGAATACGCTGGTGGCGGGGCAGGTGGCGTCCACGTTCAAGGCGGGCGAGGATCAATACGATGTCCGCGTGAGGTCGCAGGAGCAATTCCGCAACAGTCCGGAAGCGCTGGCGCGGGTGACGGTGCCCTCGGCGCGGCTGGGGTCGGTAGGGTTGGACCAGGTGGTGAAGGAAGTGGAGGGCACGGGGCCATCGGCGATCAATCGCATCAATCGGCAGCGGCAGGTGACGGTTACGGCGAACGTGTTGCCGGGCGGGTCGCAGACGGATGTGCTGCGGCAATTGAATGAGGCGAGCGCGCAGATGGGGATGGAGCCGGGTTATCGCAGCGGGCTCTCGGGCGCGTCGAAGGAATTGGAGCGCACCGGGTACTATTTCGTGCTGGCGTTCCTGCTGACGTTCATCTTTATGTACATCGTGCTGGCGGCTCAGTTCGAGTCGTTCATCCATCCGGTTCCGATTCTGTTGACGCTGCCGCTCGCGGTGCCATTTGGAATTGTGGCGCTGCTGATTGCGGGACAAACGGTGAACATCTTTTCGGGGCTGGGGCTGCTGCTGCTGTTCGGCATCGTGAAGAAGAATGCGATTCTGCAGATTGACCACACCAACGGGCTGCGCGCGGCTGGAATGCCGCGGTACGACGCGATTATTCAGGCGAATCGGGACCGGCTGCGGCCCATCCTGATGACGACAATGGCGCTGGTGGCGGGCATGCTGCCGCTGGTGGTTTCGCACGGCGTTGGGGCGGCGACGAATCGTTCGATCGGGGTGCTGGTGGTGGGTGGACAAAGCTTGTGTCTGCTGTTGACGCTGCTGGCGGTGCCGGTATTCTATTCGCTGTGGGAAGACCTGGGCGACTTCGCGGTGCGAGTATCGGCGCGAGTGTCGGGGCGGCTGCGGAGGGGCGCGGCGGTGGCGACGGCGCTGATTGGGGCGTTGCTGGCGGGATCGGCATTCGGACAGACGGTTCCGGTTCCCGCCCTGGTTTCGGTTCCTGCGCTGAAAGAAGCGGCCGTTCCCGCACGCGTGGGCGTTGAGGGGCGGAAAACTCTGACGCTGCGGGAGGCCATTGAGCGAACGCTGGCGAACGATCCGGACTTGCGCATTCAGCGAACGCTGAACGAAGAAGCGCCGCAAAGCGTGCGCGCGGCGCAGGGCTACTACGACCCTACGCTGGCGTTGAAGGCGTATCATACGCACTCGGTGAGCCCGGTGGCGTCGGTGTTGGGCGGGGCGCCGGATGGCAAGTTGACGCAGACGGAATGGAACGCGACGCCGACGGTCTCGGGCCAGTCGCCCTGGTTGGGGGGTACGTATTCGTTGGGGTTTACGAACTCACGGCAGACCACCGACAGCCAGTTCGCGACCTTGAATCCGCTGTATTCCACGCTGGTGCAGTTGGGGCTGACGCAGCCGCTGGTTCGCGGGCTGCGGTTCGACCAGGGGCGCTATCAACTGGCGGTGACGCGCAAGAACCAGGCGCTGAGCAAGGAACAGCTGCGGCAGCGCGTGATGGAAGTGGTGACGCAGGCGATCACGGCGTACTGGGAGTTGGACTACGCGTATCGCAACCTGGATGTGCAGACGGAAGCCGTGCGGCTGGCGGAGCTGCAGTTCCAGAGCAACAAGCGGCAGGCCGAGCAGGGCGTACTGGCGCCCGTGGACGTAGTGGCCGCGCAGACGCAAGTGGCCACCTTTCAGCAAAGCGTGTTCCTGGCGCAGCAGGCGTTGACGCAGGCGGAAAACAACTTGAAGAGCATGATGCTGCCGAATCGCAACGACGAGCTGTGGAATTTCGCGTTGGCGCCGGATACGCAGGAACCCGGCGACCTGACGGCGCCCTCTCTGGACACAGCGGTGAAGCAGGCGTTGGCGGGGCGGCCGGAGCTCTCGGAGACGGGGTTGCAGGTGGCGATCAATCGATTGGATCAGCGGTTGAGCGCGGAGAACACGCGGCCGCGGGTCGATCTGTTCGCCAATTTGAGCGCGTCGGGATTGGCGGGCTCGGTTGTGCCGCAGACGTCCAGTCCGCTGGCCGCGTTTTTCCCCGCGGGCTTTGGGGCCGTGCCGCCCATGTTTCTGGGTGGCTATGGGCAATCGCTGAGCACGTTGGGCAGAGGCACGTTTCCGACGGCGCAGGTGGGCGTGAATATTTCTCTGCCGCTGCGAAACAGGACGGCGAGCGCGCAGGCGGCGATCTCGGTATTGGAAGGCAAGCGCCTGGCGGCGTTGAAGGATCAAGTGGCGATGGCGATAGAGG
Organism: Bryobacterales bacterium; assembly: GCA_003135055.1. Lineage (GTDB taxonomy): Bacteria > Acidobacteriota > Terriglobia > Bryobacterales > Bryobacteraceae > PALSA-243. The sequence goes on along the minus strand of PLDF01000409.1, from coordinate 59,716 downwards.
CCGACGTGCGGAACGCGATGCAGACGGCGGTTTCGGCGCGGGCGCGGCGGGAGGCAGCGGTGCTGGCCCGTCAATCGGCGGAACAGCAGTATGAAAGCGAGCAGCGGCAATTCCAGGCGGGGACATCGACGACGTTTCTGGTATTGCAGCGGCAGACGGATCTGATTGCGGCGCGGAGCCGGGAAACCCGGGCAGGTGCGGACATGGCCCAGGCGGGCGCCAATCTGGATCGCGCGGTGGCGGGGGTGCTCGATAAGAATGGGATTGAAGTGAACTGAAGTGCGGTGAACCGAAGTGCAGTGAAGTAAGCGCATGGGTTGGAGCGGGCAGGTACTCCCGTGTAGTGCGACGTATGGTATAACTCTGGGTAGTAACATGAAAACGGCAATCTCTATGGACGATGGATTATTGCAGGAGGCGGACGAGACCGCGCGACTGATGGGGCTGAGCCGCAGCCGGCTCTTCGCGCTGGCTGTCGGCGATTTCCTGCAGCGGCAGCGGCAGGAGCAGATGCTGCTTCGGCTAAATGAAGTATATGCAAACGGGATGGAACCGGCGGAAAAACGCCTGCTGAAGCGCGCCAAGGCCAAGGTCGGCCGGACGGTGAAGGAAGGCTGGTGAGCGAGATTCGGCAGGGCCAAGTGTACTGGCTCGATTTCGGGCCTGCGGCCGGTTCGGCTCCCGCTGAGCGGCATCCCTGCGTGGTTGTCCAGAACGACGTCTTCAATCGAAGCGCGATCGCAACCAGCGTCGTGTGCCTGATTACCTCGAATCTGAGCAGGGCAAACGCACCGGGCAACGTGCTTCTGAAGGAAGGCGAGGCCGATCTTCCGAAGGCGAGCGTAGTGAATGTGTCGCAAATCCTCACGGTCGAAAAGGCGGAACTTGTGGAATTTACCGGCAATCTGAGCACCGCCGCGGCCGGCGCCGTGCGCGACGGACTGCATCTGCTGTTCGACCGCCTGCGAAATTATCCGCATCCTCCCGGCCCGCGCGGCTGAAAAGCATGAGATCGGAAGATATCAAGACTTCGTTGAAATACACCTGCGCTTCCTGTGCACATTTCACCTCCAGGTTGTAGACCTGCACCGCTTCTTGCCGGTGCAGGTCAGCAATGATCTCATGGTTCTGTTTTCGCGCTTTTCGATCCTGCCAGAGCCACAACCCAACGGGGCCGTCGCGAAGGCTGCCAGCAGTTCGCCCATTAATGTGTGAGCCGTCAATCTCAAGGAGCGCTCCGCAGCTTTCGGCCACGATTGTCGGCGAGCTTAATTGGCGGATGCACGCGGGTCTGCATGGAGGGCAGCCGCGAGAGGGCGGCTGGCTGGGCAGTTTCCTTGTGCGAGTAGACGACGATCCGTTCAGTTTAGCCATCTGCCTGGATCTTCTGGCCGTTCATCGTGTGTTCATCTACGATTGGCATACTGTGGTGGCGTCAGGGAGTCGCACTTGGTCGCGAACCGGCTGATTGGCATCTTCGCCGAGTACGGGAGCCGGGCTATTTAAATTAAGGAAAGCGAGCAAGGATCGCCCTGATTCCACTATTTCCGATCACAGGAGCCACTATGCGCACCATCGCCACCGTCTTCACACTGGCTGTCGTCACACTCCTCGCGCAGCCGTCCTCGTCTTACCGCGTGACTCACACCTATACGCTGGGCGGGGATGGGAGCTGGGACTATGTCGTGCCAGATCCGCCCAATCACCGTCTGTTTATCGCCCGTCAGAACCGCGTGATGGTGGTCGATGAAGACAGCGGGACGCTGCTCGGCGAAGTCACCGGCATCCTGGGCGCGCACGGAACTGCCGTGGCGCAAGCCACCGGGCATGGATTCGCCACCTCGGGCAACGACCAGTCGGTGGTCATGTTCGATCTGAAAACCTTCAAGGTACTCGGCCGCATCCCCGCCGCCGAGGACGCCGATGCCATCATCTACGACAGCGCGTCGAACCGTGTCTTCACGCTGAACGGCGATGCGCACTCCTCGACGGTGATCGAACCGAGAGCGGGGACGCCGATCGCAAACATTCAGCTCGGCGGCAAACCCGAAAACGGAGTGTCGGCCGGCGATGGCAAGGTATACGCGAATATCACGGACACCAGCGAGGTCGTGGAGATCGATGCTAAGGCGGCAACCGTGATCCGGCGCTGGTCCACCGCGCCTTGCAAACAGCCGGTCCCGATGGCCATCGACACAGCCCGCCATCGCCTGTTTAGCGGATGCCGTAGCGGAGTGATGGCTGTCTCCGACTATCAGGCCGGCAAGGTGGTCGCAACGGTCCCGATCGGCACGGGAGTCGACGGCGCCGGGTTCGATGCGGCATCGGGCAACGCGTTTGCGTCGAATGCGGACGGCACGCTCACCGTCATTCATCAGGACACTCCCGACCAATATCACGTCGCCGAAAGCGTACAGACCCCACAGGGGTCGCGCAATATGGGGCTCGACCCCGCCAATCACCGCGTGTTCGTGGTTTCCGCGAAGTTTGGGCCGGCGCCCGTAGGGGGCCGTGGCAGAGCGCCGGTGCTGCCCCGATCATTCACATTGATGTGCATTGAACGCGATCCAGCCGTCCGCTGAACGTATAAGGTTCGGGCCAACCGAGGCGATTCAGCGGGAAACGAAGGATACTCTATAGCCGTAGATCCGGCGAACACAGACGGGCTGCCAAGAAGCGACGCGCCAGGCCTTTCCTATCGGAGTGCGAATGAAGGAACCTGAACGACAATCGGTCATATGAGCGTGGTCACAAATATTGTGCTCAAGACGTCGGCCGGTGACAAGGGCGGAATCGCCAAACTGAACAAGATATTTCGGTCCGATGTCGATCATAACGCAGCTTCCTTCTTTGGTGGGCTCCAGTTTGGGGGCGCTGGCGCATTCCATATTCAGCCTGCCGGGAGTGGGCGCTCCGCCGCCACCACGTCGACCACCGCATGACGTGTTCCGCTTTATGGAGGCGACTTCGAATCGCGGTCGCGTGGCGGGAGTTTGCGCCTGATTCAAAGCAGCGCCAAGGACTTGTACAAAAACGATAGCAAGCAAGCGCTGGTTCGATCTGTTCATTCGTCCCTCCGATCGGCTAGGTCGAGTATCCCGCTGAATAACAACCCGTGCGCATTGGCAGGCGCCGCCAGCCGCGCACGAGGCGCTTAGCTTAGCTACACCAGCAAGCAGGATCAGGCGTTGGCGTATGCAACCGCACGGCCACACCGAATGAGCCATTGGACCAAGTCGCCCACGAACGAACCGAAGGTGAACCGCCATCACACTGTGGCGCGGTTCGCAACACCCCGAAAATAGAGCGGTGGCTGACGCGCCCGAACGCTTCCGCGCAGCAAACGGTGTTGTTGCCGAAACCCGGGTTTTCCGGAAAGTAGCCTTTGAGGATCTGCCAAGTCACTCGGCCGTCAAACGCGCGACTCGCCGATGTGCGCCGGTCGACGCGCTCGTGACGTCCAGTTGGGGGAAACTGGACCATCACTTCCTCGAATGCCGTGTTCTGGTCCACTTCTACACGAAGGCGAAGTTCCTCTCAGATGGACGCCTGACGGAAATGGCTGCAGGAGGTCACAGGTTCGAGTCCTGTCGCGCCCAACAGTAGAATATAATCAAGGGGGATACAGATGGAGGGATACTGCGGACAGCGTGTTTGTGACGTAACCGCTCAAGTTGGCTGGCCGCCTCACTCAGGTCAGCTCCATGCGCCCGCAATACCCCGCGCTAAGGAGCCGGGCTCCACAAGATGTTGGTCACTTGAGTCAAGCAGATACTCACCCCGCTCAATATACCTTCCGGGCCGCGGGTTGACTCTCTGCCGATGGCCCGCCCATCGAACTGGTTTCCAGTTTGTCTGGAGCCGCGCGCTGCCGTGCCGGACGTAAACGCCGGCAGGCCGTTGTCTGCGGCTTAGATACACTGTGACTGGGGATAGCAAATGGCGGACGATACGAAAGATCACCATAGCAATGACGTAGCTTTATCCGCGGCTGCGGGCCTCGCCGCCGCAGGTTCGGCTTCGGCCGCGGAGTTGGCGGTTGTTGAGACCGGCGTCGAGGTCACCACGCCCGATGGCGCCTGCGACGCCGTATTCATTCATCCGGCCACCGGTTCCCATCCCGGCGTATTGATCTGGGCGGATGCCCTGGGCCTGCGCCCGGCGATGCGCGATATCGGCAAGCGCCTTGCCGCCGCAGGATACTCGGTGCTGATCCCGAATCCCTTCTATCGCTCAGTCAAAGCTCCGGTATTCGACGCCTCCTTCAGCTTCGAGAATCCTGCCGACTTGGCGAAGTTCTACCAGTTGCTTGCGCCGCTGAACGCGCCTGGCGCGGCGGAGAAGGATGCAGTCGCTTACGTCACCTTCCTGGACGCTCAAAAGCAGGTCGACAAGGCCAGGAAGATCGGCGTCCACGGCTATTGCATGGGCGGACCGTTGACGGTTAAGACCGCCGCGGCGCTGCCCGATCGCGTGGGCGCCGGCGCGTCGTTCCACGGCGGGGGTTTGGTGACCGGCAAACCCGATAGTCCGCACCTGCTCGCACCGAAGATCAAGGCTCGTATGTATATCGGTATCGCGTCCAATGACGACCAGCGTCAACCGGATGCGAAAGACACCCTCCGGGAAGCGTTTGCGGCTGCGAACGTTCCTGTAGAGATCGAAGTATATCCGGCCTTGCACGGCTGGTGCATGCCGGACATGCCGCTTCACAACGGCCTACGTGTCTACAGCCAGCCCGATGCCGAGCATGCCTGGAGCAAGTTGGTAGCTTTGTATAGGATTGCGCTCGCCTGAAATCCGCCCAACTCTCCCCCGCCTGCATCGCAAGCGTCGTGGCGCACGCACTCANNACAATCGTGTGAACGCGCTTCACTCCGGCGCCACTTAGAAATGGCAAGGTCATTAGTAATTCCGAAGCCGGAAACCTCCTCGAACGCCTTGTTTCTGCCTTGCCCATCAACCAATAGCAATACATTCCTTTCTCGACTGTTGTATGCTCCAAATCATGAGATTCCGCCTGCCACTCCTGTCTGTCGTTGCCGCCGCCATTGCATTGCTCGCGCAGTCATATAGTCCCAGCCTCTACAACGGCATGCGCTGGCGCCAGGTCGGCCCATTCCGCGCCGGCCGCATCTCCGCCGTGGCAGGCGTCCCGGGCGATCCCGCTACTTACTACCTCGGTACGCCCGGCGGCGGTATCTGGAAGTCGACCTCCGGCGGCGTCACATGGAAGCCCATCTTCGACGACACTCACATGGATTCCGTCGGCTCCATCGCCGTGGCGCGATCCAACCCCAACATCGTCTACGTAGGCACGGGCGACGTCAGCAGCGTCGAGAAATCGGTCAACATCGGCAACGGCATGTGGAAGTCCGTCGATGCTGGCGCGCACTGGCAGCGTACCGGCCTGCAGGATACCCACCACATCGTGGCGCTGGTGGTCGATCCGAAGAATCCCGACATCGTGCTGGCGGCCACGTTGGGCCACACTTACGCCCGCAACGAAGAGCGCGGGGTCTTTCGCACCACCGATGGCGGCCGCGCCTGGACCAAGGTGCTCTACAAGGGCGACAACATCGGCGCGGTCAACCTGGTGGCCGATCCCGATAATCCGCAGACGCTCTTCGCCGCGATGGAAGTCTACCTGACGCTTCCCAATGCCGGCCGCGGCGGCGGTGGGGGTGGTGGCGGCCGTGGAGCAACGGGCGAGCCGGACACTTCCGGCGCGGGCATCTACAAATCCACCGACCAGGGCCTCACCTGGACCGCCCTCACCGGCCACGGCCTGCCGGAAACCAGCGTGGGCCGCATTGGCCTGGCGGTGGCCGCCGGCACGGGCGGGCAGCGTGTCTTCGCGGTGATGACCGGCGGCATGTACCGCTCCGACGACGGCGGCGCCAACTGGTATCGCAGCACCACCGACCCGCGCTCCAACGGCAGCGCCTATTTCAGCCAGGTCTATGTAGCGCCCGATAACCCCGACATCGTCTACGTAGTGCAGACCTGCCTGTACCGCTCCACCGACGGCGGAAAGACCTTCGAGGCTTTCAAAGGCGCGCCCGGCGGCGACGACTACCATGTACTGTGGATCGACCCAACCAACGGCAAGCGCATCCTCGCCGGCGTTGACCAGGGCCCCACCATCAGCGTGGACGGCGGCCACACCTGGGATTTGAACTGGTACAACCTTCCCAATGGTCAGTACTATCACATCGCCACTGACACCCGGTTTCCGTATTGGATCTACGGCACCCAGCAGGATAGCGGCGCGGCCGGAACCGCCAGCCGCGGCGCGTTCGGGGAGATCACCTTCATGGAATGGCTGCCCTCGGTGGGCGCCTACGAGTTCGGCTACATCCACGCCGATCCCCTGGACCCCACAATCATCATGGCCAGTGGTTCCGGCACTAGCGTCCAGCGCTATGACACAGTGACCCGCCAGATCCAAAACGTCTCGCCGCCACGCAGCGGAGGATACCGCTTCGCCAACACGCCCCCGCATCTCTTTTCTTCCGCCGATGGGCACATCTTCTACCTGGGCGCCCAGTATCTGCTAGAGACTCGCGACTTAGGCGCCACCTGGAAGGCAGTGAGTCCCGATGTCACTCTGGCGCCCGGCGAAACCGCGCCGCCTGAACCTGTGGAGCCCGCAGCTGGAACACCGGCTGGAACGCCAGTTGGACCGCCCGCGGACCCAGCCGCCGGCGGACGCGGCGGCGGACGTGGCGCAGGCATCTCGGCCATCGCGCCCTCACCGATACGAGCCGGAGCCGTATGGGTGGGTACTTCCAATGGCAAGGTCCAAATGACTGCGGATGGCTCGGCGTGGAATCTGGTCACTCCCCCCGGCTTGCCTGCCAACATTCCCATCCAGCAGGTGGAAGCCTCGCCACACAACATCGACACGGCGTTCCTTACCCTCGATCACCACAACTCCAACGACTTCGCCCCCTACATCTTCCGCACCCGCGATGGCGGCAAGACCTGGACCCGCATCGTCTCGGGCATCCCGGATAACGAAATCGCGCGCGTGGTGAAAGAAGACCCCGGCCGCGCCGGGCTGCTCTACGCGGGGACTGAGCACGGGGCCTGGGTTTCGTTCGACTACGGCGATCACTGGCAGTCACTGCAGCTCAACCTGCCCACCGCCTCGGTGCGCGATCTCGAAATCCACGGAGACGACTTAGTCGCCGGCACTTACGGCCGCGCCTTTTGGATTCTTGACGACCTGACTCCCCTCCGCCAGATCACTCCTCAGGTCTCATCCTCAAGCGTCTATCTCTTCCGCCCCCAGACCGCCATCCGCGTGCGTAACGACACCGGCAACGACACTCCGTTTCCGCCGGAGCTGCCCGCGGGCGCTAACCCGCCCGATGGCGCCATTCTGAATTACTATCTGAAGTCCGCCCCAGCCGGCCCACTTACCATCGGTATCTATGACGCTCCCGGCAAGCTCGTCCGCGAGCTCACCAGCGTGCCGCCGCCCCCCGAGCCTGAGCCGCAGCTCACCATTCCGAATTACTGGATCGAGCGCCCGCATCCGCTTCCCGCCGCCGCGGGCATGAACCGGGCCGTATGGGATTTGCGCTACACGCCGCCGCCCGCGTTCAACCACAGTTACCCCATCTCCGCGCTCTACGGCGCCACTCCCGCCGAGCCCCGCGGTCCGCTGGCCGCTCCCGGCGATTACGAAGTCCGTCTGATGGCCGGCGGCGTAACCTATCGCCAACCGTTGCATGTAATCATGGAGCCGCGCGTCAAGACTCCGCCACAGGGCATCGCGCAGCAGCGCGACCTCGGCTTGCTGATCTCCGCGGGCATGACTGCCAGTCACGCCGCCAATCAGCAGGTAGCCGACCTGCGCGCCGCGCTGGCCGCATTGAAATCCCCGCCGGATGCCGCGGGCGCTTTGGTTACGAAAGCCTCGACCTTCGGCGGCGCTCCCGCCGGCCGTGGAGGACGCGGAGGCGGCGGTGGTGGCGGACGTAGAGGCGGCGGAGGCAATACCGCCAACTTCATGACGCTGAACGGTGAGTTCGGCTCCCTGATGAACAGTGTCGAGCAAAGCGATTACGCTCCCACTCAAGCGATGCAGGAAACCTATCGCGACACTTGCCAGCAACTGGCGCAAGCGCTCACCCAGTGGGAAGAGCTCAAGACCAAAGATCTGGCCGCGCTGAACGCCCTTCTAGGCGACGGCAAAATCGCCGCGCCTACGCCGGCGCCGGCTGGGCCGCCCTGCGGACGATGACGAAAATCCGCCGCGAGCGGGTCGCAACATGTCGGTATGCCAGCCGCGTTCCTCGCAGATTCCATTTATGGCGCGCGTCCAAGATCCTGCGAACCTGGGAACAACAGCGCAGTAAGATCAGAACCTCCACACATGAGGGTTCGCTCCGGGTTCCCATTCGCAACTATTAGCGGCAGTCTCCGTAAGTTCTCGGACCGCCCACACGAGCGCGGCCGTCACAAGGGCGAAGGAGACATACGCCAATGCCGCAATCAGGCCAAGCATTCGGGATCTCCGGCGGCGCCGCGAGCCTCCGGGATGTCGGGGGAATGCTCGAAGATCGCGCTTTTGCCAATCATCATGTCTACCGCAAGCAGATACTGCAACAGCAACTGCGAACGGGAAACCGGCTCTGAATTTGCCATAAGGTCCTTCAATCCCGATCCAGTTGGTACCTGAGAGCGCGTTCGAGGCAGGAAATGCAGATGACCGCCACCACGTCCGGTCCGCCGCGGATCTGGTGGGGCGTTTCCCTCTGGCATATCTTGCAATACTTAATAGTCTTCGGCAGCGCCTCGTGGAAGGACGCGGGTTCGGGCCAGCAACTCATTTTCCTCATCCGGCATTCATTGTGGCTCTGTTCGAGTGAATCCTCCAGTAGCCGAAGTACTTGTGGGGTACTGGAACCACCATGGGGAATTTGCTCGAAGAGGTTACGCAAAACAGGAGAGTCGATGCGGAAGTAGAGGGGCGGGCCGTGGTGGCTACGTCAATCCCAACAGCCGGCGAACTGCTTTGAGCGTCGCCTCTCCGCCACAGTTCGGCGTCCCCACTCTTCATCGGCGCCCCTGACGCTCGCATCGGCTCAAGCGCGTGGAGCGAGCGCGTGGAGCGAGCACGTGGATCAAGCACGTGGCTCAAGCACGTGGATCAACGTGGATCAAGCACGTGGACCTCTTCCTCGGTGGATATCCGCGAGTTCGATCGTCAGCCCTATCTATGTTCTCCGCTTTGAGACCGGGTGGCGAGGGGGGAGCGCGTGGTGGAATTAGCCGACATAACGCAGTACGGCGCCGACGCCGCCAGCGACCTGTTCACCAATCCCGCAGCCGTGCTTACACGTTTTCGGAAGGCAGGTTAAAATCACCGCATTTCGCGAACCTCCTGCAAATAGCCATAATAAATGGCTATAATGGATTTGCCATGGAAGTCAGTGTCGCTGAAGCGAAAAACCGGTTCTCACAACTGATTCGGCAGATGGAGGAAGGCGAGCCCGTTCTCATCACCCGGAACGGGAAGCCGGTGGCCCAACTGGTTCCGGCGCCGAAGGGCCGCCGAACCGTGCGCCTGGGCGGCATGCGCGATCGAATACGACTGTTGCCCGGATGGGACGATCCGGTGGACCTCGATCGATTTCTTCAAGGCGATCTGTGAGCGGCGGCTACCTGCTCGATACTAATATCGCGCTGCTCGCCGCTGCGGCGCCCGAGCTGCTATCCCGCGCCGTTCGCACTGCGCTCAAGACCGGCCCAAACGTGTTGAGCGTTATCGCTTTTTGGGAAGTGACGCTGAAATCCTCGAAGGGGAAGCTGGATGTGGGGGACCCGCTCGAATGGTGGGAGAACTCGCTGAACGATCTTGCGGCGACATCGCTTCCTTTGCGGCCGGCTCACGTCGCTGCGATCCGCGGTCTCGCCAACATCCACCAGGATCCGTTCGACCGGGCCTTGATCGCACAGTCGATGGTGGAGGGTTTTACGCTCCTGACGTCGGACGAGGTGATTCCCCGGTACGCGAGCCAACGCTTTCGTGTAATCGGCTAGCGCGACTTCCGCCCACCCCGAAGCGCGTTCACACGATTGGGAACGCTGGCTGCACGGGCCCAGAGGGCGCCCCGTGCGCTACGCCCAGATGGAGCGCCACCGCCCCTCCAGTCAAGTAATCGTAACTCACCTCTTCGAACCCGGCGCGGCGCATAGCTTCGGCCAGTTCCGGCGCCGCCGGGAACTTGCGCACCGATTCCGGCAAATACGCGTAAGCGTCCGGCGCGCCCGAAACCAGCCCTCCAATCCACGGCAGAATGCGGCGGCAGTACAGGTTGTTCACGGCGCGGAACAGCGCATTCGGCGGCTGCGAGAATTCCAGAATCGCCGCCATTCCGCCGGGCCGCAGCACGCGGCGCATCTCCGCCAGGCCCTCTTCATAGTTGGCGAGATTGCGAAAGCCGAACGCCACCGTGACCAGATCCAGCGACCCATCGCGCACCGGCAGATGCAATGCGTCCGATTCGAACAGCGCAACCCGGGCATGGCGCTGTTCCACCTTGCCGCGTGCGCTCACCAGCATCGGGTGGCAGAAATCGGAACCCAGGACGACGTTGCGCGAGCGGCGTTCGAGCGCCAGCGCCAGGTCGCCCGTGCCGCAGCACAGATCGAGGGCGCGCGCGCCGGGCCGCTCCGCAATGTGCCGCACGCGGCGCACCGTATACGCGCGCCAGTAGCGGTCCACGTTGAATGAGAGCAGGTGGTTGAGGAAGTCGTAGCGGTGCGCCACGCGGCCGAACATGCCGCGCACCCAGGCCGCCGCTTCCCGCTCGCCGTGCGCGCCCGCGGGCGTCGTTCCCTTGGAAACGGCGCCCTTGGAAACGGCGCCCTTGGAAACGTCCCCTCCGGAAACGGCGCCGCTCACGAAAGGGCCTGCCCGATGGATTCGCGCACCAGCTTTTCCTCGATGCCGGAAACCACCGTCACCTTGCCGATGCGCACCGGCAGCACGAAGTGGACCTTGCCTCGTACGGTTTTCTTGTCGTGCGCCAGCCGCGCGAATATGTTCTCCACGCGGATGCCGTCAAGCGGCGGAATGGGCCCATAGGTCTCCAGCATGAGGAAAATCCCGGCGCTATCTTCCGCGGAAATGTGGCCCGTCAACCGGCCCAGATGGACGGCCGCGCGCATGCCCCAGGCGACCGCCTCGCCATGCAGAAAGCGCGTGTAGCGCGTCTCGGCTTCGAGCGCATGGCCGAATGTGTGGCCGAAGTTGAGGATGCGGCGCAAGTCGCCTTCGCGCTCGTCGGCGGAGACCACTTCGGCCTTCATGCGGACCGAATCGGCGACGATGCGGTCCACCGCCTTCGGTTCGCGCGCCAGCACTTCGCGGCTGCAATCGGCCAGGAACCGGAACAACCCGCGGTCGCGAATGATGCCGGCCTTGACGATTTCGTAAAGCCCCGAGCGGTATTCGCGATCGGGCAGCGTATCGAGCAGCGCCGGGTCGATCAGCACCGCGAGAGGCTGGTGAAAGCTGCCAATCAAATTCTTGCCGCCAACCAGATTGACGCCGGTCTTCCCGCCGATGGCCGCGTCCACTTGCGCCAGCAGCGTGGTGGGGATCTGCAGCACCGGAATTCCACGCATGAAGATGGCGGCCAGGAAGCCGCCCATATCGTTCACAATGCCGCCGCCGTAGGCGATCACCATGCTGGTGCGGTCGGCCCCGCGCTCCACCATTTCCTCCGCGAGCTGCTCCAGCGGCGCGAGGCGCTTGCGCTCTTCGCCGCCGGGAAGGAACAGCGCTTCGTGACCAACCCCGGCAAGCGCGCTCGCCAGCGCCGCGCCCTGATGCCGCCACACGTCTTCGGTGGAGACTACGAAGACCTTGCCGGATTTGGGCGGAACATATTCCGCCGCGCGCGCGACAATCCCTCGCTCGACGATCGCCGGGTAGCAGCGCTGCGGCGTTTCGACGCGAAATTCGGGCATACGCCATTATTAACATGACGGCGCACTGATACACTCAAGGTGCGGATGCGGCAGATGGACAAATTCAAAATTCAGCGCCCCGGCCAGGGTTCAACATGAGCGACGACGAGAAGATGGAGTTCTGGAATGGCTTAGCGCGCCTGTACGACGAAACGCTGGCGATCAAAGAGGATATTCTGAGGCTGGAAAAGCTCGCCGAAAAGCAACAAAGCGCGGCGCACAACCTGCAAATCGCTTGTGAGGCCTTACGCGATACTGCCGTGGCTCACGAGAAGCGTCTGGTCCACATAGAAGTGGTGCAGCAGTGGCTCGCCGAGAAAGAACGCAACCGCGAAGAGGGCAGGCAATAATTGGGCGCTGCGTACTCACAACCCGCACCGCGCGCCGCGATGAGGCCGCCACTTGAGTTGGGCTGAGGCATTCCCAGATAGACCTTGATCTGAGCCGTAGCCCCGCAGTTACGGTTTCCTTGCAGAGACGCATCTTGAGAACAGGCGCCGGAGCCTGCACACTGAGAATGGCCGCCTTAACCAGCACGGCCAGCGCGATCTGGGCGCACGCACATATCTCAACTCACGGGCTCCAGCCTTCTTAGGTCTGCGCGGAAGCACCTGTCCAAGAAGCCGCCGGCTCGCCTCTGATTTGTTGCGCCATAATCTATGGCGCCATAATCGAAAGCGTGACGCTCACACGCCGCAGCTTGCTGGCCGCCTCGATTGCATCCGCTCCTCATCCGGTCCGCGCCGCGTCGATTTCCGTCACTGAAACCGGAGCCGTCGGCGACGGCCGCAAGCTCGTCTAATTCTTCTAAGAATTTCTCTTGACGGATTAACTCAGATGTCTTACGGTCGTGGCTCCGTTCAGAGCCGGACCCATAGGGCGGGCGCGTCAGCAACCGGTTTCCTGGCAGCACCGAATCTCGCGATCAGAGAAACTAGTCTGTACGCCCCCGCCCGCTGGACCATCCTCCGCAACCAATTTGAATACCGGACGCAGAGCCCCGCGGTTAGGTCCAATGCTTACTTTAAGATAGGAGTACTTTCCAGTACCCGTACCGCGCTTCACAATTTGACGCCTTCGAGACGGATTAACGGACCGAACGGTGGTATACTTTCGAAATGTCTGTCCCCTAACCCGTCTCTCCGGGAGTCTCGTCTCCCAGCCTTTTTTGGCTGCGCACGCCGATAAGCCGGCAGCAGCTTCCCAGCTTTAAATCTCAAGGAGGTTTTTGAAGTGAGAAAACTATTATCCAGCGGTTTGGCTATGATTGCGGGAGTTGTGTCTTTGCCCGCTCCGGGGTCGTTGCATGGGGAACGGAAGGCGCCGGTAGCCGATCACCGGCTGGCGCGGTTGCAGGCGTTTTTCGGGAAGTCCGATTGTCCGGCTAAAGCGTATTCGGACGATTTTCTGGTCGCGGCCGACCGCTACGATCTCGATTGGCGGCTGCTGCCAAGCATTTCCTACGTGGAATCTACCGGCGGAAAATCGGCGCGGCACAACAATCTGTTCGGCTGGGATTCGGGACGCGCAGTGTTCGCTACCGCCCGTCAAGGCATTCACGAGGTGGGATACCGGCTGACGCACTCACACCTCTACCGTTCCAAGAACCTCGACCAGTTGCTGGCGATCTACAACCCCTCCGGCGATTATGCGCAAAGAGTCAAATCCGTAATGGCGCAAATTGCGCCCGCAGTAACGGTTCGTTAGCCGAACAGCTTAATGCCGAAGAAGAGCCCGGCAGCCACTACCACAAAAATTCCCACCCAGAACATAGTGCGCTGGGTGTTGTTCACCGTACCGCGCTCGTCTTCTTTGATGCGTTCCGATAGGCTCTCAAACATGGAGCACCTCCTATTAAGATGCCGCTATAAATGCCGTTGTATATATCGAACCGTTGCGCACCTGAGGAACCGTAAATCAGAACGATTGTAGCTCCGAATGGGAGAATTTCCAAGTGCTATATTACACGCTGATTTGCACGGCTGGTCTTGCACGGCTGGTCTTGCACGGCTGGTCTTGCCCGGATTGCGTAGCGGATGCTTCAGCTTACCCAGGCCGAATGCCGCCAGCCTGCCGCCATCTCTCAATCGAACCGGCAAGCGTGCTCTCCGCTACGGTTTAGCGCCCTTCGCTTTCCGCGCCGGGCGTGCCGGGGGAGACACCGGGTATTCCGGGCGTTGACAACCTTCCGCGATCCGGCGTATATTTGCTAACATACTGATCTGTCAGTGGTTTGGTGGTAGTTTGGATGTTCTTGCCGACGCAGCCGTTTTCATCGAGATAATTTACCGGAGAATCAGTGACAGGCGGAGGCGCAATGGCGGTCGACGATAACCCGCAAGCGGATCAGGCGGTCCCCGAGAATTACGAGGATTTTCTCGAGGATTATTCGCATTTTGCTCCGCCCGCCGCCGACGAAGTCCTGCAAGGTACGGTGCTCGGCATCACCGGCAAAGACGTCATCATCGATTTCGGCTACAAGAGCGAAGGCATCGTCCCCATCGAGCAATTTCAGACGCAGACCGGCGAAATCACGGTCCGTTTGGGCGACGCCGTCGATGTGATGATCGAGCCTGGCGGCGAGCAGCCCGAAGGATACGTGCTGCTTTCGCACACCCGGGCCGCGCGCCTGCGCATCTGGGATCACCTCGACAAAGCCTACCAGGACCAGCTTGTCATCTCGGGCCGCGTGCTGGGCCGGGTCAAGGGCGGCCTCGCCGTGGACGTCGGCGTCAAAGCCTTCATGCCTGGGTCGCAGGCCGATCCCAGGCCCGTACACAATCTCGATTCGCTCGCGGGGCAGGATATTCCGGTCAAGATCATCAAGCTCAACCGGCGCCGCGGCAACGTAGTGGTGTCGCGCAAGCTGGCCGTCGAAGAAGAGATCAACGCCCGCAAAGGCGCCACGCTGGAACATCTCTTCGAAGGCGCCGTGATCGTGGGAGTGGTCAAGAACCTTACCGAGTACGGCGCTTTCATCGATCTCGGCGGCATCGACGGGCTGCTGCATGTGACCGATATCTCCTACGGCCGCGTGACGCATCCTTCCGAGGTGCTGCACGTGGGCGGCGAGGTGACGGTCAAGGTGCTGAAGTTCGACCGCGCTAAAGAGCGCGTCTCGCTGGGCATCAAGCAGCTCGAGCCGGACCCTTGGGACACGGTGGTTGAGCGCTACCCCGTGAACGCCCGCGTGATCGGCCGCGTAGTGAACGTGACGGATTACGGCGCATTCGTCGAATTGGAGGCGGGCGTCGAAGGTCTGATCCACATCAGCGAGATGACGTGGTCGCGGCGCATGAAGCATCCCTCCAAGGTGGTGAGGCCGGGCGACCAGGTGGAGGCCGTGGTCCTCGAAGCGCATCCCCGGGACCGGCGCATTTCGCTGGGTCTGAAACAGCTTGAGCCGAATCCTTGGACCACCATCGACAGCCGCTACAGCGTGGGCTCGGTGGTGGAAGGCCGCGTTCGCAATATGACCGATTTCGGGGCGTTCATCGAAATCGAAGAGGGCATCGACGGGCTGGTGCATGTCTCCGACCTTTCCTGGACGAAGCGCGTCAAGCACCCTTCGGAGGTCTTGAAGAAGGGCCAGATTGTGCAGGCCGTGATTTTAAACATCGATTCCGGCTCGCACCGCTTGTCGCTGGGCATCAAGCAGTTGCAGCCGGACGCTTGGGAGAGCTTCTTTCAGCGCCACATCGTGGGAGATACGGTTCATGGACGCGTGTGCCGGCTGTCGAATTTCGCCGGTTTCGTCGAGGTGGCCGAGGGCGTCGAGGGGATGTGCCACTTCTCCGAGGTTCCGGGCTATGCCGGACGGCGCGGCGCCGAGCCGCCGCTGTCCATAGGCCAGGAGGGCAGCTTCAAGATTCTTAAGATGAATGAAGCCGAGAAGAAAATCGGGCTCAGTCTGCGCGCGGCCGCGGAAGACGAAGAGAAGGGGCGCCTCGAAGACTATCAACGGCAGGCGGCGGCGGCCATCACTACCATCGAAGAGGTGATGAGCCATAAGGATCGTGGCGCCGAATAGCTTGCAAAATTCTTACAATCAAGCGATACTGCGGATTCGTAAAGGATTTAGGCGCAAAAGCATAGGAGCATAAGATGACAAAGGCGGATCTGATTGAAGAAGTCTCCCGCGTGGTGGAGATGACGCGGAAGGAGTCTGAGGTCATCGTGGAGGCGATTTTCGACAGCATTGTGAAGTCGCTCCGTACCGGGGACAAGATCGAGATCCGCGGCTTTGGCAGTTTCCGTACGCGGCAGCGGCAACCGAGAATCGGACGCAACCCGAAGACCGGCGCGCGCGTGGAAGTGCCAGCCAAGAAAATCCCGTATTTCAAGCCCAGCAAAGAGTTGAAGGACGTGGTGAACAATTCGGGGCCTCATCCCAGTTCTTCGCCGCCCGAGCCCGAAGAGTTTCCGCAGCCTTAGCGCTCCCATCCCGCCTACTTCCTCAACGGCAGTTGCGATTTCGCCTGCGGCGCCTGTGCCACCGGCGTGGACATCTTGGGCGCCTGATAATTGCCGAAATTCAGATCGGTTTCGCTGAAGCTCAGCGGGCGGTCGAGAATCATCTCCACCGTGCTGCCCTTGGTCAGGACCGCGTCGGGACCACGCATTGCCAGAATGGCGATCAGCCCGGCTGCCGCGCCCGCGCCGGCCCCGATTCCGAGGCCCATCGGCATGCTCTTGGAGGCGGCGCCGGCGATCGCGCCGATGGAGGCGCCCGTAGCCGTGGTTTCCCCCACCGTGCGCGCGTCGCCTAGCTTGTCGCCTTCGCTTTGTACTCTGCCCTCGGCGCGGTCCAGGTTACCCATCGAGGGCGCGTCAATCGTGCCCATGCGCGAACGGAAATCGCGCGTGACGCCGTTCGGCAGCGTCAGCGTGTCAAAGCGCACGTAAATCTCGCCGCGGCCCTTTACCCGGCCCGGTTTCTTGATCTGGGACCACGCATTGCCAGAATGGCGATCAGCCCGGCTGCGGCGCCCGCGCCGGCGCCGTGGTTTCGCCTACCGTGGTAGCTACCCCTGAAAGCGACGTGTCGCGTGCCAGTCGAAATAGTGGGCAGTTGATTCCTTCCAGGCGACACACCATTTCCCGCGAAACCCTCGGAGAATTCCTTTTAGCGTTCGAGACCCATCGGCGTCGCTGATGCAGATCTCACCGTTCTCAAGAACGCTAATGAGGCCGCGCTCGTACAAAGCGTCACAACCTAAAACGCACATGCCGAAAACGATGTTTTCGAAATCTAGTCGTTCATCCTCTGTGCACTCTATCTCTGGCCCGAACGATAGGACATGGACTGAAGCATAGCAGGTACAGGTACGGATAGAAACGGAGAACAGTACGGGCCGCAGTACGGGCGGTACGGGGTCTGGTAGATCAGTTAGTTCAATTGCCTCAGGGCTTTCGAGTCCGAATCTGGCTAACTGGGCCACGGGGTTGCACATCACTGCAGACGCCAATAATGAGTTGGATATCGAAAGGCGTTTTGGACAAAGCCCTAGCTTAGCTATAGCTATAGCTAGAATCTCGACCTTGCCATGAACCCATTGCGGACCCCTCGGTCCGCTTTTTCAGCGGTAGGCTTCCTTGCGGTTGGTGACGGCGTGGACGCGAAGAGTTTCCTCGCTCTTACCAATGGGCTCTGCGGAGGCGTCCTCGGTGAAGCGGACGCGGTAGTCGCCAACTCGCAAGCGCTTTTCGCCGCTCTTGCCTTTGAGCGCCTTGACCCGTCCCGCGCCGGTTTCGGCGAGACGGTGAATGGCCGTGAGGATATTCATGGCGATTGGCTGCGGGATGGCGCGAATGTCGGCTCTGGCCTGCTCGGAAAAGACGATCCGCTTCACGCGGATTCCGTGTGGCTGCGTATCTGATCCATGGTGAATCCCAGATCCGCGACCACTTCTTCGAAGGGAATGCCCTGGTTGTCTCTGAACCACTCTTTAGAAGAGGCGACCGCGCGCTCTTCTTCCTCATTGAACGGTTCGTCGTCGATGGGCGCCTCGCGCAACGTTATCGCCGGATCTGTCATGACTTCCAGCAGGCGGACGACAGCGTCGAACTGACCGGGGCCGAGTTGATCCAGCATTTGGTGAGCGTGTTGTCTCTCAACGGGCATAGGTGCTCCCACCAGAAACATTGTAGCGTAGCGCTGTGGAGCGCTGGGATTTCGACGGCGCGCGAAAGGCGCAAAATGCTGCCGGCAGCCGTCAGGAGCTTGGCTGGCAGGCCGGCGGGCGCCTGCTCCCGCCTACTTCCTCAACGGCAGTTGCGATTTCGGCTGCGGCGCCTGCGCCACCGGCGTGGACATCTTGGGGGCTTGATAATTGCCGAAATTCAGATCGGTTTCGCTGAAGCTCAGCGGGCGATCGAGAATCATCTCCACCGTGCTGCCCTTGGTCAGGACCGCGTCGGGACCACGCATTGCCAGAATGGCGATCAGCCCGGCTGCCGCGCCCGCGCCGGCCCCGATTCCGAGGCCCATCGGCATGCTCTTCGAGGCGGCGCCGGCGATCGCGCCGATGGAGGCGCCCGTAGCCGCGGTTTCCCCCACCGTGCGCGCGTCGCCTAACTTGTCGC
The DNA here is from genome assembly GCA_003135055.1 of Bryobacterales bacterium. Classification (GTDB taxonomy): domain Bacteria; phylum Acidobacteriota; class Terriglobia; order Bryobacterales; family Bryobacteraceae; genus PALSA-243. Next base: position 41,140 of record PLDF01000409.1, on the reverse strand, counting down.
CTTCGCTTTGTACTCTGCCCTCGTCGCGGTCCAGGTTACCCATCGAGGACGCGTCAATCGTGCCCATCCGCGAACGGAAATCCCGCGTGACGCCGTTCGGCAATGTCAGCGTGTCAAAGCGCACGTAAATCTCGCCGCGGCCCTTTACCCGGCCCGGTTTCTTGATCTGGGTCACGGTGCCGGTGACATAACTGACAACCGGAATCACGATCCTTCCGTTTGCCAGAATGGGAAATGCGGTCTCCAGATACACGCTGTCGCCCTCCATGGAGTGCTTGGTGCTGATGCTGTTGATCAAGCTCAGCGGTATCTTGACGCCGGACTGCACCGTGTAATCCGCCATGGGTCGAGTTGCCAGCTCTGGCACCGCCTGGTCTTGTGCGGCTAGTGCCCCCACTGTCAGCAAAGTTATTGAAATCAAAGGGCGAAGCAATATTCAGGCTCCTGCTACGATTGTAGCCTATCTTAATCTATTGAACGTGTTTCGCGCCTCAAAAGTTGCGCGGCAGATCACTGGACCGCCAGAATAATTCCCGCCGCACTGCTCTGCGGTCCGATGGCCAGTTGAATCTGCGGGTTCGCCGGGCAAGGGTTCGGCAGATAGAAATTGACCTGGTAGACGCCGGGGAATCCCGGCGCCTGCCCGGCGTAAGGCACAGTCGCCGGGTCTATGGCCTTGCCGTTCAGCAACACCTGGAACGACGGGAACGCGGAAATCAGGGCCGCGAAACCCGGAATCTCGCCTGTCAGGGAGTTTGGCGACGTCGAGCCGAGACCCGCCGCATAAAGAACGATCAGGTCTCCGGGCTGGGCGGGCGCCGCCGCGGTCACAAACGCATTGTTGGCGCTGTAGTCCAGCGCCATAGCGAAATTAACCAGATTGACCAGCGACGGAAACAGCGCCGGGGCGGCATTCACCAGCGTGATGGTCACCATTGGTCCGGGCGTTCCCTGGCGGTCGACCCAAAGGGTCGCGTCCCCGGCAATCTCGTTGGGTGGAACCAGAAGATTAATTTGCCCTTGCCCGTTCAGCCCGTTTTGCGAAACGTACAGCAACGGTACCTGAAAACCGTCCAGGTAGACGCTGACGCCTGCGAGCTTGTAAGGCAGGCTGGCGAAGTTTTCGTCTGTGAGCCCAGCCGTGGAGAAAGCGAGGTTCGACCCAAAGATCGTCAGCATACTGTTGGGCGCGAACGGTCCCGGCGAATAATCCGATGCGTTGACAATGCTGGCTGCGGAGTAGGACGGCGCCTGTCCCCTAGCCGCGCCGCATAACGCGACGACGGCCAGTGCCATCCTGGCACGGAGCATCAACCCTATTGTATGTCTTAGTACTCTGCCAGCGCAAATCCCATGGTACTTATAAATGGTACTTACCAAGGGATTACCCGCTTTCGCGAAAGGCCGGATTTCGCGGCCGCGCGGAGAAAATCCCGAAAAACAGGTAAGCGCCCCGCAAGTGCTCAAGGATTTGACAGGAGGGTCGCCGCGCCGGTCACAGCACTTTCAAAAAATCCGGTCTCGCCAACCGCGACTCCGCGGACGCTCGGCTCCCCCACTCGATTCCCCTCGGCAACCCGCTAAACCAGCATCCAAACATATAGTTAAGATTGGACTTCCGCGAAATTGGCTTGGTTCCACCCTTTCTCCGAGCCCGTCGATACCGCCCGGTTGGCAGTCGCTCTCCTAGCCATCCCGCCCTTAAAGTCTGCGTATTCCACGAATGCCCCGCGCTACACTGGAATCGGGTCGCAAGCCGCATCCGCATAGCGCCTTCTATATCCGCTTGGCGATTTTTATATTTGCCGCGGTCGAGCCGGAAAAATACCGGAAACGTATCGGCGCCCAAATCCCGCTAGAATGAGGGTTCCCGTCCATTTCCGACTTTTATGGGTCAGACTGCGTCTACAAACAAGGAGCCAGAGATTTGATCTTTCGGGCGGTCGAAGATGCCGACCTGATTCGCCAGGCCGCTCAGGGCGCCGTGGAGCCATATAACCTCCTCGTCTCCCGGTGGGAGAAACGTGTCTATAATTACCTGCTGCGCATCACCCGTCACCGCGAAGACGCTCTGGATTTGACGCAGGACGTGTTCTTGAAGGCATATCAGAACCTCCGGAAACTCGACGACCCGGCGCGGTTTGCGCCCTGGCTGTACCGTATTGCGCACAACGAGGCCTGCTCGATGTTCCGCAAGCGGAAGCCGGAAACGGATGTGGATGAGATCGAGCCGGAGAGTGTGGGAACTGGCATTACCGTCGGGGGAAGCTCGGTCTTCCCAGTCGAATTGAGCCTTGCCGTCGCGAGCGCGCTGGGGCGGTTGTCGGCCGACCAGCGCGAAGCGGTGGTTCTGAAAATTTATCAGGGCTTCAAGTTCGAAGAGATGGCCGAGATTCTGGCCTGCCCGGTCTCCACCGTCAAATCGCGTTTGTATACCGCTTTGGAATTGCTCAAAGTGGAGCTGGCTCCGGTAAAAGCAAGGGGCGTATCATGAGTTGCTCGCCATTCGATTTAAGAGATTACTTCCTGCATGAGCTCGCCGGCCCGCAGCAGCGCCAGGTGGAAGCGCACGTCAAAGCCTGCGCGTCATGCCGCGAGGAATTAGATCGCCTGCGCATCACCGAAGCCGCCTTGCGCTGCATGGCCGACGAAGAGATTCCGCAGCGCATCGCATTCGTTTCCGATAAGATTTTCGAGCCGTCTCCTTGGCGCCGCTGGCTGGCCGCGTTCTGGAACTCCGGGGCTCGCCTGGGGTTCGCGTCCGCGGCCATGCTGTCGGCGTCGCTGGTGGTTTTTGCGCTCAAGCCCGTTCCCGCGCCGGCGATCGGCGCGATGCGCCCGGCGGTTCCCGCGGCGGTTACGGTGGTGCAGACATCGGCCGTTCCGGAAGCCGCCGTTCCGGAAGCAAGTGTCCAGCGGCGTATCCAGGCGGCCGTGGATCTGGCGGTCGATCTGAAGACCAAAGATCTGATGAAAGAGCTTCGGAGCGAGCGCGTGCGCCTGATGGTGGCTACCGACCAGCTCGAGCAGGACGAAAGGCGGGCCAAGGGCATCCAAATTTCGGCCGCCAATTGGGGATTGCCGGCGAGTTCCCTCGAGGAAGTGAAATGAAGAGCGTATTTGTGGCGCTATCCATGGCGCTGGCAGTGTCGCATGCACAAGCGCCGCCCGAGCGCGTAGCGATGCGTTCGTCCGCCGTGGCTGCCGTGGCGCCGACGCACATACCCCAGGGAATGCTCTGGAATCTGGAGAAGGTTTTCGACGGGCGCCTGGATGCCATGGATTCCAAGGATCCACTGGATTGGTGGGGTAGGGGTGGCACACGGGGGCTCTATATAGAAGGGTTCGGCACGGTCTTCACCACTGAGCTCAGCCTGATTGTTACCCCGGGCATCACCCCGTTCCGCCCCACAATTTCCGACGAATTGAAATTGCAGGTTCACCAGCGCAAACTCGCCCACCTTCCGCCATTGGAAGACCTCATGAAAGATCTGATGAAGGTATCGGCGTTGACGCTGACGCCATTGCCGGACGATCAGAAAATCATGTTCGTTGTTCGCGTGCGCTATCTGCCCTGGGAGGATACAAAAGATCTTCCGGCGCAGATCACGATGACCGCCGATAAGAAGTCCGTCATCCTGGGCGATATCAAGACGAAGGTGGAGTGAGTGGCAGCCACGCTTCCTCCGAGCCCAAGCCCCGAGACTAGCGTCGTCACTAGCGACTCCACAAGCGTCCCCATGAGTGGGGACGCGGCGCGCATGGGCCCAGAGGGCGCCCCGCACGCCACGGCCGAACCACTGAGCTATATGCGGCTCGGCGAGATTCTGATGGAGCGCGCGAAGATCGAGTCGGAAGATCTCGACCGCGCGCTCGAGCTGCAACGGGAGCGCGGCGATAAGCTGGGCAAGATTCTGGTCGATATGGGCCTGATCGCCCATCGCGACGTGCTGGTGGCGCTCTCCGATCAGCTCGGCCTGCCGCTGGTCACGGTGGATGGGCCGCCGCCGTCGGCGCCCGAAATCGAAAGCCTTTCGCACCGCTTCCTGCGGCAGTGCCGCGCGTATCCGGTGGCGCTGGCGGATTCCATGCTGACCGTCGCCATGGCCGATCCGCTGGATTTCGAAACCATCGCGGCGATCCGCTCGTTCACCGGTTTCCGGATCTCGATCGCGCTGGCGGCCGAGCAGGAAATTCTCGACGCCATCGACAAGAACTATAGCGACGCCGGCGGCCAGGCCGCGGCGGGCTTGGAAGGCGACGACGCACAGGCATCGGCCGATCTCGAGCACCTGCGCGACATGGCCAGCGAAGCGCCGGTCATTCGCCTGGTGAACGCCATGATCGCCGATGCGCTGGAAAAGCGCGCGAGCGATATCCACATCGAGCCGTTCGAAAAAGAATTTCGCGTCCGCTTCCGCGTGGATGGCGTGCTGTTCAACCAGGAACCGCCGCCGCGCGAGCTGAAGGCCGCCATCATCTCGCGTCTGAAGCTGATGGCCAAGTTGAACATCGCCGAGCGCCGCCTGCCGCAGGACGGGCGCATCAAGATTAAGGTGCTGGGCCGCGAAGTGGATTTGCGCGTTTCCACCTTGCCCACGCTTTACGGCGAAAGCGTGGTGATGCGCCTGCTGGACCGCTCTTCGGGCGATTTTTTCGATCTGCGCCGGCTGGGCTTCGACGACCGTATGCTCGGACGCATGGAATACTTCACCAGTCTGCCGCACGGCATCTTTCTGGTGACGGGGCCCACGGGCAGCGGCAAATCCACCACGCTCTATGCGGCGCTGAAGCGCATCAACCTGCCCGATAAGAAGATCATCACCATCGAGGACCCGGTGGAATATCAGATGGATGGCATCAACCAGATCCACGTGAATCCGCAGATCGGGTTGACGTTCGCATCGGGGTTGCGGCACATTGTCCGCCAGGATCCGGATGTCATCATGGTGGGCGAAATCCGCGACCGCGAGACGGCGGACGTGGCCATCCGCGCCGCGCTCACCGGCCACCTGGTTTTTTCGACGCTGCACACCAACGACGCTCCGAGCGCCATTACGCGCCTGACGGATATGGGCGTGGAAAATTACCTGATCACTTCGTCGCTGGTAGCGGTGCTGGCGCAGCGCCTCGTGCGCGTGATCTGCAAGGCCTGTAAGGAGCCGGCGGGGACGGCGCTTTCGCCCGAAGGCGATATTGTCCCCGTGTTTCGCGGGGCCGGATGTCCCGCATGCAACGGCCGCGGATATACTTCGCGCATGGGGATCTTCGAGATGATGGACCTCACCGACGACATCCGCAAGCTGATCATGAACAATGCGGACGCTTCGGTGCTGACGCAGGCGGCGCGCCGCAACGGCATGCGCAATTTGCGCGAAGACGGCTGGCTGAAGATCCGCGAGGGCGTCACGGGGGTGGATGAAGTGATGCGCGTGACGCAAGAGTTCTGATGAGTGGATGCTTGCATCTCAACGCGGAGGCCTCGCCCCATGAAGCTCTACCGGCAAGAGTTCCGATGGGTAGATGCTTCCATTTCAACGCGGAGGCGCGGAGGGGCGGAGACAGCGCGGAGAAATATTTTCCCTGTCTCCTGCGTGAACGTCCGCTGGCTCCACGCCTCGCCGGAAACTTCTCGCCAGCCACGCCAAGAGTTCCGATGAGTGGATGCTTGCATCTCAACGCGGAGGCGCGGAGGGGCGGAGACAGCGCGGAGAAGGCATGGGAGGAATTTGTCCGCCCCTTCCCGGCGCTTCCCCGCCTCTCTGGAAACTTCTCGCCAGCCACGCCATCTGGCAGATCCGTGACAGATTCTCCGCTTGCTCAGCGCACTCAGCGGTTGCCTTTGAATCCCAGCATCGTCAGAATATTTGTGTACTCCGCGAGATCTCCAAAACTCCGCGTCTCCGCGTTGAAAATCACGGCGTCGCCCGTCGAAGCTCTACCGGTAAGTATAGAAACCTGATGGCCACCTTCTTCTTCAGAGCAGTCGCGTCCGACGGCAAGTTGCGCACCGGCAGCCTTACCAGTGACAACGATAAGACCGTTGTCCGCGAGCTGCGCAAACAGGGGCTGACGCCGGTCTACGTGGGCGTCTCGCCCAAGGGCTCCGCCATCGAAATCAAACTGCCCACGTACGTTGGCAACAGGCGGCGCGACGTTCTGTTCTTTACGCAGGAGATTTCGACCCTGCTGAACGCGGGCGTGCCGCTCGACCGCTCGCTGACCATCACCGCCGAATTGACCGAGCGCCCGCACTTCAAGGCGATCGTTCTCGATGTGCTGCGCGTGCTGAAGGGCGGACGGTCGCTGGCGGACAGCCTGGCAACCCATCCCGAATATTTTTCCGATCTTTACATCAACATGGTGCGCGCCGGTGAAGCTTCGGGCGCGCTGGCGGTGATCTTCGAGCGGCTGGCCGAATTCGAGCGCTCTCGCGACGATCTGCGCAACTACATCATTTCGTCCATGATCTACCCCGCGCTGCTGGCTTGCGTGGGCATGGGGTCCATCGCCATCCTGCTGGGCTTTGTGGTGCCCAGATTCGCCACCATCTTCACCGGCTCGAGCATGAAGATTCCCACGCCCACGCTGATTATGCTGCGGGTGAGCGATATAGTGCGCACCTACGGTTGGTTCGCCGTGGCCGGGTTGGTTGCCGCCGTCGCCGCCTGGCGCGCCTACACGCGGACCGGCCCCGGCCGCTTGTGGTGGGACCGCGCGCGCCTCAAGCTTCCCTTGTTGGGCGACGCCCTGCTCAAGGCGGAAACATCGCGCTTTGCACGGGCCATGTCCACGCTGGTGGGCAACACCGTGCCGCTGGTGCAGTCTCTCGGCATCGCCGCGGCCACCCTCAACAACCGCAGCATTTCCGGCGCGATCGCGGGAATCGCGCAAGGGGTAAAGCGCGGCGAGGGAATCGCGGGGCCCATGCGCAAAGCGGGCGTATTTCCGCCGCTGGCGGCGCATCTGCTGACAGTCGGCGAAGAAACCGGGCGCCTGGACCAGATGTTTACGCGCATGGCCGACATTTACGAAAACGATACGCGCGCCGCCATCCGGCGGTTCACTTCGGTCTTCGAGCCGGCGGTAATTCTAGTGATGGGCATTGTGGTTGGCGCGTTAATCTTAAGCATGCTGCTCGCAATTACGAGCATCAACGACGTGGCGGTGTAAACATGAACGAACGCAGACTAAGAAACCGAAGACAGGCCAGAGCCGGCGTCACCCTGATCGAAATGCTGGTGGTGGTGACCATCATCGGGCTGTTCATCGCGCTGGTTGGCCCCAGACTGTGGTCCAACGTCGATAAAGCCAAGGCCGTGAAGGCGAAAGCGGATATCGAAGGCTTGATGGGAGCGCTGGGCACTTACAAACTCGACAATGGAAACTTTCCGACGACCGAGCAGGGGCTCGCGGCGCTGAGGACAAAGCCGGCCGATGCCGCCCAGTGGGCCGGACCTTATACGGAGAAGGAGATTTCGAAGGACCCCTGGGGCCACGATTACATCTATAAGTTCCCGGGAGAACATAGCGATTCGCCGGACATCGTTTCTTTGGGCGCCGACGGGGAACCGGGCGGCGAAGGAATTAATGCCGACATCGTCAGTTGGAAGAACTAAAGTGGGCCACCCCGGTAACGCCGGCCCCGGTAGCGCCGGCGGTCTTGCCGCCGGTGTTTTTTCCGCGGTCGACCTTCGCTATGCTGCCATTTCTTCACGACCGAACCGGCGGCAAGACCGCCGGCGTTACCGAGGCGTCGGGAGTCGCGGCGTCACACTGGTCGAAATGCTTATAGTAGTCTCAATCATCGGACTCATCGTAGCTGTCTCCTTCCCCGCTTTTTCAGCCGGAATCGACAGCGTCCGCATGTCCTCGGCTACCGGCATGGTGTCTTCTTTTCTCAACTCGGCGGTGAATCGTGCGGAGCGCCGCCAGCAGGCCGTGGAGCTGATCGTCACGCCCAGGGAGAATCTGCTGACAATGTATACGAGCGAGCCGGGATTCGAACGCAAGCTCAGGATGCCCGACGGCATTTCCATTCAGGCGGTGCTGCCGGCTATCGACGACGAAGCTCCCGATTCGCCGCGGCAGTTGATGCTGCTGCCGGGCGCGACGGCTCCGGGGATCGGCATCCTGCTCGCCAACCAGCACGGATCGCGGCGAATTGTGCGGATCGATCCGATGACCGGCTTTCCGCGAATCGAGAGCCTCGATTCCGAGTCGAAGGATGCCGGCAAGTGACGGCCCGGCGTGGATTTACGCTGCTCGAAATGATGGTAGCCACCACCATTATGGGAATTGCCGTGGTGGGCTTGCTTTCGGAGATTTCAAGCTCCGTGCACAACGCCGCCCGGCTGCGCGATTACGACCGCGTGGCGCAACTGGCGCGTGAGCAGATGAACGAATTGCTGGCCGATTATCAGATGCCGCGCAATGTCGAGATCGACAATCAGTTCGACCCGAACATCACCGGCGGCTTGGACGCGGGCTGGCGCGCGAAATTGACCACGGCCGAGAAGCCGCCGTCCGCAGCCGGGCAGATGGCGCTTGACCGCATCCAACTGGAAGTCTGGTGGAATTCGGGCGGCCACCGGCGAGCTTTCTCGGTGGAAGCGTTTCGCCGCCGCCCAGTCACTCCCCAGGAGTTTCAGGCGGTTGGACAGTGAAGGATTTCGGGGCACAGTCGCACTTGGCAGGCGAACGTGGGACAGACGCTTTCGTCTGTCAACCCGGCGATCGTTCCCCGGATCGGTTAAGCACCCGGAGCCCAGTGAGGAACCCAGTGACGCCCACAGCGAAGCACCCAGCGATACGCCCAGTGACCCGCCGCCATCAGGCCGGCGTCACGCTCATCGAGGTGCTGGTTGCCATCACGCTGCTCAGTCTGCTCTCCGTAGCCATGCTGTTCGCCTTGCGTATCGGACTCATGGCATATTCGAAAACCAACGCCAAGCTTATGGACGACCGGCGCGTAGCGGGCGCGCAGCGGATTCTCGAACAGGAGCTGGAGGGCATTGTGCCGGCCGTGGGCCCGTGCTCGGGCACGCCCGACGCTGTGCCTGGCTCGGAGCCCGGCGGCCCGATGTTCGCCTTCTTTCAAGCCGCGCCGAACGCCATGCGGCTGGTCTCCACTTTCTCGTTGCAGCAGGGATGGCGCGGGCGTCCACAGATTCTCGAGCTCTTTGTGGTTCCAGGCGATAACGGGGAAGGCCTGCGTCTGGTAGTGAACGAACTGCCGTATAGCGGCCCATTGGCTGCGGGCCGGTTATGTACCGCGCTGACGCCCGATCCCGCGTCCGGCGTTTCCCTGCCGCATTTTCCTCCGGTGGTGTCTGGGCCGAACTCCTTTGTACTGGCCGATAAGCTGGCGTTTTGCCGGTTTGTCTATTTGTGGCCGTCCAAGATTCCGACGGAACCTCCAGTGTGGAGTCCGGCTGCGCTTAGTGCGGGCTGGCCGCTCGCCATTCGCGTGGAAATGGGGCCGCTGCAGCCCGACCCTTCGGTGTTGCAGCCGCTGACGGTCACGGCCGCGCTCCACCTGCATCTTACCCAGACGATTCCCTATGGCGACTTTTAAGTGGGACAGGCCTCCTGGCCTGTCCTCTTGCTACCAACGCGCTCCGCTCCCGGACCAGTGGGACAGGCCTCTTGGCCTGTCCTCTTGCGACCAACCCGTTCACTTCGCATCCCGACAGGCCAGGAGGCCTGTCCCACCATGCAAAGGCTCCGCCCTGCTGACTGTCATGTGGCTCTCGGCCGCTCTGGCGGCGATCGGGTTCTCACTGGCGGGCACGGTGCGCGGGGAAACCGAACGGACTTCGACCGCGCTTGACGGTCTTCGCAGCTACTACCTGGCCTGCGGCGGCATCGAGCGGGCATCGCTTGAGCTGCTGTGGTACGTGCTGAGTCCCGATCAGCCGAGACTCGTCCCCAAAGGTTCCACGGCGGTGAATTACGCGTTCGAATCCGGCGTGGTGCGTGTGGAATTCCTGCCCGAGGCCGGCAAGCTGGATGTCAATCGAATCCCGGTGGATCAGTTGAACCGCCTGCTGGTGGCTCTGGGAACCGACCCGCGGCGCGCCGGCGAAATCGCCATGAACATCGCGGCCTGGCGGCAGACGGGCCCCGGAAACGGCGGTTTGGCGGTTGCCATCGACCCGCTGGCTTCGTCTTTTCAGACCCCCCACGCGTCTTTTCAGGGTATAGAAGAGATGCTTGCCGTCAAAGGAGTTACGCCCGAGATTTTCTATGGCACGTACGTGCCCGCGCCGGATTACGCTCCGGCCGGCGCGCCTCGCCTGATGGCGCGGCCCGGCCTGGTCGATTGCCTCTCGGTTTTCGGCTCCACTGAAGCCGTAGACGTCAATACCGCCCAGCCCGCGGTGCTGGCGGCCATCGGGCTGCCTCCCGATGCCATCGCTCTGATCCTCGAGCGGCGCCGTCTCCAGCCCTTTACCCTCGACGACATCAACAACGTTCTGGGCGCGGCCGGAATCCCCACCGCCCGTCTGCGCGCGGAGGGAAATTCCATCGTCACCATTCGCGCCACGGCGCGGCTGCGGCTTCCCGACGGGCAGCTTTCCGATTTGAAGCGCACGGTGGCGGCCATGGTGAAGTATATGCCGCCCGGGTACGATTCGCGCATCCACATCCTGCGCTGGTATGACACGGCGTTTGCCGGCGACGCGTTTTCCGGTCTGGCGGTTCCCATTGCAGGCGGGAGCATTCCAGGCGGGAGCATTTCAGGCGGGGGCAATTGACGCGAATGCCCACGTCCAACTCCATTTCGTCCATCTCGAAGGACATCCGCAAGCTGCTGGCGTTTGGCGCCGGCGTTGGCATCGAGATCGGCGCGTCCAGCCTCGAAGTGGCGGCGGCGCGCGTACGGCCTTCCAGCATTCACGTGCTCGGCCGGACCACCATTCACGGCTTCGCCTCGCGGCCCGCGGCGGAATGGGGCATGGAGTACGCGCGCTTCCTGAAATCCATGGGCCTGGCGCACGTGAGCGCGGCCGTGCTGCTGCCGCGGCGCGAGGTGATTGCGCGCCAGTTGGCGCTGCCGGGCGTCGCCGCCAAGGATATCGAAAGCGCCATCCGCTTCCAGTTGGATACGCTGCACCCTTACGGCGACGAGGACGTGTGCTGGGGCTGGTCGCGGTTGGAGACCGGGTCGGCGCTGGTAGGCATCGCGCGGCGTTCCACGGTGGAACGCTACGTCGAGCTTTTCAGCGAAGCGGGCGTGGCGGTCTCCAGCTTCACCTTCTCGGCCGCCGCGATCCACGCCGCCATCCGCTTCAATGGGCACTCCGGCGGCGAGGGATTCGTAGCGCTCAGCCATACCGCCTCGGGTAGCGTGGAAGTGTACGGGGAAAGCGTCTCGCGGCCGGTCTTTTCCGCCGAGTTCGATGTGGCCCCGCAACGCGCCGCCCTGCTGGCGCTTTCCGAGTTGCGCCTGCCGCCGGAGACGGCGCCGCGAACGCTCGAAGAGGTTCTGCCCAAACCCGGTATCAATCCGGTGGAGAACGACCTTTCCCGCAACGCACTGCCGTACGCCACGGCGCTGGCTGGGGCTTGTCCCCGGTTTGCGCCGTCGGCGAACATGCTGCCGCTGGAATACCGGCGTCTCAGCTCCCGCGCGATACTGATTCCTTCCATCGTGCTGGCGGTGGTGGTGGCGCTGCTGATCGGCGGGTTCTGGATTTACTCGAGCTACGCCGACCGCAAGTATCTCGCCGCGCTCAACGCGCAGATTGCCCAACTGGAACCGAGGGCGCAGCGCGCGGCGGCGCTCGACCGCGAGTTCGACCGCATCCGCGCCCGCGTGCGGCTGCTCGACCGGTATCGCAGCCAGACGCGAAACGATTTGGACGCGCTCAACGAGATCACCAGGCTGCTGGCCCCGCCCATCTGGACCAGCAACGTCGATTTGCGGCGCGATGCAGTGCGGTTCAACGGCGAAGGCCCGCAGGCCGCGCCCTTGCTCAAGATCTTCGATTCTTCGCGGTTCTTCGAGAACACGTTGATCGACGGCGTCAGCGCCGCGCCGGGCGGGGCCGGGGAGTTGTTCCAGATCCACGCCAGCCGGAGGAAGCCCTGATGCCGCTCGAAGTCGGCTCGGTTAACCGGCGCACGCTGGTATTCCTGGTTTGCGGCGTTGCCCTGATTTTGATTCTGCGGTTCGGCGTCTATGGAGGCGGCCCGCAAACCGTAGTGGCGGCCACCGATTCCATCCCCATGGCGGAAAAGCGCCTGGCGCGGCTGCGGCAACTGGAGGCCACGGTTTCCGGCAAGGAACAACTAGTGGTGCACGCTAAAGCCGAGCTGGCCGACCGCGAGCAGGGCGTCCTCAAGGCCGACACGGAAGCGCAGGCGCAGGCGCAGCTTCTCGAAATCACGCAGACCATCGCCAAAGCGAACGGCATCGATGCGCGCGGCAGCCAGGGGCTTAGCGGGCAGCCCATCGGCGACGACTACGGCGAGATCTCGTACACGGTGGCGTTCACCTGCGCCATCGAACAACTGGTGAATCTTCTAACGGCGCTCGGCGACCAGCCGGCGATTCTTGCCACCAGCGAAATCAGCGTCAACGGCGGCAACGACAAGAAGAAGAACGTGCAAGTGCGGTTGACCGTATCGGCGATCGTGCCGCGCAAGCTGATCCCCAAGACGCAAAGAGGGGCGGCCGGCCTATGAGCCGCATCGTACGACGGGCCTCCCGGCCTGTCGCCCTGAAGACCGGTGGGACAGACCATCGCCTTTGGCGGTCTGTCATTCCTTGCGAGCATGGCAGCTTGACGCTGGTACGACAGGCCTCCCGGCCTGTCGCCCTGAAGACCGGTGGGACAGACCATCGTCTTTGGTGGTCTGTCATTCCTTGCGAGCATGGCAGCTTGACACTCGTACGACAGGCCTCCCGGCCTGTCGCTCCGCAGACCGGTGGGACAGACCATCGTCTTTGGTGGTCTGTCATTCCTTGCGAGCATGGCAGCTTGATAGACGACAAAAGGCGATCGTCCGTCCCACTGGTAAAAACTCCGAAGACAGGCCGGGATGCCTGTCCCACTGGGGCGGCCGGCCTATGAACCGCAAACTCTGGCTATTGAATTCCCTGCTGCTGGCGTTGGCCGGTTTTGCAGGGTGGCAGTTGCACAACCGCTGGGTGGCCGATAAAGCGCGGGCAGCGGCCGAGCTCCATCGGCGCATTGCGCCCATTCCCGGACCGCCTTTTACGGCGGCTCCGGTTCCACCGGCAGTGCTGCCGGCGGGCTACGCCGAGATCGCCCAGAAGGATTTGTTCGACCGGTCGCGGAATCCGGAAGTGATCGTGGAGAAGCCGCCGGTTCCCCCGCCTCCGCCCGTACCGCCGCTGCCGGTCTATCATGGCTCGATGAATTTCGGCGACGGGCCGATGGCGATTTTGAGCGTGAGTGCGGGCGCTCCGCAACAGGCGACTCGTCCGGGTGAGATGATCGGCCCGTTCAAGCTGATCGACATAACCCGGGAAGACCTCACCCTGGAGTGGGACGGCCAGACGATCCGCAAGCCATTAGATGAGATCGCCAGTCATGCGGCCGGTCAACAGCAGGCCGAGACCGCATCCACCGGCCGGACGGAAGCGCCGGCGCCGGCCGTGCAGGCTCGGGTTGAGACGCCAAGCGCGAAAGGGCCGGGCGGAGAAGCCTTCGGTGGGTCCAGGATCTGCCAGCCTAACGACACCCTGCCGTTTGGAGCTGTGCAGGACGGATTCAAAAAGACGGAGATCAAGGGGCCGTTCGGTTCATCGTGCCTCTGGGACCCGGTAGGTAAGTAAGTTGGCCAAGTAAGTTGGCCAAGTAAACGGAACCGAGAGTCACTATGAAGCTGCTAATCGCACTATGCTTTACCGCGGCGTTGTTTGCCGCCGACGATCCGAAGGCCAAGAACGACGACCGGACGAAGGCCAAGACCGAAGCCGCGGAGAAGCCTCTGACGGAAATTCCGCCCGGCGCCGTGGAGTTCGAACCGGGTTCGTACCATTACGCCGACGCCAAGGGCAAGAAGTGGATTCTGCGTCCGACGCCGTTCGGCATCGCGAAAATAGAGGATACCGGCGCGCCCTTGCGGAAAAAGCGCGAACAGGACCACGGCATGGAGGGAGTGAAGGTCACCGAAGATGGCGACAGCGTCAAGTTCGAGCGCCCAGGCCCCTTCGGCATATACAAGTGGGAGAAGAAGAAGACCGACCTGGACGCGGGCGAGAAAGCCGCGTGGGAACACGAAAAGGCCAAGACGGCTACTAAGCAGGATTGAAAAAAATGACGCGCCACTTGTTTCGCTTGTTTTTGATTGTGTCCGCGGCTGCGGCGATGCTATCCGCGCAAATTGCGCCGTCGATCCCCTACGTGCCGCCGCCTCCTCCCAAGCCGGCGCAGACGCCCGCTGCCACTGCCACGCCGCCGCAGGCGAATGGCGCGACTGCACCGGGACGCTTGAGCGAGACCGATGCGTTCTCCATGGACAACGTGTCGCTGACGGAGATGATCCGCGTGCTGGCGCAGCGGCTGAAAATCAACTATATCCTCGACCCGCGCATCAAGGGCGCGGTCACCATTCACACCTACGGCGAAGTGAAGCAGATCGACTACATGCCCATGCTGCAGACCATTCTGCGGGTGAACGGAGCGGCTATCGTGCAGGTGGGCGACCTGTATCATATTGTGCCTATCGCGAGCGTCTCGAATTTGCCCACCGACCCGGTCACCAACGCCGACCCCAAGACTCTTCCCGACGACGAGCGCATGGTGCTCGACCTGATCTTTTTGAAGTACGCCACCGCGGCCGAGATCCTGAAGCTGCTCCAGCCATTCATGGGCGAAGGCGCGACGTTTTCCACTTACGATCCGGCCAACCTGCTGATCGTGGAAGACAACAGCCGCAGCATGAAACGGATGATGGAGCTGATTTACCTTTTCGATAGCGACAGCTTCGCGGGCCAGCGCGTGAAACTGTTCGATGTAACCAATAGCCGCCCCTCGGATTTGGTGAAGGATCTCGACACGGTTTTCAAGGCGTACTCTCTTTCCGAGAAAGCTTCGGCCGTGCATTTCATTCCCATCGATCGCATCAATACGCTGATCGCCGTGGCGCCGAACCCCGGAATCTTCACTCAGGTGAAGGAGTGGATCGACAAGCTCGATATTCCAGTCAAGCTCACCGCTGGCGCGACCCAAATTTGGACCTACCGCATGAAATACAGCCGCGCGGAAATTGTGGCGGCCGCCATAATGGGGCTCTACAGCGGCAACCCCATGGCCCTGATGAGCCTGGCCGCCAGCTCCAACAGCAGCATGGTCTCGGCTGGAATGGGCTTAAACGGGACGGGCGCGGGGATGGGGATGGGCATGAACTCGATGTACGGCGGCGGTGGCGGAGGCGGAGGCGGCTATGGCGGTGGCGGCGGTTTTGGCGGATACGGTTCGCCATACGGCGGCGGTCTTTCCGCGACGCCGGTGTCGGGCGGTACGGGAGTTGCGACGTCCACTCCATTTGCGCTAACGCCGCAAGCGATGGGCGCGGGCGGAGCGGGGCAGACCGGCAGCTACATGGGGCAATCGCCCTACGGCCAGCTTCCGCCCAACGCGCCGCACGTGATTCCAAACCCGTTCGACAATACCTTGCTGGTGCAGGGGACGCCGCAGGACATCGAACAGATCAAGACGCTCATGACCCAGCTCGATCTGCCGCCGCGGCAGGTGCTCATCGACGCCAAAATCTACGAAGTGGATCTCGACAATGAATTCGCCGCGGGGGTGGAGAGCTATTTGCAGAGAGTCGGTTCGTCGTCCGCCACTGGCGTGACTGGCAACACCACCTCCGGCACCAGCATTACGGGCCTTTCGCCTGCGTCGGCGTTGACGGCCGCCGGCGGCCCCGGCGGATTGGCTCTGACCATCGGCGCGCTGGTTTCGAAGAACAACCAGTTGCTCGGCGTGCTGAACGCTTCGGAGACCAGAGGAAAAACGCGCGTGATTTCTTCGCCGAGCATCATCGCCACGGATAGTATTCCGGCCACCATGAACGTGGGGACGCAGGTGCCGGTGCTCTCGTCGCAGGGCGTAGCCTCGGGCGTTCAATCGGGCGGCAGCTCGGTCTTTGCCAGCACGGTGAGCAACGAAAGCTCGGGCGTGACGCTGTCGATCGTGGCGCACGTCAATTCGAGCGGCGTGGTGACCATGGTCATCAACCAACAGGTGAGTGCGCCGATTGCGCCCACGGCCAGCTCGGCAATCCAATCGCCTTCCTTCTCCAACCGGTCGGTAAGCACGCAGGTGACAGTCCAGGATGGCGACACCATCGCCATCGGCGGCGCTATTCTGGAGAACCATACGGATAGTACCGGCGGCGTTCCGTTTCTGAGCCATATTCCCATTTTGGGTACGCTATTCGGAGCAAAAAGCACCAGCACGCAGCGCACGGAGTTGATCATCTTCCTGACGCCGCGGGTGATTTACGACACCAACCAGATCGCGGACGCCACCGAGGAGATCAAGAGCAGCCTCAAGCGGGTTGGGAAATTGATGCAGGACGACAAGCAGTAGAAGATATTTCAGCGGCCGCGGCGAATTCCTCCAGACGCTCAATGGCGGCGGCGAAGCGCTCGCCGGACGCCGCGAAGCCGATGCGGAAGTGCGCGGGCATGCCGAAGCAATCGCCGGGGGCGAGCAGAATGCCGCGCTGCATCGCCGCGCGGCAGAACGGGCGCGTATCGGCGGCGCTCGTGAGCCACGGGAATGCGGTCATGCCGCCGCGCGGCCTCACCCAGCTCATTATGTCGCGATGCGCTTCGAAGAAGGCATCAAGCAGCGCCAGGTTGGCCGATGCGATGCGGCGCGCGCGGGCGTAAATGGTCTCGTGGCGACGGAGCGCCAGCGTGGCCAGGCGCTCGCCGAGAACCGTATTCGAGACCGTGAAGTAACTGCGCGCGTTCAGGTATTGGTGGCGGCGGATCGGGTCGGGCTCGACGATCCAGCCGGTGCGGAGTCCGCTGAGGCAGAGCGCCTTGGAGAAATCTCCCAGCACCGTCGCGTGCGGCAGACGGGCGGCGGTGCGCGTGGCGGGGCCATGATAGATCGGGTGATAAACCTGGTCGCAGACAAACTGCACGCCGCTGCCGGCGCAGAAATCGTGGAGGCTCTCCACTTCCGCATCGCTGAGGATGGCGCCGGTGGGGTTATGCGGCGAATTGACCAGCAGCAGGCGCGTGTTGCTGTCCGCCAGACGGCGGATTTCGTCGAGGTCGATGCGAAACTGGTTTTGCGGACGCAGCACATAGTGACGGGCTTCAATGCCAAGGGACGCAGCCAGCGCATCGTTGGTGGGGAATCCGGGCTGCGGCAGAATCACGTTGGCGCCGCGGCCGGCAGCGGCGAAGAAGAGCAGCAGCAGCGCCTCGGCCGCGCCGGTTACAACCTGGATGCAATCCGGGTCGGCGCCCTCAAGTGCGGCGATGGCTTCGCGCAGCTCGCGGGTTCCGGCGGGAGGCGTGTAGAGCAGGTTGGTGTCGAGGAGTGTCTCAAAAACGCCGAGCGCCTCCGGATCGCCGGAGAGACTCAGCAGCTCGCGCAGGGTCCAGACGGGGCCGGTGCTCGAGCCGAGATCGAACTCGATGGGCGGATCGGCGGCGTGGTTTTGATCGAGCCATTCATCCAGAAGAAACGGCGGAAGGGTCATGGCTTGAGGATACTATGCGTGCGAGCAGAGCGCGGCACGGCGGCAGATGGAGCGGGGCTGGGTGTATACTTGAGGTAACCCTGTAAGTCCAAAATAGGAGTTCCAGGTCGGAACCTGCCCGCCTGGAGCCTCTTGAAAATACGACACCCTATGGGGGCTATCCCCTGCTTATTCTTACTAGCCATCGGTGCGCTTCCGACACTATCGGACCAGTTGCCGGCCTATTGCGGCGGGGTCGGCGCGAGCAGTTATACCCCTCCCGCAGTGACCATTCCGAATGTTACCCTCAATCGCGGCACGGTGATCACGGTCACGAATGCCACGGTCGTGGTTAATGGCGACACGTCTTCGGTGAAGGCGCTGGTTGCCAATCCCGGCCCGGACGGAATTTCTATCCAGGAAGCGATTGATGCCACGAACAACGACCCGGGCACATGGAACATCCAGTTCGCCCCTGCACTGAAGGGCGCCACTATCGTCGTCGATACCCCGCCGTCCATGGGATTGTCGTTCTTATCCGGGGGCAACGTGACCATCAACGGTGACATCGATGGCGATGGACAACCCGACATCACGCTCACCAGCCTGTCGGGCACGGCCACTATTTTTATCGTTTCCGGTGGCAACACTCTCTACGCGCTTGCACTCCGGAACTGTGGGAACTGCGTTGACATCGAGCCCCCAACGGCGAAATTCGGTTTACCCGTGGCCACCGGGACCACTTTCTCCAACATCACCATCGGCAACCTGGCGATGACGAACGTCCAAAATATCGGAATCGTCTTCTGTCCAGCCTGCGCCCAAGCCGCCGGCGCGCCCCCCACGGGGAACACCTGGGACCATATGCTGATTACCGGCAACACTATCGCCGGCAGCGTCTCCGGCCCGATGTTTGGCATCCAGTTGGCTCTCACCGGCGGCGACACGTTGCAGCACACCACCATCGCCAACAACAATTTGGTGCTTCCGGCGCCAAACGCGTTAGGCATCACGGTCGGCGCCAATGGCGGGGTTGGGCCGGCGAACCAGGTGCTCGATACCTTGATCGCCAACAATTCCATCTCAGCCGCTTTTCCTTCCAGTGTAATTCTCATTGGGGACGGGAATGGCAGCAGCGTATCCGGGGCCTTGATTGACGGCATGCAGATTATCGGCAATCAGATAAGCATGACGGGCTCTGTCCAGCCCGGCGACTACTCACACCAGTTAGTCGGCATCGTATTTGCCGTGGGAGATTCTAACGACGATAATGTGCTGCCGATCGAGTACTCGGAGAACAACATCGCCACGAACATCGGCATTCTTGGGAACACCATCGCGGGACCCAGCCGCACGGGAATCCAGGTTTACGCGGCATCGGGAACGTCGATGAACGACGCCATTTCCAATCTCTCCATATTGGGTAATACCTTGACGGGCGGGTCGTCTACTGGAATGTCGCTTGAAGCGGGCGGCTCCCTCGGCGCGAGCAGCCCCGCGACCGGGAATTCGCTATCGAGCGTGCTTGTCCAGGCGAACAGTATCGAGGTCTCATCTCCTCCCGGAAACTTCACCTTAGAGGATGAAATTTTTAGCGCGGGAATCAATGTATGGGCGGGAGTGCTGGCGCAGGGAAATACCATCAACGGCATCTCGATTACCAATAACGAAGTGAACACCCCGTTCCTCGGAATCGCCGTTACCGGCGGATTTGGAGGAGGAGCCCCCAACGATGGCGCCGCCACCTTCTCGGCCGACAATAATGTCGTGTCCGCGGCACAGATCTCTTGCAACCAGGTGGACCAGGCTCTCACGCTTGTTGGCACGCCGGGAATCAAGGGCATCAACGTGGCGGCCGGAGTGGACATCGCGAGTGGAAACCAGGTGCAGGTGAGCGTGCAAGACAATCTGGTCGCGGGAGTGCTTGGCGTTTCGTCCCTCTACGCTTACCTGGGCAGTGGCGGGTCGGGAAATACGCTATCGGTTTCACCAGTCTCCGGTTCCGCTAACGGGCCTCAGTTCACCGCGGCGGACTTCGTCAACGCCGCCACGCTTCAGCAAGGCGATCTGATTCCAGGCTCCCTGGTTAGCTTGTTTGGTTCGAACCTGGCCGGCTCGACGCCGGGCGGAACCGTCGTTCAGTTCGGCGGCATTTCCGCCCCCATCATCTTCGCCTCTCCGTCGCAACTGAATTTGCAAGTGCCGTGGGAAATGCAAGGCCAGTCGACTGCGCCGGTGACGGTCACGGCCAATGCAATCGCCAGCGCGCCGCAGACGCTCGCAATAGGCACGGTCGGACCCGGTATTTTCTCCCTGGGAGCGCCACAGGGCGGCCAAGGGGCCATCGTGAGTGTCGCCGGAAAGGTTGTGAACGCCACCTCGCCCGCCCACGCCGGCGACTACCTGCAGATTTACGCCACCGGGCTGGGCGCCGTGAGCAACCCGCCACAGACTGGAGCCACTGCCGTGGCAAGCCCTCTTTCCTACCTGATCGGCAATCTGACGGCGACCATTGGCGGCGTGCCGGCTCCAGTCAGTTTCGCGGGGCTGACTCCCGGCTTCGTGGGACTCTACCAGGTGAACGTGCAAGTACCGCAGGGAGTAGCCGCCGGGAACGGCGTTCCGGTCCTGCTTTGGGCTGGCGCCATCCCCTCGAATACCGTTACCATCTCCGTTCACTAGCCTTTGGGAGCGGGGACCTCGCCTATCCCCGGGGGCTCCGTGGCTCCAGCCATCTTCCGCAGTTGCTCTTCACTCAGAATCTTGACGCCCAGTTCCTGGGCTTTGAGCAACTTCGATCCGGCTTCCTCACCCGCCACCAGGTAGCTGGTTTTCTTGCTCACGGCGCTGCTGACTTTGCCGCCGGCGCTCTCGATAAGCTGCTTCGCTTCGTCGCGGCTGAGAGTAGGCAGCGTCCCGGTGAGTACGAGCGTATATCCCGCCAGCGGCCCCGCTTTCGGACGGGTGGTGGCGTGAGTGAATTGCAAACCCGCGGCGCGCAGCCGGTCCACCAATTCGCGGTTTCGCGGTTCGCGGAAGAACTGGAAAATGCTCTCAGCTATCCTTGGGCCCACTTCTTCGGCCTGCTGCAATTGTTCCAAGGCGGCGGACTCAATCGCCTCCATACTGCCGAAATACTCGGCGAGGAAGACCGCTGTGCGCTCGCCGACGAAGCGGATGCCCAGCGCGTTGAGCACGCGCGGCAGCGGGCTCCGCTTCGAGTTTTCGATATTGCGAACGACGTTGGTGGCGGATTTCTCGCCCATGCGCTCCAGCGAAACCAACTGCTCGACGGTGAGATGGTATAGATCGGCGACGCTCTTCACCATGCCGCGGTCCACCAGTTGATCCACCAGCGCGTCGCCCATGCCGTCGATGTTCATCACGTGGCGGGAAGCGAAGTGCAGAACGGATTCCTTCAGCCGGGCGGGACAATTGACGTTGATGCAGCGTCTGGCCGCCTCGCCTTCCTCGCGCACCACGTGTCCGCCGCAGATGGGGCACGCCGCCGGCATGTGAAACGGAGTGCGGTGCGCGCCTTGCTTTTCCACGCGGACTACTTTGGGAATCACGTCGCCCGAGCGCTCAATCACCACATCGTCGCCAGACTGGAGACCCAGCCGCTCGATTTCGTCTTCGTTGTGCAGCGTGGCGCGCGACACGGTGACGCCGCTCACCTGGACGGGCTTGAGGAACGCCACCGGCGTGAGCGCGCCGGTACGGCCCACGTTTACCCCGATCGATTCCACCGTCGTGACCGCCTGCCGCGCCGCGTATTTGTATGCGATGGCCCAGCGCGGCGCTTTGGCCGTGAAGCCTAGCGCACGCTGCTGCGGAATGGAATCCACCTTCACCACCACGCCGTCGATCTCGTACGGCAATTCTTCGCGGCGCGCGCCCCAGTGCTCGCAGAAAGCCAGCACCTCGTCGATATTCGCGCACACCTTGCGCTCCGGATTCACCTTGAAGCCCATCCGCGCCAGCTCGTCGAGCGATGCCCAGTGGCTGTCGTAGATTGGCTGGCCATCGGCGAGCAGGAAGTAGGTGTAATAATCCAGGCGGCGCGAGGCAGTGACTTGCGGCTCCAGCATGCGCAGCGATCCGGCCGCGGCGTTGCGCGGGTTGGCGAAGCGCGCCAGACCCTTCTCGTCGCGCTCGGCGTTGAGCCGTTCGAAAGCGCGGCGATTCAGGACCGTCTCGCCGCGCGTTTCGAATACTGGCAACTTCGTCTTTACGCGCAGGGGCAGGGAGCGGATGGTGCGCGCGTTTTCGGTGACCTCCTCGCCCGTGGTTCCATCGCCGCGGGTGATGGCTTGCCGGAAGCTGCCATCGCGGTAGAGCGCGGCCATGGAAAGTCCGTCCATCTTCAGCTCGGTGACGTAGCGGTACTCTTCGCCGCCCAGAAGATCGCGCACGCGCCGGTCGAACTCGCGCAGCTCGGTATCGGTGAGCGCGTTATCCAGGCTGAGCATGGGCGAGCTGTGCAGCACCTTGACGAACCCCTCGCGCGGTTTGCCGCTGACGCGCTGCGTGGGCGAATCGGGCGAGGCAAGATCGGGATGCGCGGCTTCCAGTTCCTGCAGGCGCCGCATCAGCGCGTCGTAATCGGCGTCGGCGATCTCGGGCTGGTCGAGGACATAGTAGAGGTGTTCGTGGCGGCGCAGCTCTTCGCGAAGCCGTTCTATTTCACGGGCGGGATCTTTCATACGTCTCTCATCTATAATCTAACGAGTGAGCGTGGAGAAAACACATTACAGCCTACAGGAATACCGTCCTCATCTACAATCCTCGCGCCGGTAAACTGGGGCGGAAAGGCCGGGCGTCGCTCACGCGGGCGGTTGAGACTCTCACAAAAAATGGCCATACGGTGACCGTTGTGCCCACCACGGGGCCGAAAACCGCGGGCGCCATGGCGCGCGAGCATATCGAGCGCGGGGCCGATCTGATTGTTGCCGCCGGCGGCGACGGCACCATCAACGAGGTGGCGGAGGGCATGATTCATTCCCATGTTCCACTGGGGATTCTGCCTGCCGGGACCGCCAACGTGCTGGCCACGGAGATGGAATTGGGGGGCAATCTCGAGAGCGCCGCGGAAAAACTGGAGGAGTGCCGCCCGCACCGTATTTCCGTGGGCTACGTGACCTGCGGCAAGGGCGGCGTTTCCCGCTACTTCCTGCTGATGGCGGGCGCGGGCCTCGATGCGCACGTCGCTTATAACGTGAGCGCTCCGCTCAAGGCGCGCGCCGGTAAGCTGGCGTACTGGCTCGCCGGATGGCGAATGCTGGGGCGCGATCTGCCCGAGTTCAACGTGGAAGCCAACGGTGTGACGCGGCGCTGCTCGTTTGCGCTGCTGAGCAAAGTGCGGAATTACGGCGGCGATTTCGCCATCGCCCGGCACGTGACCCTCTTCGACGACGAGTTTGAGATGGTGCTGTTCGAAGGCCGGTCGAGCTTCCGTTATGTAAAATATCTGCTTGGGCTTATGTTGAACCGGTTGGGCGGAATGAAGGGCGTCACGGTGCTGCGTACGGCGGCAGCGTCACTCTCCGGCCCCGACAACGTGCTTGTGTACACGCAGATCGATGGCGAAATCGCCGGAAATTTGCCGGCGCAGGTGCGGATCGTACCGGATGCCTTGACGCTCCTGATTCCACCGGAGTATTCCAAACGTGTACCGTGAGCACAGCCCGGGCGCGGCGCTTTCCCGTTGGGTGGAGTGCTGCTGGACCTTCGAATCCCCGGCCTCGCTGGATCATGCCGCGATGGTCCACGCCGTACGCCCCGATGGTTGCTTGGACATTGTGTATTCCCCGGAACTGGGACTGCGCGCTGTAGGAGCTATGCCGGTGGAGCAGCGGTTCCGGATGTCCGCCGGAACGGCGGTGGTAGGCGTGAGGTTCCGCCCGGGACTGGCGCGGCAGTTCCTGCAAGCGCCGCCCGTCGAATTGACCGGACGGTTGGCGCCTTTGGAGCAGCTCTGGGGACGCCGCGCGCGCGAGTTGGAGTGCCGTCTCAGCGGCTCGCCATCCGCCGAAGAGCGGGCGCGATTGCTCGTGAGCGCGCTGCCGGCGACAGGGGCTGCGACCGGAACTGCGACCGGTGCCGCGGCCGGCGCGATTGCCCGCGCCATGGAAGCCATGGCGGCCGCGCATGGCGTCGTCGATCTCGATTGGGCGGCCGCACAGGCCGGCATGAGCGCGCGTCAATTCCGGCGGCGCTGTCTCGAAGAGAGCGGACTCACTCCGAAGCATTTGTGCCGCGTGCTGCGCTTTCGGCGTTCCTTCGAGCTGGCGGCGAGCCGCAAATTGAGTTGGGCCGCCATCGCCGCGGAGACCGGCTACTTCGACCAGGCGCACCTGATCCGCGACTTTCGCGAGTTCACGGGGCGAACTCCCATGGCCGTTTTTTCCAATACCGGAAACGCCGGGGCGGGCGAGAATTGGGCATGAAAATTACTTCTGTCCTGCTGGTCGATGAAATTGAAAAGTCGCTGCCCTTTTGGGTGGAGCGCATGGGCTTTGAAAAGACGGTGGAAGTGCCGGAAGGCGACCGTCTGGGTTTTGTGATCCTGGTGCGCGATGGCGCCGAGCTGATGCTGCAAACCATCGCGAGCGCGCGCAAGGATGCGCCCGTCTTCGTGCCGGAAGGGTCGTCGAGCCGCGCGTCGCTATTCATTGAGGTCGAAGATTTCGCGGACGTGCTCAAGCGCCTCGAAGGATACCCTGTCGCGCTGGCGGAGCGCACCACGTTTTACGGCATGCGCGAAATCGGCGTGATTGAGCCCGGCGGACACAATGCGATCTTCGCGGCGCGGACGTAGGCTTGGCAACCGGACGCTTACTTGTAAGGGCGGATCCCCTGGTCTGCTGACTGGTCCGCTGCCGGCCCCCTGGCCGGCTTGCCGCAGTGGGGATACCTCCTTAGCGAAGAACGGGGTGCTTCAGCAGCGTTTCCAGGGGGAAGGCGATTGGCGAGCCTTCGCGATTCCGGTGGGCGACGGCGCGGAACCGATCCTGCAAAGGGTCGAGATCGTCCCCAAGGATGCGCTCCCCTCCGTGCCGCAAGCAGTGGCGAATGACGCATCGCCGTTCACCCTAAGAGGACAGGCCCGGAGGCCTGTCCCACCAGCTAATCCGTATCCGGGCGCCGCGCGTTGGCCCAGTGACCCGACGGGTCGCTCCCGCTGACGCAGACGCCCTTCGCGTTCCACCCCAGCTCGGCCCGCACTTCGGCCGGACAGTATCGCAGCGTCAGTCCACAGCGCCGCCGGTCCGATGTGTTTGCTTCCGACCCATGCACCAGCAGATCGCTGTGAATCGAGATCTCCCCAGCCCTCAGCTCGTCGTCGAACGGCGCGCCGAGTTGCTCCACGCCCGCCACGGTTTGGTTCAACACGTTGGTGTCGTCGTTTTCCGTGAGCGCGTAGGTCAGATGGCCGAACCAATGCGAGCCGGGAATGAATCGCATGCAGGCGTTCTCGACTTTGGAATCGTCAATCGCCAGCCACACGGTGACCGCCTTTGAGGGCGTGAGCGGCCAGTAACTGGCATCCTGGTGCCACGAGACGCGCTTGCCATCGCCGGGCATCTTGCAAAAGAAATGCGACCCCCATCCGATGACATCCTCGCCCAATAGGTCGCCTACATAGGCCACGATCCGCGGATGCGTCAGCAGATCGTAGACGCGGCCATAGCGAAGGTGCGCGGTGCTGATCGAATAGCTGTCGCCACCCGCCGCTAGCGTGCGTGCCAGGAGCTCGTCGAAGTAGCTGCGGATATCCGCAATCTCCGCTTCATCGAACACCTGAATCCCAGTCAGATAGCCGTCACGATTGAAGGCTGCGATCTGCCCGGCCGTCAGCCGCCGCGGATGCTCCACATTTGAGGGATGAAATCGCAGATCGCGTGAGACTGCGCGTAACGCCTCCGCGGTCGGGATAAACGTGGGGCTTCCCATGGAACAGTGGGTAGTATACACCCCGAGAGGCTTTGGGGGATTTGTTCGAATGAATCCTGCACTTGGAGGCCTGAAACAATCGGTTAGCGGGCGAGAGCGCCTGCCACAAAAACGGCGAGTCTCAGCGATTTTTCCCCAGCGAAAAGCACTCCCTCACGGTCGTGGCTCCGAAGGAACGGCGCGCGCCACCAAGCGGTCTGGCAACTAAGCTAAGCTGCTTCCCGTTCGGCGGATTGGCCGTTTACGCTTGCCACCTGAATCGATTTCGCAATGCCCAGGCGCTTCAGAAGCTTGATCTGGAGCCACGACTGATCGAACTCATACCAAGCCAAGCCATGGCGGGCAGAAGTAGGATGCGCGTGATGGTTATTGTGCCAGCCTTCGCCGAATGTGATCAGCGCGACCCACCAGTTGTTACGCGAATCGTCGCGGGTATTGAACCGGCGGCTGCCCCACATATGCGTGGCGGAATTGACCAGCCAGGTGACGTGGAGCCCGACAACCACGCGCATGCAGATGCCCCACAGCATCAGGGGAAGGCCGCCGATGGCGAGCAGCAGAAGTCCGAGCCCGACCATGGGGACCCAATGATAGTTGTTCAGCCAGATATAAAAGCGATGCTTCGCCAGATCGGGGGCATACTTCGACATGAGCCGGGTGTTGTTGTGGTTGGCCTCGCCGTAGAGAATCCAGCCAACGTGAGCCCACCAGCCGCCGTCCCGGGGAGAATGCGGATCGCCGGGCTGATCGGACTTTTGGTGGTGGATGCGATGCGTGGCCACCCAGAAAATCGGTCCGCCCTCCAGCGTCAACGCGCCGCAAAAGGCGAAGAAGTATTCGAGCGCCAATGGCACCTGGTATGACCGGTGCGTGTGCAGCCGGTGGTAGCCCATACTAATGCCGAGACCGGTGGCCATCCAAAGCAGAAAAATCGCAACCGCAAAGTCGCGCCAACTGAACATGAACAGCGCGGCGATGGCGCCGACGTGGAAAAGCCCCATCACGATGGCGGTGGGCCAGTTCATCCTGACGCGTTTGGGGCCGCGGCTGTCGATATTCACCGGAGCCTGGGTATTGGGGACCCGTGTGTCAATATTCACGGGGGTTTGAGTGAGTAGCATTACATACCCACGCTAGCAGGAGTTTGGCTCGTGCTTTGTAAGACTTATGTAATTCCCGCAGGCCAGGTAGGTACCTAAGGTGCATCCCTGTTTACCTTAGTGTTTACCTGGCGAGCGTGATGGTCTTACCGGTGCGGATCGATTCGCGCGCGGCGTCCAGAATCTCGACCACTACCACGTTGTTTTCGAGCGATGACGGGCCGTAGGGTTTGAATTTGCCGCGAACCACGGCGGTGAGGTAGGCGATGGAATCCCGCTCCTCGGGCTTGCGCTCGGGGGATGCGACCGTCTCTTCCGCCGCCTGCCCGGGCAGCCGCACGCGCAGGCCGTTGCCATGGTCGAACGATACGGCGGACGCGCCAACAGCCTTATCGGGCAGATCCTGCTGCGCGTAGACTTCGAGATCTTTGCGGTCGAAGGCCCAATCCCACGAGGCTTGAATGATGCCCTGGGCGCCGGGATACTGCAGCAGGATGGTGGCCTGGTCGTCCACTTTCGGATAGATTTCGGGCTTGTTGGTTTGCGCCAGCGCGGTGACTTTGAGCGGCTTCTGATTGTCCATGAGCCACGTCATGAGGTTGGCGCCGTAGCATCCGAAATCGAAAAGCGCGCCGGCGCCGTTCTTGACCGGATCGCTCAGCCAGGCGAAGAATTCGGGTTGCACGTGGATCTCCTTGGGCCCGGTATGGCCGTCCATCGCCACCATTTTGCGGATGGGGCCGGCGGGTTTGCGGTCGTGCATGATGTTGTAGATCTCCTGGTAATTGCGATACCAGGTGGTCTCGTAATTCACCAGCACGCTGACGCCGTACTTGGCGGCCGCCTGCTGCATGGCGTGCGCCTGCTTCATATCGACGGCCAGCGGCTTCTCCATCATCACGGTAATATGGCGTGGCGCGCAGGCTTCCACTACGGCCGCGTGGCCGAAAGTATCGGTGAAGGTGGCCACCGCCTCGGGCTTCACGGTGTCCAGCATCTTGGCGAGATCGGTGTAGAGAATGCCGGCGGCGAAATTGTCGGATTTTGCGTATTTGGACAGGAGCGCGGAATCGGGGTCCCAAACGCCCACAATCTCGACTTCCTTGCGCCTTTGTGCGCCGCGCAGGAAGCCGGAAACGTGGCCGTGATTGAGGCCCGCGATGGCGAGGCGGATGGGTTTGGCCGCGGATGGTACAGCCGTTGAGCCGGAATCTTGCGCCCAGAGAGCGCTGCTGGCGGCTATAGCGAGGAGAGTTAATCGTGTCGTCATCTTCTCCGCATTATATTGAAGCGTTGAGGACTGTGGGACACCGGGACATGCATCGAATCTGCTCGTACTTACTTGCATTGGGATTGACGTGCGCGCTGATGGCGCAGACGGTGACGCTCCGCGGGCGGGTGACGGATGCCAGCGGGTCCGCCGTTCCCGGCGCTAAAGTCACCATAACGGACGCGGGAGGCACGGTCAAAACGGCGTCGGCCGATGGCGGTGGAACGTATTCGTTCGCGGGCGTTGCGCCGGGCGACTATACGGTGCGGGCCGACGCCCCCAACCTCACGCAGCCGCAGGCGGCGCAGATTTCCTTGCAAGCCGGCGTGCAAACGCTCAACCTGACGCTGCAAGTGGCGGCGACCGTGGAGAAGGTCACCGTGCGCGAGAATGCCGCACCCACGTTGAGCACAGATTCCAGTAACAACGCCAGCGCGCTGGTGCTGCGCGGCGACGATTTGCTGGCATTATCGGACGACCCGGACGATCTGGCGGCGGATTTGCAGGCGCTGGCGGGACCGTCGGCCGGTCCCAACGGAGGCGCCATCTTCGTGGACGGCTTCAGCGGCGGCGAGCTGCCCTCGAAGGAATCGATTCGCGAGATTCGCATCAACCAGAACCCGTTCTCGCCCGAGTACGACAAGTTGGGTTACGGAAAAATCGAAATCTTCACCAAGCCGGGTTTCGACAAGTACCGCGGAACGGTGGACTACAATCTCGGGACGGATCTCTGGAACACCCGGAACCCCTACTCGCCGGTGAAGGCGCCGTTCCTGCTGAATGAATTCGAGGGCAGCGCCGGCGGGCCGCTGACTAAGAGAGCTTCCTTCACGGTGGATGCGCAGCGCAACATGGTGGATAACGGCTCCATCGTGAACGCCGTCACGCTGAACCCGCAGACGTTGGCAGTGCAGCCCTTCGCGGCAACTATCACCACGCCCGGCCGCTACACCAAGGTGAGTCCGCGGGTGGACTACCAACTGAACGCGAACAACACGCTGATGTTCCGCTACGGCATCACCCATTCCGACGTGCCGGAGAACGGCATTGGCGCATTCGATCTGACAACGCGCGGGTTCCACTCGCAGTTCACGAACCAGACGGTGCAGGCGGCGGAGACCGCGGTGTTTGGCGCCACCGTCAATGAGACGCGCTTCCAATATTACCGGAGCGCGACGCAATCCATCGCCAACAGTCCGGACCCCGAGATACAGGTGCTGGGGTCGTTCAACGGCGGCGGCGCGCAGAGCGGCCGTACCTTCGATACGCAGAACAGCTACGAGCTGCAAAACTATACGTCGGCCGTAAAGAGCGGTCACTCCTGGAAATTCGGCATCCGCCTGCGCGGCCAGACCGAGGACAACGTCTCGCCACAGAATTTCAATGGCACATTTACGTTTGGCGGCGGCGCGCTGGCGGACGAGCTGAACGCCCAAAACCAGCCGGTGCTGGATGCATCGGGGCAGCCCGTGCTTGCGCCTATCACTTCGATTGAGCGCTACCGGCGCACCCTGTTGTTCCAACAATTGGGCTATCCAGCGGCGCAGATTCGCGCCTTGGGCGGCGGCGCCACACAGTTCAGCATCGCCGCGGGCATACCGGGGTTAGCGGTGCATCAAGTCGATGTGGGCGTGTTCGCGGGCGATGAGTGGCGCGTCCGCCCGAATGTCACTGTGAGCCTGGGATTCCGCTACGAAACGCAAAGCCATATCCACGACTGGCGCGATTTCGCTCCGCGCCTGGCGGTTGCGTGGGCGCCGGGAGGGGGCGGCAAGAATGCCCACGGCAAGACGGTGCTGCGCGCGGGCTTTGGCATGTTTTACGACCGGTTTCCTCTGGCAAATACGCTGACGGCCGGCCGATATAACGGAATTGTGCAACAGCAGTACGTGGCCACCAATCCGGATTTCTTCCCGAACGTTCCCGCGGCCGGGTCGTTGGCAGGGTTTCAATCCGCACAGGTGGTGGAAGAGATCAGCTCGCGGATGCGTGCGCCGTATATCGTGCAATCGGCAATAACATTGGAGCGTCAGTTGCCGGCTCACACTACGCTGGCGGTGACTTACACTAACTCGCACGGACTGCACTTACTGCGCTCTCAGGATATCAACGCGCCGTTGCCGGGAACTTACAATCCCGCGGTGCAGGATAGCGGCGTGTTTCCGCTGGGCCGTCCCGGACCGGTGTTCCTGATGGAGTCGGCGGGTATCTATAATCAAAATCAATTGATCGCCAACGTCAACGCGAAGTTGAACGCCGGGTTTTCCCTATTTGGTTTCTATGTGCTCAACCATGCCATGAGTAATACGGATGGCATAGGCACCTTTCCGGCCAACCCGTATAACTCCGCCGGAGAGTACGGACCCGCGGCCACGGACATCCGCAACCGGTTTACCATCGGCGGATCGATCAATCTCAAGTGGAACGTGCGCATCAGCCCGTTTGCGGTGGTGCAGTCCGGCGCGCCATTCGACATTACGGCGGGAAGCGACCTGTATGGGACTACGCTGTTCAACGGACGCCCCGGGATTGCCACTGGCATGAATAAGCCGGGCCTGATCGAGACGGCGTACGGCCTGCTCGATCCGAATCCGTCGGCCGGAGAGGCGCTGCTACCGCGCAATTACGGGCGCGGGCCGGGCCAGATTTCGTTAAACCTGCGGCTCGCCAAGACCATCGGGTTCGGCAAAGAGCGCGGAGCGGCGGGAAGCGCGCAGCAGCCGGGTGCGGGAGGGGGATCGGTAACCGCCGCGGCGGCATCGGGGCGCGGCTTGGGCGGCATCATCGGCACGCCAACCACGCCTCACAGGTATAATTTGAGCTTCGGCTTGTCGATCCGGAACCTGTTGAATCACACCAACCCGGGACCGATCACGGGCGATATCACTTCGCCGTATTTCGGATTGGCCAACCAGGTGGCCGGCGGGCCGAACGGCGAGGGGTTCTACGAGAACGCGAACAACCGGAGATTGGAATCGCAGATCCGATTTACGTTTTGAGCGAAACGGGATGCGGCGGCATGCGGAACTGCGTCGTGGCGGGGCGCGGAGGGTCCGGTTGCACGGCGCCTAAAAAGGTGCTTAAATAGTTTCAGAGGCGCACATGCTCGATATTACGAAGGATATCCAGTCGCTGACCACCTTCCGCCGCAGATCCGGCGATTTTATGAAGCAGCTCAAGAAGAGCAAACGCGCCGTTGTGCTCACGGTTAAAGGCAAGGCTGCCGCTGTGGTTCAGGACGCCGAGTCCTATCAGCGCCTCCTCGACCTCGCTGCCCGCGCCGACGCCGGCGAGGGCATCCGCCAGGGCCTCGACCACGCAAAGCGGGGCGAAAGCCTTGACATCGAGGAATTCTTCGCCGCATTCGAAGCCACCCATGGCATATCGGGTTAAGATCACGCGCCGCGCGCAACGGGACCTCGCAAACATTTATCGCAATATCAACGCTCCGTCTTCGAGCGCCGCTGTTACCTGGTATATCGGGCTCAGAGATGCCATCCGCAGCCTCCGATTGAGCCCTAACCGTTGCCCGGCAACACCAGAAGACACGGGCCTCAGGCACTTGCTCTACGGCAACATGCCCTATGTCTATCGCGTGATCTACCAGGTCATTGAGAGCCAGAAGGAAGTGGAGATCCTCCATATCCGGCATGGCGCACGGCAAGAGTTCAAGCCGGCCGATCTTAACTGACGTCAAGATCTCGGCGATAACGACGTGGCGCTGAGCGAGGAGGAGCTGGACGCGCTCGATGGGTTGACGCGGCAGGCGGCGATTTATCCGAACTGGTTCAATGCCAGGATTTTCGATGCGCAAGCGAAGAAGGCGCTCGAGGGCGGGTAGGCTTGTTTATGCGGATTAGTCGAGCGTTAGATTCGGTTTTGGGATATTGACGCGGGGCTTCCCCATCCGCTAGACCGACTTGGGGCGAGCCGTTGGTCACGAAGAACGTCAACTTCCGAGTACGCGTGATACGCTCTCCTATTGAGAGGCGTTCTGCTGAGCACGGTCGCAGATCAGGCGCGGATCGTACCCGGACGCCAGTACGGGATTCCTCTCTAGCCTATAATTACGGTTGGTAGAAATCGTGATCGTTCAAGGAAAGACGAAATTCATAGCCGCTCCATTCAGCTCCGAGCTGGAACTCGAGACTGTTGTCCAGAGTAACGCCGAATTTATTTTTGGGCCGGATTCAATCTACCTGTCTAAGTCTGTCATACGCACTTCCGATGGAGCGGGCACGATACCGGACGGGTTTGTCGTCGATATTGCAGCACGCCGCTGGTTCATCGTCGAGGCGGAACTCGCAGCTCATAGTGTTTGGAACCACATCGCACCTCAGATCGCCAAGCAGATTATAGCCGCCTCGCAGCCCGCGAGTCGGCGATTACTTACGGAACTTGTTGTGAATAGGGTGAAGGAGAATGCGGCCTTTCGGGAGAAGTTTGACGATTTCGGCGTCAGTGAGATTGATATACGTCAATTCCTGGCAGACATCTTTGAAGGCAACCCAATCGTCGGCATCCCCATCGATGACGTCGGATCCGATCTGCGCGAGTGGGCGCAGACACTAAAGACGGAGGTCAGGCTGTGGGTAGTCCGAAAACTGGTTGAGTTCGGAAACCCGAGTAACGTCATTTATGAGATTCCCGAAGAGTATCGGCCCGTGCTCGACACTTCTTTAGATGCCGACGACTCGACTCAGGGATACAGATATTACGATGTCACTCCTTGCCAATCTAATTGAGAGCCACCTGCTAGCTCCGGGCCAATTCCTGACCATGGGCTACAAACCTCGAGGGGGCGAGCGGAGGGAATATAAAGCTGTCGTCGTAGCCGATGGGTCTTTAGAAGTCTTAGGCCGAACATTCTCCGCGCCGAGTTATGCCGCCTTGGCTTGCATTCAAAGCGCCGGGAGCGATCGCGAGACCGTGAATGGCTGGATAACCTGGAAAGATCTTGAGGGACACACGCTGTCTGATCTGCGCGAGCAATTCCTCCAGCGGAGCAAGCAGCCTTGACTAGACTAGACTATACCAATGTCACTCGCTCGCTCCGGGCGGATGAAACCCTCACCCCCGCCCCAAATATACGAACCGCAGCACAAACAACCCCGCCAGCAGATACACGAACCAATTCACCTCCCGAAACTTCCCCCGCAGCAGCTTGATCGCCACATACGCCGTGAATCCGAACGCCAGGCCGTTGGCGATGCTGAACGATAGCGGAATCGCCAGCATGGTGAGAAACGCGGGTATGGCCACTTCCGGCTCCTGCCAATCGATCTCGGCCACCACGCTCACCATCATGCTGCCTACCAAAATCAGCGCGGGGGCAGTGGCGGACGCGGGGATCGCTCCCACTACCGGCGCGACGAACAGCGCAACCACGAAGAGCAGGCCGGTCACGATCGCGGGGATTCCCGTGCGCCCGCCCGCAGCCACGCCGGCCGCGCTTTCGATGTAGCTCACCACGGTCGACGTGCCAACCAGCGAGCCAACCACGGTCGCGGCGGCGTCGGCGAACAGAATGCGGTTGATCCGCGGAATTTGGTGGGCGCGGTCGAAGAGCTTGGCCTTCGTGCCCACGGCGACCAGCGTGCCCAGATTGTCGAACAGGTCGATAAACAGGAAGACGAAGACGATTTCCACCAGGCCGATGCGTAGCGCCGCGCCGATATCGAGTTTGCCCGCGGTGGCGCCAAGATCGCTCAGCGAGTATGGCTGCGGAGCCCACTTCGCCACGCCGGTCGCCAGCCCGATGGCAGTGGTGGCAAGAATGCCAATCAGCATGGCCGCGCGGATGCGCCACGCAAGCAGCGCCGCGGTCAAAATGAGGCCGAAGATCGCCAGCAGCGTGGATGGATCGGCAAGGTTGCCGAGCGTCACCGTAGTAGCCGGGCTGGGCACGACGATGCCGGAATTGCGGAATCCGATCAGCGCAATGAACAGGCCCACGCCCGCGGCCACGGAGGCGTACAATTCGTGTGGAATCGCGTTGAGGATCAGTTGCCGCAGGCCCAGCGCGGTGAGCAGCAGGAAGGCCACGCCCGAGAGGAATACGGCGCCGAGCGCGGTTTGCCAGGGCACGCCCATGCCCGCAACCACGGCGTAGGTGAAGTACGCGTTAAGGCCCATGCCGGGCGCGAGCGCGATGGGGTAGCGCGCCAAGCCGCCCATCAGCAGGCTGCCCACGGCGGCGGAAATGCATGTAGCGGCTGTGACGGCGGCGAGCGGCATGCCGGTTTGGTGCAGAATGGAAGGATTCACGAAGACGATGTAGGCCATCGTCATGAAGGTGGTGAATCCCGCGAGGATTTCGGTCTTCCAGGTCGCGCCCAAAGCGTGGAATTCGAAATATGTTTCGACGCGCTGCCGCAGCGGCATCCGCTTATTGTAGACCGTCCGGCGCGTGATATCCTTGCGATTCAAGGTCACCATGGCATTCATCCACGACGATTTTTTGCTGACCAACAAGGCCGCGCGCCGGCTCTACCACGATTGGGCCAAAAGCGAGCCGATTCTCGATTACCACTGCCACATTCCGCCCGCCGAGATCTCGGCCAACCGGCAGTTCGCCAACCTGTTTGAGATCTGGCTGGAGGGCGATCACTATAAATGGCGTGCCATGCGGGCCAACGGCGTGGATGAGCGCTACGCCACGGGCGACGCGCCGCCGTATGAGAAATTTCTGGCGTGGGCGCGGACGGCGCCGCAAACGTTGCGGAATCCGCTCTATCACTGGACGCACCTGGAATTGCAGCGCTACTTCGGAATCGACGATCTGCTGGACGAATCCACCGCGCCCGCGATTTGGGAAAAAGCCA
Source organism: Bryobacterales bacterium (assembly GCA_003135055.1). Taxonomy (GTDB): domain Bacteria; phylum Acidobacteriota; class Terriglobia; order Bryobacterales; family Bryobacteraceae; genus PALSA-243. Next base: position 6,302 of record PLDF01000409.1, on the reverse strand, counting down.
ACGCAATGCTCGCCACCGGCGAGTTGCGCGCGCACGGCATTCTACGGAAATTTTCGGTGAAAGCCCTCTGCACCACGGACGACCCGGCCGACGATCTGGATCATCACAAAACCATCGCCGCTTCCGGGCTGGAGACGAAAGTATTTCCCTGCTTCCGCCCGGATAAGGCCCTCACTGTGCACCTGCCCGAGGCATTCAACCAGTGGGTGGCGCGCCTCGAAGCGGTAAGCAAGGTGAGCGTGACGAACTTCAACACGTTCCTGGACGCGCTGAAATCGCGGCACGATTTCTTCCACAAGATGGGCGGGCGGCTATCCGATCACGGCATCGACCACCCGTTCTCGAATTTCCCCAGCGTGGCGGAAGCCGCCGGAATTTTCGACCGCGCGCGCAGCGGCAAGGCGGCTTCGGCGGAAGAGCACGAGCGGTTCGCATCCTATATGATGCTGATGTTCGGGCTTTGGGACGCGGAGCGGGGATGGACCAAGCAGCTTCACATCGGGGCGCGGCGCAACAATAACTCGCGGCGGCTGCGCGAGCTGGGTCCCGATACGGGCTTCGATTCCATCGGCGATTGGCCGCAAGCCGGCGCGCTGGGCCGCTACATGGACCGGCTGGCGGACGAGAACGCGCTGCCGAAAATGGTGGTTTATAATCTGAATCCGGCCGATAACTATGTAGTGGCGACGATGGCCGGGAACTTCCAGAACGGGAAGACGGCCGGTAAGATCCAATTCGGCAGCGGCTGGTGGTTCCTCGACCAGAAAGAGGCGATGACGTGGCAGATGAATGCGCTCTCGAATTGCGGGCTGATCTCGAAGTTTATCGGCATGCTCACGGATTCGCGGTCGTTCATGTCCTACCCGCGGCACGAGTATTTCCGGCGGGTACTATGCGATTTGTTCGGGAAAGATATGGAGGCTGGGGAGATTCCCAACGATGAGAGCATGGTTGGACCCATGGTGCGGGATATCTGTTACAACAATGCGCACCGGTTTCTGGGTTTGGCGGTTTAGCCCTGGTTTAGCCTGAAGGGTAGCGCCTGAGACTTGCCGACAAATGCCGCGGGCGGCCTTCCCGGGAAGCGGGGGTGATGTGCGGTCTAAGCGGCGGCCGGTTAATGGTTAACAGGGCCAGCGCTTTGGACGGCGGCTCCGGCGGATCCGGCGGTCCCTGCGGCTCCGGGGGACGCGCCTGTACTGGCTGCGGCCATTGCGCTGTCGGCGTTGCCCCACACGTTTTGGAATCCACCTGAGAGTTTGTAAAAGATGCCAAGGCCAATCAGCGCAATAATCGCGGTCATGAGGCAGTACTCTGCGAGGTCTTGCCCCAGGTCGTTCCTCCGAAAAAAACCTACCGATTTCCAGAACATTTTCTGTACCACGTAGCCTAGTCTAGGCCCTATGGACCCTATGGGACTATATTCTCTTTGGTTATGAGACTTCAAGTTTTCTGGTGAATCGCCGATAGGATAATCAGAGAAGCATGTCATCCCCAACAACCAGCCCAACAACCAGCCTCGGCGAAAAGGTCTGGCAAATGCCGCCGCTCATACTTCATCCTTTCAACGAGCGCGTCTCGCCTGGAACCCTAATGGAGAATTCCAAGGCGGCCCTGATGCTTTCGGGCCTGATTCCGAGCGAGGGCATAGACCGGGAAGAATTGAAGCGGCGCCTGTTGACGGGGCGCCATTCCGAGGTCCGGATGCTCTATTTTCTGGGAAAGGATGTTTTCCGGTGGATTGGGCAATGTATGGAAATCGTGGAGCGGACGCCGGAACTGGAATCCACCAGCGTAAAGAGGCAAAGCTTCGCCGGTTTGCTGACCGGTAGTCCGCCGCCGCCGGTACGCGAGAAGTTGATCCGCTGGGGCGTGGCCGATTACCCCGCGGTGTTCGCGCGCGCTATCGGCCTGAATACTCTGTTCGCGGAACCGCCTGAGTTTCATGCGCTGGCCGAGGATTTTCTGCGCCACTATCACAGCGTGGCCAGCCTGCTGTATCAGTCGTTCATCGATGCCGAGCCGCACCGCGCGATTGGCGGCAAGAATTTCCAGTTCCCGCTCTACGCTTCGGGCGAGTACACCAAGATGCTGGAGACCGAATGGAGCGGGGCTTAGGTTAAAGCAGGGGCTTTACTTTTCATCAGCCGGTTGGGTGATTCCGGTGGCGTCCCCCGTTTGATGGTCGGCGATTTGGAAGCGCAGAAACTGGTATACCGCGGCCAGCGCTTTCCGGTTCCCGGTGCGGATTCGAACGCGGCCGCCCCCGTCCATCTCTTCGAAGGTGTAGGCGACCTCAGTCTTGAGGCGCTTCAATACCGGGACGCCAGGGGGAACGCGGCTGTGGATGAGCATGGGCGCGTCGAAGTCGCCGGATGCGAACATACCGGCGATATGCGACAGGTGCGTCCGAATCTGAGCGCGGCTTTCCGCGTCGCCGGGGTCGTTGGCGGTCACTTCGATCGCGCCGCCATCGGGAAACAATCGGAAGTGATGCGTGGTCTTCTCGTGCGAAAAGCCCATTACCTGGTCGCCGCGCTGGCTGACGGTATTGGAATGGTCCTGGTGCGTCGAAGTATCCTGTTGCGCGCAGAGCCCCAGTGTTGCGGCCAAGGCGGCAACGATTCGTTTACAAAGCATTGCGATCTCCATTTCCGGAAGGCAAATCCAAAAGGCTTTCGAGAAGCCCCGCGCGCCGGCCATCGGGAGTGCGGCTCAACCGCTCGTCCCAGCCAGAGAGAATTTCGCTCAACTGTTTCTCAAGACGCTTTAACTCCACGATGCGCTGCCCGATCTCTTCGAGCTTGCGGCACGCCAGCGCCCGCACCTGCTTGCATGGAGCGCCGCCCCGGTCCCGCACTTGCAGAATCCCCACCAATTCGCGAAGACTGAAACCGATCGATAATGCGCTCCGCACCAGCCGGACCCGATGGACGGAATCCGGCGAATACTGCCGGTATCCGCTAACGGTACGTGGCGGACGGGGCAACAGGCCGATGCGTTCGTAGTGCCGGAGCGTATCCGTGCTGACGCAGGTCAGCTTCGCGAGCTCGCCGGACCGCAGACTTCCTCCCGAAACGTTTGCAGAGTTCACCTTCCAAGCTTAGTATCGGGCCTGGAATGGGTTCCAGGGTCAAGCTTTTTTTTTGCGATGGAGGTCGCGGCTCCGCTTGAAGTACTGAATTACCGCTCGCGCGGCCGAGGGTGCTTACACGTTTTCGGAAACGAATGACCACTCTGACGGTCGCCGCTCCGTAACTATCTTGCGGACACAGGCAGTCGTCACAGAGCCGCGACCGTGAGAAGCCGGGAAATAATGCCAAAAAGCCCAAAATGGGTGCGTGGGGGGATATGAAATCGTCACTCACTCGCTCAGAACGTCTCCTAGGGCTTCTGGCAAGGCTCCTACAGAGCCAAATTCCGGGTTTTTGGCGGTTTTGGAATAATTCACACCTTCTGAGGGAGCGGGATTTCGCGGCCGAGGACGCAGCCCGCGAGGTTGGATTTGGCTATTGCCACGCGCCCCGTTCCACGCAGTCCGCCACCGCACCCTGCCTGCCTATTTAAGCAGCGTGAAGTCCACCCATTGGGAAGCCCCCCGCGATTGCTTTTTCTCCAACCGATCATGGACGCTCAGTTCCAGGGCGTAGTCTCCGGGTGGCAGCGTCTCCGGCAGCTTAATCTCGCCGGCCGCGTGAACCGCCGCCGTGGAGTTGCCGTCGGCTATAGCCAACGCAATCGGCTGCCCAGTGTAAATCTGCTCCGGACCTCGAAACAGACGCACCGCCACGTCCAGCTTCGGCTTCCCCGTTTGCCCGTCGATCAGCAGCCCATACACCGTGTAGTCGTACTTCAGCACCGCGCCCGGCGCGAACACTCGCGTCACGGGACTCCCCGCGCCCAGCACGCCCGCACGCGTCAGTTCCTCGTTCCGCTTCGCATCGGAATCGTAGAGCTGCACGCTCGAAAGTGCGATCCCTGCGCGGTTATAATCAGGGATCTCCACGAAGGTTGACGCCGACCCTGCCCGCTCCGCGTTGGCGTCCCACGCCGCCACTCTCAACTGATACGGCCCCGGCTTCTGAATCTCGATCTCGAAGTTATACACCAGACCAGAAGCTACAGTCTGATGCATCTCGTCCGGCGCCATCGCGGGCCTGAACGTCCTATCGCTGCTCGCGACCACTTCATTGTTCGCCCCGTATGCCGCGGCTACAATATCCAGATCCAATTGTCTCTTGCCGTCCGGAGTATCGTTGAACTTGAGGCCGCGCGCATCAATGGCCAGAATTGCGCGAAGCAGCGTGGGACGGCGGCCGGTCTTCGGGTCCTTCGCGGTTGCGGCTGAGTAGAAGGCACTCAGATGCACCGGAAAGCCATTCGCATGGAACGGCGAGAACAGCGCTTTTCGCAGCTCCTCTTTGCCGGACCGCGGGGCTGCATTTTCGGGGATCGACAGCGGATCGGGAACGCCGACGAAGCCGTTGCGTGAGCGAACCTGCAGGCGGGCACGCAGAACCTTGACGTCGATCTCGTGGAACTTGGGAAGTCCGCGCACTTGGTCGAAGTCCGTCCTCTGCGGCTGATATCCAATCAGGTAATAGCTGCTCATGTCGTCGAGAGCGCTGGCCAGCCCCTGGCTGAGGTTATTGTAGTCGTGAAAGAAAATGCCGCCGGTTCCTTGCGCCAGTTGTTCGAGGCCTTTTTGCGTGTCGCGATAGGCTGCCAGCCGCTTCGCCTCGTCGTTGTCGATGCCGTTCCCGAGGGTCATAGTTCCCTTCGCGTCGAGGGCCGTAAAAAACTGGGATACAAGTCCGCGCGGATCGAGCGTGTAGATCACTATCGATGCGCGATTCGCGAGCTGGACAATTCGGCCGGCAGCCGGCGGAAATCCGTCCGAGAACAGTGCGATGGCCTTTCGACCCGGCATTTCTCGCAGACCCTGAATCGCATACGCAAGGACGTTCAACGTGCCCAGAGTCAGAACAGGCGATCGAGCGGCACTGAGCCGTTGTTCAATCTCCATTCTGAACTTTTTGTCGGGACCCGGCGGCAAAATAGGCGCATACCAGGTCAGCCCGGTACGTCCTGGCATGTAGTGGACGCGCTCGATCGAAGCATAGAGTCGACTCTTGTCGCTGGTAAGTTGCTGCATCGCACCCATCCCGCCCGAAGTAGTCATGATCGACGCCAGATCGCCGGCCTGCATTTGCCGGCCGACAAAGCTCTTCATCGCCTTTCTGACATTCGGAATGTCGTCGGAGGAAAGACCAAGATCGTCGGCCATCAGGACTATCGTGCGCTGAACCTCTTCCGGCCGCAGCGCTTTAGCGGGCGCGGGAATCGCTTCGGACGTTTTTGCGGAAGGCTGCTTCGGCGCCGGATGCACAGGCGCCGGCCCGCCTGGAATCGCATTGCCAGGCACATACGAGAAATGCGTGATCTTTTGCGGCTTGCCGTCTTCGAGGATCTGGAAATCCTCGGGCTTGAGGCTGGTAACATGGCGGCCCTGCGAATCGGTGACCACCGCGTCCACCTGCACCAGATCGACGGTCACACGGATTACGGGACCGGCGGATTGCTCACCGGTTTGCTGTGGAGTGAGCGGCGCCGCCCCGAGCACCATCAGCCCGACGGCCCCCGCATATCGTAAAGAACGCATCATGCGGCCAGCTCCAAACTTAAATATACCTTTCCCAAACCAGCGCTCGTGCTCTTGGGACGCCCTGCCGGCGACGGCGGAAGATGGCATAGAATGAGTGGCGGGACTCTGGAAGCCGTCGATTCCACGAGACTGGTGTGGGAGTGATCTGAATGTGGCGGGACATTCGTTTTGGCGCGCGAACCCTGCGCCGCAACCCGGCGTTCGCCGTCGCGGCCATACTCACGCTCGCGCTCGGCATCGGCGCCAATACGGCCATCTTCAGCCTGATCGATGAGATATTGCTGCGCCCCTTCCCGCTGCCCCACCCCGCACAACTGGCGCAGGTCTACAGCTTCAATCGGAAGACAGGCAGTTTCGTTTCCAGCTCGTATCCGGATTATGAAGACTTCCGCCGCCAGTCGCGTTCTTTCCGGCAGCTTGCCGCCTATGTGCGACTGCCGCTCGATGTGACCTTCGGCGGCCACGTCGAAAGAATCTCGGTGGAAGCGGTGACAGACAACTATTTCGCCATGCTCGAGCTTCCACCGCTCGCCGGCCGGACGATCGGCAGCGACGATGAGTTGGCCGGCGCCCCGGTGGCAATGATCGGCGAGACTCTCTGGCGGCAACGGTGCGGGGGCGATGCAGCCGTACTGAG
>PLDF01000046.1:1981-2726 GCA_003135055.1 Bryobacterales bacterium | reverse complement strand
CCAGGTGGAAGCGCTGCTCCTGCCGGTAATTCAGATCGTCGAAGGTCCGCAGCATTACCTGTAGAAACCGCGTCAGGTCCTCTTCGGAAAACAGCATCGCCGAACGCGCCGCGCGCGCCCGCTCATCCGCCGAAATCTGCAGGAGTTCCGTATTTTCGCCGCCAACGCGCGCCATCAGCGCATTCCGCAGATACCGCACAAACTGCCGCGCCAGCGCCGACGGGCTGTTGCCCGCGTTCAGCAGCCCGTTCAATTCCTCAATGACGGCCGCCGTCTGCCCCGCGCTGATCTGCTCCATCAGCCGCTCGAAAACGGTGTTCGGCACCGAGCCCATCAGCTCGCGAATCTGTTCCGCCTCGAGGCGCGGCTTGCCCCCCACCAGCGGAGCCGAAGCGATGGCCTGGTCCATGATCGACAGCGCATCGCGCATCGACCCATCGCCCGCCTCGGCCAGCAGCGGGAGCGCCGCGTCCTCCGCGTCGATCTGCTCCTGCTCCGCAATCGAGCGAAGCTGCGCCAGGATGTCGTCGAACTTCACCGCATGAAAGCTGAAATGCTGGCAGCGCGACCGGATCGTCTGCGGGATGTCCTCCGGCTGCGTGGTCGCCATCATGAAAATCACGTGATCCGGAGGCTCCTCCAGAGTCTTCAGCAGCGCATTGAAGGCGGCATCGGTGATCTGGTGCGCTTCGTCGAGAATCCATATTTTGTATCGATCCCGCGCCGGCCGGTACCGCGCCGCCTC
>PLDF01000046.1:0-1953 GCA_003135055.1 Bryobacterales bacterium | reverse complement strand
GCAATCGTCGTCTTCCCGATCCCGCGATGCCCGGAGAAGATGTACCCGTGAGCGATCCGCCCCTGCTCCAGCGCGTTTAGCAGAGTCCGCGTTACGTGTTCCTGCCCGGCCACATCGGCAAAGCGTTGCGGGCGATACTTCCGGGCGAGTACCTGATAGGCCATCGAATGCTGATTGTAACGCGCAGACCCTGGGCTTCACTTTCCTGATGAACGGCGTCTCTGTACGTTTCAGACCGGTCGCCAGCCCGCACTTGTGGAAAAACGGTACAGGTTCGCGAACCTCTTGCGCAGGGCATGGAAATTCGGTTTAAGATGAAAATCGAAAAGCATCGCCGGAAATTACCAGGCGGTGACAATTTGGTTAAGCCTTCTCACATTTACCGGTGGTAAGGTTCTCTTCAGACCAATACCGACCGTAGACCTCTTACTTGCTTTTTGTACGAGCGCTGACGCTGAAAACTGCCTGGGAGTTGGATCTTGTATCTAGTCGACCGCGCGATCCGATTTGTGCGTGGATTTCTCCTGAGCTTCGGCCCCCAGGAGATCAAGCAACGTGTTTGGGATCGGGAATACCGCAAGAACATGTGGCAGTTTCGCGATCACACGCCTGGGGACTGCGTCTACCCGCACCTCGAAAGCCATACCCGGCAGGGCAGCATCCTCGATCTGGGCTGCGGCTCAGGCAACACCGCCACCGAGCTCTCTGAATCTGCCTACGACTCGTACCTCGGCGTCGACATTTCCCAGGCCGCTCTGGAGAAAGCCTCGACGCGGACGAAAGAGTGCGGCCGCGAAGAAAAAAATCGCTTTGCCCGCGCCGACTTCCTCGAGTGGCAGCCGCCCAGTGGACAATTCGATGTCATCCTCTTCCGCGAATCGATGTATCACGTCCCCCTGAGCAAAGTGAAAGTTCTCCTCGATCGCTATTCGGACTACCTGAAGGATGGCGGAGTTTTTATCGTCAGAGTGTTCGCCGCCAACAAGGAAACCGCTCAGATGAAGCACCGCCCCACGGCGATGCTGCGCATTATCGAGGACGAATTCGACGTCGTCGAGAAGCGGCGCTACGAAACCAGTGGCCGCCCGACCGTAGTGGTCTTCAGGCCCCGGCAGCGCGCCGACATCCAAAAGGCCGGCTAGATTTCTTATCGCGCGATGGTCGTCACCAGATTTCCAAGCCCGGCGGCCGCAGCGAGACTTGCTATGGCTTTGTCTGACGTGACGAGCCGGCCTTTCTTCCTGTAAGTCAGCCCCAACAGGTAGGCGTCGGTAATTTGCTGGTGTCCGCTCAAATGGCTTTGAAAGGGAGCAGTGGCTTCCGCAACACTCAAATCATCGCGCCAAAATTCATGACCGGCATGTCTCAGACTCTCTTCCAGCACCTCAACGGCCTGCGCCGGCCGGATCACGTTTCTCGACGCCGATGGATTGCAGACAATACGCACAAATCCTGCCTGCGTGAAAGGACAGGTGGCCCATCCCTTGCGGGCGTTCATCTGGAACCACTGCTGCGCGGCGGAGTGATAGACAGAATCCTCCGTGAGCAGCGCCACCAGCACATTCACATCGAGTAACGATACCGGCATCAGCGAATCTTGCGCAGATCCTGTTCGCCATCCAGCGTGCGAACCAGTTCCGGAGTTATGGTCGGAGCAGCCGCGGAACGGCTGAATACTCGCAGACCGTTCTCAACGTGAGTCGGGGCCGGCCGCGTAATGCCCCGGCGAAGCAGGTCCGAAGCAGCCCGTCCCAGAGGAACTCCCCGATTCTCTGCGTACTCCTTTACCTGCTCCAACACATCGTCATCAATCGACAGCGTCGTGCGCATGATGAGGCTATGATGCTCCAATTGTAAATCGATGTCAAATTGTGGATAAGTCATCGCTTATGAACAATGATGCAATCAGCCTCCGCTTTCGCCTTGCCGTCCCTCCGGACATTCCCCTCCTTG
>PLDF01000093.1:3186-3590 GCA_003135055.1 Bryobacterales bacterium | reverse complement strand
GAGCGCGGGCGGCGGATCAGAGTAGTTGTCTCCGGTGACCACGTAGATGAGCTTTTTCTTGGGGTCGATGGTGGGTGCGGACCACACGGCCGCGCCCGAGGGCCCCTTGCTGGGGGCACCTAGCTTGTTGACGCGCGACTGATTGGCAGGAGTATCGATCGTAAATGTTTGCCAGAGTGTCTTGCCCGAGCGTGCATCTAGCGCGACGATGCTGCCGCGGAAAGTGCAACAGACATAAGCCGGGTTGGCCGCAGTGCCCTCTTCAAACGACGACACAGGCACGATGAGTTTGCCATCGTGGTAAACCGGGGTACCGGTGATGAACGCCGAGGGATGAGTTGACAGTCGAACCTGCCATGCGGAATCGCCGGTGGCGACATCAACCGCGTAAACATTGGCTGCGC
>PLDF01000093.1:0-3170 GCA_003135055.1 Bryobacterales bacterium | reverse complement strand
CAAAGGCCCACTTCAGTTTGAGATTCGCGGCCTGTGCTGCGCTGAGCCCCGCGGCCGAGGCAGGCTGAAACCTGAGATTGTCGGTTCCATTACCCCAACTCGTCCAGGATTGAGCGGCCGTGGTTGCGGACGGCGCTAATAACTTGCACGAGTTCGAGAGTTTGGCTGAGTCAAGGACTGCGGCAGTTGTGAGTCCGAGCCATTGCGAGACCGCTATTCGGTCCGGAGGTGAGAGTGTCGCAGCCTCTGCCTTCATGACACCCGAGTTGAGGGTCTTTAGGATGAATCCGCTTGTCCTTTGCTGCAGAACTGATCGGGAAGGCATGCGCGCTGCTGTCTTATCGTGACAGGCCGCGCAGTGCTTCGCGTAGATCTCAGATCCCGATTTTCCGGCAGTCTGACCGGGCGCGGGGATCGCGGAGACGAACGCGCAAAGAATGATCAGGCACACTGCGGCCTGGGTGACAGCGATCCTTTTCACCATGGTGACTCCTCTGGAGAAGACGAGAAACCACCATAACAGACTGTAAAAACTTAGGCGAGCATGCATTTTACCGGCGACATGAGGCCGAGTCATTTCTCCACCAACATCTCGCGTTACGGTTGGATGGTCGGCCATTCGGACAGAACACCATTTTTCTCCCCAATGTACGTATGGGCTGTCGCTCGTCCGGAACTCCAATTTCAGAATCACAGTCGGGAAGCCGACTTGCCGTTACTGACCAATGGCTTTGGGAACCTCCCGTCTGTCCCTGGGTTTTCCGCGTTTTGATGTTCTCTTAATTCAAACCGTTTTTCTTAATTGTGGGTTCAAGGATTAGCCCGATGCGCCGAGCGCTTGATGCACTCCCTCCACGGCCATGCCGCCTTCGCCCACGGCGGCGGCGCAGCGCTTCACCGAACCCGAGCGGACGTCGCCCACGGCGAAAATGCCGGGGCGGCTCGTCTCCAGCGGTCCTGGTGGGCGCTTCGCGCCTTTCCACGCTGGGGCATCAGCGACTGCGGTGCCTGTTTTTACGAAGCCTTTGTTATCACGTTCGATCTCCGGCGGTAGCCAATCAGCGTGCGGCTTGGCGCCGATCATGGAAAAAATGGCGGGCGTCTGCACGGTGCGCCGCTCGTGGGTCTCGATGTTCTCCAGTTCCACGGTTTCCAAGTGCTTATCGCCCGTCATTTTACGAATCTCTGTGTGACAGAGAATCTCGATGTTTTTCTTCGCCTCTACTCGGAGTGACAGGTAGCTGGACATACTCTTGGAGAGATCGGCACCGCGAATCACAAGCAACACCTTCTCAGTGCTCTCGGAGAGGAACATTGCCGCTTGTCCTGCGGAGTTGCCGCCGCCGGCCACGATCACCGTCGATTTGCGGCAGAGCTGCCTTTCGATGGCCGTAGCAGCGTAGTAAACACCTCTGCCCTCGAAGCTCGCGCACCCATCGGCGTCGATACGATTGTAGTCTGCGCCGGTGGCTAAAATGACGCACTTTGCTCGTAGTTTGGCGTTGCAGCCTTCTATTTGCAGGACGGCGGCGTGGTCGCCCTCGCTGAAGGCGAGTGAAAGAGCTTGTGCCGGCGTTGAGAATTTCGCGCCGAAGCGAAAAGCCTGGAGCTGCGCGCGGTTCGTCAACTCGCCCCCGCTGATGCCGGTGGGGAAGCCGAAGAAATTCTCGATGAGCGACGACGACCCCGCCTGGCCGCCTGGCGCGAAGCTCTCCANNAGATCGCACAAAATCTCGCTTTCCCCCTCATCCGCTAGCGGTCGGAGCAGACCCGCCACTTGCGCGACCTCTCGCAAGGAGGGCTTGCACATCGGCACGCCAGTGGTCGTAATCAGCGCGGGCAGGTCGCTGCTCGCGAGTTTCAGGCGTTCGCAAAGCCCGCACCCGTCCTCGCCTTCAAATTGAACGAGCCGATGCGGGATATGATTTTTGTCGAGGAAATCGTGGATAAGGTGCCCATCGCGCGAGCCATCCGTCGCGACGACGCGCAGGCCGACGAACTCGCGGTCGCGCAGCAAACGCTGGCGCCGCACGATGAATGCGTTCACGATGGGCCCGCTGACGCCGGGCAACTCCATTAGCGCACGCCTCAATTCTGCGGCTGGGATTTCGAGAATCTCCGATTCCTCGGCTTTACCCCTGACGCTCGCCACGGCAGAGGTGCCGTTGAGCATCGCCACGTCGCCGACAAAACCGCCCGGCCCTGACGTACCCAGGATTTGCTCAATCCCGTCGCGCGCTTCAAAAGCCTCCACCTCGCCGCTAAGAACCACCGCCAGCCCGAGATCACGCTGGCCCGCTTTGAAGACCAGTTCCCCGCGGCGCAGCATCCGACGGTGACCCAGCGGCTCCAGCAGCGCGAGTTGCCAATCGTCCAATTTCGGAGACGCGATTGCCTCCGTGTCCCGGTAAAACCGCTCGTCTTTGTCGTCTTCGCTCATAATGGGATGAGTTCTCGCCTTATCAAGTTGCGAATCGTTTCATGTGGTATCGGTCTCGATGCGTCAGGGCCTGGGGCTCGCGTCTATCTCGGAGGCCCGCGCCAGTGCTTGCGTGTCGATATACTCCCGGATCTTCGTCAGTTTGCTATTTCGAATGGTGATGTCGATGACAAAATGGTCCTCGAACGCCCTATTCGTGGCTTTGATTTTCCCCGTAGCGACGCCGACGACCAGAACCCGGTCTCCCTGCGCTACGAATTCGGGGGGCTCTGGGTATGAAATTTCCACCATTTCGGAAGCCCTCTGAAGCAAATCCGCCAATCCCGCGTGCCCNNAGCGGCCAGTCCTCGCCCGGAACGATCCACTCAATATCTTCGGCAGACAAGGCCAGCAGACCTTGCTTATCGCCGCGGCCCATTGCTGCAAATACATCCTTCACAATCTGGACATTCTTTTCGATGCTCATCGAAATCTCTCCTTTTCCCTTACATCAAGCGTGTCCGATCTAATCGGACGTTTTGGAATCGTACTACTCGGGCCAAATCACACGGTCGACGATCGATTACTGCTCCTTCTTGAACAGATCCTGGAAGATGAGCTGACCCCAAGTGCGGCCGCGTGCGTGCACCAGCGCGCCACCCTCGTTGAGCTTTCCCAGCTTGACGGGTGCGAACCCGAGTTGTTTGGCCAAATCCGCCACGGGAGCGATCGCGTCCTCGTCGTCGCTCGA
>PLDF01000155.1 GCA_003135055.1 Bryobacterales bacterium | reverse complement strand
AGGCTTACCGAAAGGACACAGAACTCGGGACGTGAGGGATTGAGCAATCGCAGTTGGTGCAGTCTTCCGGCGCGGTGAATATGTGGCAACAGTTGCTCAAAGAATTCGAGGTCGCCTTTGCCGTCGAAGACGACGATGGGGATGTGGTGACGGTCCTCGGGTGGACCGACGAGACGCGCAATGTCCTGAGTGATGATGTTCTTGAGCAGTGTGGTCTTGCCCGATCCGGTCATGCCGAGCACGATGCCCTGCATCACGCGCACTTCGTCTGGCCACAACCACGGCTTTTCGTCCATGTCGTATCCAAGCAGCACGGCACTCTGGTTCCAGGCGGCTTCGATTGCGCGCTCGTCCCTGCGCGCCGGCATAACAAACGGCGGACGCTTCCTGCGCGCGTCCTTTCCAGAGAACTTCCGCAGAACTGGCACCGCAATCGCGGCGGTGATGATGAACAGGTACAGGGCGGCTTCCACGAGTTGTTCTTTGTGGATGTGATACCGGGCAACTACCAGGTACAGCGCGAGTGCAATAAGGCCGAAGCCCAGTACCGCACCAACGACTCCGGCTTCGCCGCTGCTCATTTCGCGTCGCGGGCTTTCAGAGTGGTGAATCATAGATGTACCTCATGAACGACTAAGACTTTCGGGCGGCGGTGAAGGCGCCTTTAGAGCGCTGCCAGGTGTGTTTCGATCAGGGTAGCCGCGCCCATTACTGCGATGAGACCGGCCGCCGCCGCCAACATTCTCCAGATCCGTTGGCCCCGGACTGCGGACCACGCTGCGTGGCCGAGAGAGGCCGCAACCCCGATCGGTGGCAGAGACACTATCAGCCATGGCGGTGTCGTTACGCCAAACGGATCGCCGACTGGCACGGCGAATGGGCCGGGATGGGTGAATCGCCAGTAAAGCAGCCCCGTGCCGGCGATCGCCAACAGGAGGACGGTCGCCCAGTAGCAAACGGAGGTGACCACTTCCGAGAAGATGACGTCCTGAAGCGCCGATTCTGCTTGCATGTCCCCACAGGCATCTTCCGGTTCGCTTGTGGGAAGGGTAGACGCCATGTCGCACAACAGCTTTCGTTGGAATATCGACACAGTAGCTACCCCTTGTTTTGGAAACTGAAGTAGAGAAAAACCAGCGCAAGCACGACAAAAAGGCTGATGGCGATCGCGACGGCCGGTTTCGGCCGTCGCTTATTTGCCGGCTCGAACGGGTTCCGCGGCTGCAGAGCTGCGTCCGTCACGGCGAGACGAAATCCAGTGTCGTCGCGTTGCCGGATCATCAGTAACAGACGCTCGTACATCTGGCTGACTGTCTGGTACTCGGGTTCCATTGGTCTCGCTCCAGAAAAACTACAGCACCAGAGTGGCGGTCAGATTTCCCGAGCGATCGACCGGGAATAAAATTTGTAGTACGGTGGGTTGCGCCTTCTTCGCATCTGGCTTCACCGGTGGAAGTTGGAGCGCCAAAACGCCGAGCCTGGCTTCGCCGGGCGCCAATTCCGCAATGCCCGGTTCAGATTGCGTGATCTTGAGGGGAATGGGTGCGTCATCGGCTCTTAAGCGCGAGGCGACGTCTATGCCCAACTGCGAGTTCTGGAGTGCCCACAGCGACCGATCAAGTCTCAGTCCGCTCAAAGATACTGCACTTGGCCGGCCCGTGCGAAGCGTCTGGCTCGAACGGTTCTCGATGGAATATCGAATGAAAACCTCGTCCTGCCGGCGATAGACGTCCCGGATTAGGACTCCCAAGTTCGCCTTCGGCGCCGCCGCTAGGCCTATCAACCGCACAGGCGTGCTCTTCAATAACATTTCGCCAGGCACGGCGGGTGGTATGGCAGTCGGCTCGGAGGGCTTTGGCTGGGTCGCCGGTGCCGGCGGTTTCTGCCGGGGGTAATCGATCGCAAAATCCATTTGCCCGGCATCGCTGATCGCGGGCACAAGCTCGTAGTTTAGCCGTGTCGACTCCGTCCATATAAAGAGGTTGGTGGAGACGCTTTCCACGAGTGGCTGGATGAATACCTTGTTCTCTCGCCGCTCAACCTTGAAAGACTGCGGAGAGCCGACGGCCACTGTGGTTACGGGCTCGCCAACTTCGATAACGGTCAGGTGGTTCATTGCGGTTTGCACTTGCACCACGTGTTCACGTGATGGAGTTTCGTTTTCAATTTTCTGCGCTGGCAGCGGCGACAGCGTTATTGCCAGCGTCAGAGTTCCTATCAGAAGATGTCTCACGTTCTTGATCTCCTCTACTGTCTTCATTCGAATCACCGGGGACCCTCTTTCGAGTAGCCCCCGGCGACTTGCTTACTGTACAGGCGCTCCCTGAAATGGCCGGGATTCCCAGGGGCGAACCGGCGCGCATTCGAGGAACGCTTGCTTCTTCGCATCGGTATCGAGTTGTCGGATGCTCGTTGGATCGCCGTCCACGAACACCGAAAAGCTCGAACCAAGGGTTTCCTCGCAAACCGCCAGAAACTCCCGCCGGTCTTCACGGCTGCGCAGAACTCTGGCCTTGCGAGTGCGGACGGCGGGATGCTGCGGCAGATTCGAGAACGTCACCAGGCCATTCCGGATCTCTCCAGATCCTTCCTGCATGGCGAACGGTTGCACAGAATCTACCCGCACTCCGTCGAGAATGATGTTTCCTTGCCCCGTCATCCGGAACAAGAAGATTCGCCGCACCTGGACTTGCCCGCCTTCGAGTTGGATTCGCTCGACCCGGTACACATTCCCCGAGTCGTCGAATACGATCTCTCCATCGGGCAGTTCAGGCAAATGTAGTTGAATGGGGCGTCCGCCAGTCTCTTCGAGCAGCTTGTCCAGGGCCTCCTGCGGAAAGGCGTGAAAGACGATGGCGCCAGTGGCCTTGCCCTCTTGCGCACTTCGCGTGCCTGTTGCGATCGAGTGCAAAGCCTGACACCAGCCTCTCCGGTTTTTCCGCTTGCCGTTCCCCCAATCGGCGAGAAAACGGTGGAAGTCCCGCATCTCCTCCCGGCAGCGGTCTTCGTTGTCTCGGAGAGCCGCCTTTGTCCGGTAGAGCGCCTTCGAAGCCTTTTTGCGAACGTCAGGGTTCTTGTGGTCTCTCGCGGCATCGAACCTCGCTTGTGCCTCGCCGACGGCAGCCTGGCACTTCTCAGTTCGTTTCCGGAGTTCACCCACGAGGCTGCCAAAGGTCTTGTTGATCTTCCGGCATTCCTCGTACATGTCCCGGTCAAAAGTCTCTCCCCGGATCATCCCGCCAAAATCACGTAACGGAAAAACATCCTGGAAGAGAATACCGATCTCCTTGCGGACGTGGTTGTAAAGCTGCCCTACGATATCCGAGCTGCCGATGGCTACTTCCATCGGCATATCGGAGATGCGCTTGGCTTCTTTCGTCGCCAGCCACGGTGCCTTGGGAACCTCGCCACGAATCCGCTTGATCACTTCCTGATCCACCTGGACGTTGTGCTTCAGACTGTCCAGTGCATTTTGCAACTGATCCACCAGTTCGTAAGCGCAGTCGGTCCGCCCCGATGCGATACAGTCACTGATCAGGTTGGTGATCCTGCCGATTTGATTGCCACGAGCCTTCATAGCAACGTCTGCCAGGTTCCACCAGGGAGATTTGATCTTGGTCTTTTTGTCCTTCTTCTTCTGATACCCCTCGCACATGTCAAAACGGCTCTGCACAAAACGCGGGAAGTCAGAGTCCTGAAGAACGGCGACCAAATCGAAATCGAAATCGCCGCCATTGCGTTCCGCGGTCTTCGAGTGTAGAGAGAAGGTACCGGGAAGCCTCAGTTGGCGGCCGACCAGGTCGGGAATCTTCGCCGAATCCATCCTGCAGCCGATCCCGCGAAGGACCTTCTCCAGGAGGTCCACCGTGTTCTCAAACGAGAGTATCCGGATCGGCAACAAATCTTCCTTCATCCGGATGGGATAGCGAATCACAAGCCCGCGCTTGGTTGAGAGCGAGCTGATGCTCGAATCCACCGGAATCCAGTCCGATCCTGCGAATACCTGCCCGTTGTCGACGAACAGGTAGCCATCGTCTGCCAGCGCGAATGCCGGCATCCGAAAACCACCTCCGGTCGATACCTTAAACGCCCACTTCGCCAGCAACTGTTGCAACTTGCCGTTGATGAAAGGGTGTTTGACCAACATGCCACTGCCGTCTGCTTTCAGGACGGCCTCGACGATGCTGTGTTCGTAAGACGTGAACTCTTCGTCTTCAGAGTCCTCCACCTTTGGCTGCACTGGAGACGACCCAATAGCTTCCAGGAGCTTTTGATAGTCGCCGGACAAGGCAGAGGAAACGACGTCGCGGACTTCTTCAAGCGCCCGAGGGATGATCTCGGTCCTGAGAGAGTCGAGCGGCGCGTGTTCGGTAAGCGTGTAGCTCGATTTGAACTGCAGCTCACGAGAGTAGTCCCGGATCCCCAGAACAATCGGAGACCGGAACCGCACTCCCTGGATTCCACTCGCGAGTCCCGCAATCCACTTTTGGCACTCGTTTAGGAAACCCAGCTCAAGCTTTGGTTTGACGGAGCTTTCGGGAAGAATGATGTCGGCCTTCAACAGATCAGCAACGTCGTCTTGCATGATCTTGAATGAGCCTTTCGCCTGGGTCCGGTCGAAGGCAAGGCGGAACTGGTAGAAGCGATGATCCGGCAAGTTGAGCTTGCGGAACAGCCTCTCCGAGATCCACCCCCTGCAATCGTTTGTTCCCAAAGCGTGATCTTCGACCACCAGCATGTTGACGTCAGGCTCCTGGATCACGACCTTGCAGTCGGAAACCAGAATGCCGAAGTACGTGATGGCAGCCTGCGGCCATTTCTGGAATCGGTCGGCGATCAGTTTCTCGTGCTGGGCATCGACGGCATAGAACTTTCCGTCTTTTGCCGAGCCGCTGGCGCCGATGAGACAATATTCCCGGCCCTCGTGACGCACACGCATCAGGACCTGGCTGATCCTTGCTTGTTCGTACGCGTCCAGAAGACCTCCCGGTACCTGCATCGAAAGGACACAGATCTCCGGATGCATCGCGAATAGGAGCGTATTTTTCAACTGCCCCTCTGCGTCGATCCGCGGGAACCGCTTCGTCACGTTGCCGTCCTCATCGATTGCGATCTGTTTCACGCGCAGAATATCTGTCGCGCGGTTCATGTTAGGCATCTCAAGTTCTCCTTTTCTCTGATCTGGTTGGTTATGACAGAGCAGGGAAAGGAGCCGTGCTCCCTTGCTGCCCTGCCGAAAACTGTGAAGTTCCCGGCCTGACTCCAAAGAGCCCGACCACTTGCTGATGCGATTCAGTTGCTACTTGGTGAGGATGGAACGCCGAAAACGACCCAACCTCGCCAGGACTATCACTACCCTAAGAGGCGTGAACAGTTGTTGTGCCTCCGCGGTACTCTCGAACAGAAGGCCCCCCTCGCCGTAACGAGAACAGCTTCCGGATACACTCGAAGACCGTTGGTTGGTTCTGCAGCGTCCACAGCAGAGCCACCCCAGCGACTATCCTTAGGGCCGTGCTTCGATCCACGAACGCCCCAAGCAAGAGCGCCACGATCAAAACCACGACGATCTGATTCCTTTCCGACATCGGCTTCTCCTTTTTGACTGCAAGTGAAGTTGGGCTGCCCTTTTACGGAACAGCAGAATCCCAGAAAGTCTGGGTGCTTCAAGGAAACCGAAGTTTCCTTTGTTTAAGAAGCCGGATTATTTTTCTTTAGTCCATCCTTCCGTAAGATCGGTTCCCCCGATGGACCCACATCCGCTCGGGTCTGAAACTCAGAAAGCCTGTAGAAGTTCACTCTTTCGCGAAATGCATCAATGATTGCCTCAGCTTCGGAGCCACACTCGCGACCGAGCGCCGGAACCGCACCGTCGTTGCTTCCGCCGGCGAGAAAGAAGCGTTCCTCTCCTGAGGTCTCTGAATTGTCCTGCCGATTGCGCCGACGCCGTGTCGCCGTGTTTCTCGGCAGAGTCGGCTTGGAGTCCGTAACGGCTCGCGATCTCCTCCCTTCACTTGCCGCAGGGTGGGTGATCTTCGAATCTGCGATCGATTCTGCTCCATTAACTGCAGTCGGTTGTTCGCTCACTTTCATTCGAGGTCTCCATTCTTAGTTGCCGCGTGTTCGACGGTCTTTGTTCCAGCCTCACTGGCCGGGTCTTGGACGGCGAGGTTCTCCAGATTGTTGCTGTTTCGGCCAGCCTGTTTGGTTTTCCTGCGGCCTTCGATAAACTCCACCGCGCGTGGCTTCAGCAGGATGGCCGCCGCGAACAGGAAGAGGGGTAGGATGCCCACCGTGCCCTCTGCCAGGCCTGCTTTTCTCAACAATCCTGCGGTGCTGGTCTGAACTACGACAACTGCGAGAATCATGAGAACGTCATACCTGTCGAACCGCCTCGTCCTTGCGTCTTTTGACTTGTCGGATCTGTCCTGGCCCAGCGCCTGCCTGCGGAGACGCTTCCGCGCCATCAGAGCACAGCCAATAAAGAAGAGTCCCAAAAGGATTTCGAGCAGAAGAATTCCGAAGCGAGGAATTACCAGGATCAATGCCGCACTGACGAAGGTGCTGCAACCGGCGCTCATCAGCACGTCGGCGCGGTCATAGGTGGAAGGAAAAAACGTACGCATATCTGCCTCTCTTTCATTCGCTGGAAGGGCTCTTCGCCTTCGCCCGCCAACTTTCGATCAGTTCCTTGACTTTGCGGCGGGTCCTGTAACCGGCCACCATCAACAGGAACGGCAGGACCCATTCGAGGAACTGATCGGAAAGGTCCAGAAAGTGGTGCTGCTTGGCGACGGTTCCAAGGAGAACGGAGATAGCGATCATCAGCCAGTCGACTTGATCGAGACCACCAAATCTGGTCGGCCCGGAGGTTGTCGCGTTCTCGCCCTTTGGGTCTGGTTTCGAATCAATCATTTCGTGTAACCCGCGCGATTCCTCGCACCTTGCACTACTGGTTCCTGCCCGTGGCCTCGTGCGATAGTTCGTCCGTCTGTGAGAGGCCCGTGTTCTTGTCCCCCACCATCTGCTGCTCCCAGTAGTCGGCAACCAGCAGACCGCTCGGGTTGTACTCCGTTCGGCGGTCGAGTGCCAACCGAACGTTATAACGGCCCACGATCTGGTCTGTCGTCTCTTGCTTGTTCTGCAACCGGTGAATCTCTTTCACCCCGAAGGCAGTGAACGTCAGCGGCGAACCTTGCACTACTGCGATCGTGCGGATGGTGAAATTCGTGACGATGTGGCCGTCTTGAATCTTGTTGATCGTGTCGTCCTCACGCAGCCTGCTAAGAACAAGAGCCTTGAAATTCCCTGTCATCATGTTCAGTGCGTCTGCCATCTGGCGGTCCACGGTCGCGGGCGTATAGTTCAAGTAGCGATCGAGAAATCGCCGGACTACTCCCTTGGCTTCCACTTCTGTGGGCGCAGCCTCCGCGGCCGAGGCGACGAAGTTTAACCCTCCGGAGTGGCCAGGGACCGGAGTGCCCCCCACGATCGTCGCCTCGCCGTCACTATCCACCCGGATTACGGTGGGTGGCTGCAGGCGTACATACACGGCGAATGCAAAAGAGCCTAAGGCGATGACGGCAAACACCATTGCAAGCGCCATCGAGCGATTCGCGTACGCCCGCAGCATGCCGTCGTGTTCGTAGTACCGCGTATATCGGGCTTTTTCCGCCACGTTCTGGTCACTCTTTCCAGTCGTCATATCCACCTCCGGTCCGCGATTCCCTTGTCATCACACTGCTGCGGCGGCGCCACCACCGCCCCCAGCGCTGCTGCCCCCACCACTACCGCCGCTACTGCCCGCGCCACCACTACCGCCAGATCCTCCTCCGGCGCTGAACAGCGACCCAACGCTTCTGGCCGCAATCATGGATGTGCTGATCACTGAAATCATGGTTTGCCCGACATCTCCCTCCACAATTCGTTTCGCTAGAAAGGGGATAAGCGCGATACAGAGCGACAACAGGATGCTGGCCAGACCAAGGAGCAGTGATCCGGTTACGCCGTTGAAAGCGCCTACAAAATTTCCGCTATTGAGTACGGCGCTTACGGAATTCATGTTGATGGCGGCCATCAGCGCTCCGAAGATCGAATACAACACCCCCCAGGCATTGAAGATCATCAGATTGACCAGATACTTTCTTGCCATTACGCCAAAACCGAATGCGGGATACAGCGCCAGCACGAACGGTCCGACAACGTACAGGATCGAGCCATAAAGCGCATAGAACAGTGAGAACAGCGCGTAGGTGATGGGGAAGAGGATGTACCCAACTAGCAGCAACAGTGATTCGAGGAGTCCGGAAAACGCCCCGGTGATCATTCCCCACAATGCCTGAATGCCGTTATTGTTGTTCCAATAGGTGGACAGATCTGACATCCACTGACCAAAGACATCGCCACCGCCTGCGGTGCTGGTGTTGATGAAGTTCGCCACGTTGTTGAACATGCCGTTGACATCCCGGAATGCCGAGCCGTAGGTCACCATCACGAGTCCCACCGCAAAGAATCGGACCGCCGTTGCTCCCAGGAAGTGTGTGTCCCCGCCGCGCGCCCAAGCCTCGTAGATCCCGAAAAGTAGACTAGCCAATAGAATGTATTGGGCAATTTGGACAACACCGGCGGTGGCGCCGCCTGAGTCGATCCCGGCCATCGCCGTATTGAAAAGCTGTTGAAAGTAGAACATGGCTATTTGTGTTGCAGGGTTGTCGTTACGTTCTGTTGCGTCAATACCGCCCACCCGCTTCCGAGCTTCAGGTTGGCGCCGTGGTTAGCGAGGTCGATTGCTCTCACTCGCATCAGATCCGCCAATGCCGACTGCGTGTAGGCGTTCGCTCTGATTAGCCAGGCATCGGCCTCTGCTTCAATCATCGGTGCCGTTCCAGGAGCTGCGCTCTGTACGTTGGTGTTGATCTGATCGGCCGCCGAGAGTTCCTGGACCGCAATAGCGTCGATGGCAATGGAGCGCTCCATGGCGTCCTGTGCCACCGCGTCGGTCATGTCGATCAGATCGCGGACCGCAGGAGATGCGTTTTGAGGCGCGGGTACTACGTTGTACACGCTGGCGTAGTTTCCGGTCGTACTTCCGATCTGCCCAGCATTTTGCGACAGCAGAGTAGTCTCTAGCTGTCTCGGATTGGGCAGCGTCGCGGTTGCGATCGGGATTCGGAGAATTGTTTCGATTTGCGCGTAGAATCCCTGGACCTGGCCCGACATCCCGAGGGCTTGCGCGATGGCTTGCGGCGGCCACACGGTCGTCTGTAAGAGATTATTGGTGTTGTTCAGTATCGTGTTGATGGCCTGCAGGCCGCCGGCAATCACGCTGCCAAGCGTGACATTGATAGTTCCCAGCCCCCTCCGCCAGGAGAGCACAACAAGGACTCGGCAACTGTCCTTGGACCTTCCTGGGCAAAACGATGGTGCTAAGCAGCAACGCCAATGCCAGCAGGACCGCTTGGCGACGGCTCCATCGGCATATACGGGCAGCTCCGGCATTCACTCCATTGATTCCGTGTTTGAATCTCTCTCGCATCTTTCTTCCTCCTTCACTTGTGTTGGAGAACGTTAGTCATGTCCGTTTGCAGTTGGCCGGAGTAAGCCGCATTACGCTTGCGGATCGCATTCTCGTGGGCAACGCGTGCCGCTTCTTGCCGTAACCAGCCGGCCAGCATCTTCTGGGTCACAGCCTGGCTCCTGATTTCGCCCGCCACGGCCGCCGCCGTAATCAGCGACGACGACCCTGGCGCCGAAATGTTTATGTTGGGGTTCGCCACAAGGCTCTCGATCTGATTGGCCAGTTGCAACTGAAGGTCTTGTGCCTGGTCGGATTCCTTCAACATCATCAGGTTGTCTTGCGCCATGGCGTCGTCCATGTCCGTCAGGTCGCGGTCCTGGGGAGCGATGTTGCCGGCTTGAGGAACCGGCCGGAAGGTGCTTACGTAGGCCGGCGGCACGGAAGAAATGTCGGCCGTGCTCCGATCGCGAATGACGTTCTCAAGTGCGACTGGATGAGGCAGCGTCGCGGTGTGAGGATTTATCGACATGATCGATTGAAGCACTCCAAGGAACTGCATGATGATTGATTGGATTTGCAACTTCGCCAGGCTGATCTTGCCCGGCGGCCAAACCGTCTGCTGGAAAAGCCTGAAAATCGTTCCGAGTACGCTGTTGATTTGATTCAGCCAATTTCCGATTGTCACCGTGATGGTGGCGAGCACCGCCTGAATGACGCACGGCAGGCAGAAAGGCAGAGCTTGAGCTGGCGCCGGCGAGGTCCCCAGTATCGTGATTGCGCCAATCAATAGGATTGTAATCACACGGCGGCGGCTCTCAGCGCTTAAGAGCATCAGGCCACCGAACACGGCTGTTACGAGCAACATACACTCCTCCTAAGCGCGGACGTACCTGGGTGCGGCCACCGCGCCAGACAGTTCTTCAGGCAATTGCGGAAGTCCGGCCAGGCCTTCCGGGAACCTCTGGGCTAGTTCCTGATAGCATTCAAGCAGCGGCTGTTCTGGCTTCTGGTTCAAGTACCAGGCTCGGTAAGCGCGCTCGCGCGGATAGGTTGTACAGATCCAATAATCGACAGGCGTCGGAACGAGTCGAACAGCCTGGGTCGTCTCCGCCTTTTCTCCGATCACAAGCAGCATCTCCGCCCAGCGCCCCTTCTGCGGCGAGCTGAAGCGTTTGATGGCCGAAAGGGTCACCTCATTCAGATGGAGTTGGTTCGCCAACACGCTCATGTCCCCGGGCTGCTGTCCGATTAGCTTCGTGTTCGCGTTCTTCACAATGCCCGGCCCATGCAGACGCGGCTGCTGCGAAGTTCCCACAAAATCTTCGAGCGTCTGCGAGATGCCCCAGACGCTGGAATTTCGTTTGCGCGCGGTTCGGAACAACTGCACTACCTCCGGCGCCAGGACCGGCGAATCAAGCAAAGACCAACACTCGTCGAGTACAGTGATGCTCGGTTGTCCACTCTTGCCTGAAGCACGATCTGCCATCGCATTCGCGATAAGCATGCTCATCGCGGTTTCGAGATGTGCATCCGAACTGAGCCCCTCCACATTGAAAAACAGCCAACTATTCTCGGTACGGATGTTCGTGTGACGATCGAACAGACGGCTATAGATGCCTTTCTCAGTCCACGTTCGTAGTTTGACCGCCGCAAGTTTCGCTTCGTCGATCACCCGCTGCATCTTCTCTTCGTCCTGCCATTGGGCGAGTTCGTCCCTGAGGTCTGAGAAGGTCGGCACCGGATTGGCGTAGCGAAGTCCGACCCGTTTGTACGTCCTCGCGATAGCATCACTGATGACGTTATCGACGAGCGTCGTATCGGAACCCGGCGCGTCACCGATCATGTGCCTGGTCAGGTTTTTCAAAAACGCGACCTTCTCCTTCGACGGCGCCTTTTCCCCTTGGGGGAGATCCCACGGATTGAGAGTCTCGGTACCATCGAGGTTTACTTCGATCACTCGGCCGCCCATGAGTTCTACGAGCGGCCGGTAGGAGTCGCCGCGCTCCAGGATGGAGATCTGCGTGCCCAACCGGCCGAGCATGAGCAGCAGCAACTGAACCATGAACGTCTTTCCTCCACCGCTTTTGGCCATGATCAACATGTTGGCATCGCCCAGGCTTGCGTCGAAAGGCGAGAAGGGCACCATCTGGCGCGAGGGGGTTTCCAGAAGAATCGCGGCTGAGGCCAATCCCTGCCACGGGACTTCTGCCGGCAGCATATCCGCCGCGTGCAGCGTAAGGCACTCCTGCTCCCGTTTGGTCTCTTCCGCCATTCCCGGAAGCGTCCCGATGTAAATCCGCTTCTGGGCGAGCGTCTCCGGAATACCGCGCGCGCCATTCATTCGAGCTACCGCGTGGAGGACACGCTGGCGGCGGTCTGCGAGAATGCGCTCTGCGTCTTCCGGCTCCTTTGAGTTGCGGATCGGGTTGGACGTTCGTAGGCCGATAAGCAAACTGAGTTGGCACACCTTCAGCGAACTGGACACGACATCCTGCAGCGTCCGGATCAGTTGTTCCTGTGCGATTTGCGCCTCGACATTGATCTTGAAACCGCCATGGATATCTCTCTGTGCTGCCTGCATACGAAGAAGGCGCCGCTTATACGAGCGCATGATCTTGCTTTGATCCGGGATCGTGATTTCCGCGCTGATGACAAGCGGAAACTCCTGCCCGACCAGCTCACGGGTGATACCGGGGAATGTCGCATCCGGCATTTCCTTGACGCTGACCCAGGAGTAGAGAAGACCGCCGATTTTCAGGTGGTCGTCTTGTTCGTCCTCGATGTTTACGTTCGCGATTTGCGCCCGTGCGCTCTCGTAAGCAAGTCCCTGTTTATAGGGCCTCGCATCGATCATCAGGGGATTCATCGCCCTCTTGACTTCCAAGAACATTTCCTGATCGGTCATGCGCCGCGGGTGCATCCCCGTAGCTTCGAGTGTGGATTGGGCGCCCGCCATCAGACTTTCAAACTCCGACAAGCAATCCTCATGTTCACGTAGTGTTCGCCGGATGCATTTGTTCGCCGACAGGCTCCACTTGTGCGCCTTCTTGCGCGTCTTCCGCCACTCGAAATCCGGGCTGTCGTGGTGGATGTCAGGATTCCAGATGAAGTACACGTGCAGCCTTCGCTGCAGGTAGCATCCCTCCTGCTCGCGTATGTTCCACAATCGGAGGCGCTCCCGGTCGAGGGCCTGAAGAACTGCGTTCTCGACGCGCTGTTCTTTGACGTAGCGCTCGGTCAGGTCGCCATGGCCGTCCGTCACTTCATATCGAACCTGCATCCGCATCGACCGCTCGGGCAAGGAGCGAACCAGCGCCTCCAGCACGTCTTTGGTTCGATTACGCGTCTCATCCGCATGGAAAAACGTGTTCAGTCCGCTTGTTTCATAGCCCGCTACAAAGCAACCGTTGGTGCGGATGATGCAGCCGTCCAGATAGTCTCGAACCGGCAGGAGTTCACAAAGCGCCGGCTGGCGCAGAGAGTCTTGCCATTGGCGCAGCGTCACTGGCATCTAGACCTCCTCCACCTTTATGTATTCCTCGCGCTGTTCTGAGTCGGGCTCCAGGGCGCAATATACATGCGGCTTCATGTGAAACGTCAGCCAGTCTTGCAGGTATCCGCGCGGTTTTCCATACTTGAATAAGATGAGCGCCGGGACGCTCAGCACGGGAACCACGTATTGCAGGAGAACATTCATCGGGATACCGAACATCTCCCGCTGCAAGAATCGGCCCAACATGTTCATTACGACTGCAAGGCCGAGGATCACGAAGAGGTCCTCGAACTCCAGATACAGAAACGTCACTTTCGTCGCGAGATTTCTTGGGACCGGCGTCACCGTGAGTGCCATAACCATTTCCTCCTTGTCGTTTCGTCAATGTACATCGAGGTAATTCCCTCACCTAACCCCTGCTGTGCCTCTTGCTACGAAAAACTCTCCTAACCGGATCAGTCCCGAGGCCAAGAGGCACAAGATGGCTCCCAGGAAATGCCGTGCATGGTTGAACTGATGGTGAATCTGCTGTTCGAACAGCCCACCAAGCTGAATCGCTCCCACGGCGACGTGCATGCCGGCGTAGACGGGCAGGATGACATTCGCGAACCAATCGACCAAGTTCAGGAGCGAGTTCCAGTAGAGATCTGGATTGTTCCATCCGAGTTGGCCGGCAAACTTCTCGCACATTCGCAAGAGGCCGGACACCATGAGGCACATTAACCCTCCATAGGCCCACGTCGAATACAGATGGTGGTAACCCCGTGCGTACTGGATCACTGCGAACGTGATGAAGAGCGCTCCCAGGGTCGGCATGATCACGTTGCCAGCCCAGTCGGTCAGGTTGAGGAGTCCGTTATAGAAAGACATATTTGTTCTCTGCGTTACATCATTGCGGTGATCAGCTTCCAGACTGCCGACACTGTCAGCAGACCCAGCGTTGCACCAACCATTGGCATCACCGGCCTGCGTGATACGAAGTTCCAGATCGCGCCGATGATGGCCAGTCCGGCGGCGATAGGGCAGAGAGTCCCCGCAACATAGTTCCATAAGCTATCGAGTACGTCCGCGGTGGCGTATGACGTGCCGCTGTTGTAGCTGTTGATCAGGTTCCGCGTTGTTTGAATTGCGAGCAGAAACATTGCGCCGAGAATCGAGGGAAGCGGATGGCCTCCCTGAACCATGCCGAGGATGGCTCGCAAGACGAAGAAAGCCGCGAAGCAGGTGGCAAGCCTGGTCAGCACGAAATTCTGTACAAAGTTTGCGAGGTCGCTTTGAAGGTTCGCCATCCATCCCGTACCGATGCCGCCACTAGGCAAAGGCGCGGGTACGCCAAACGAAGGAAACCAACTGATGAGCTGCGGCAAAGTGAGGAATACGATCGCCCAGAACATCCATTTCGCAAAGTTCCCACCAACCAACACGTCGGGGATGGAACCCTGCCGCAGCCCGAGACCCGCCAGTACCAGGCAGACAATGGCGGCCGAAGGTGCAAGCAGCAACATCACTCTCATACAGTCCGCAATCAGTTGAGGAGGAGCCATGGTGATTTCCTTTTGCGAGAAGCAGGCAGGCGCCGCCGGGCTATCCCAGGCCGCGCCTGCCAAACGCAGGTTTAAGTGACTCCGGCGGTGCCTTGGGCAATCCAGTATTCGAGCAGTCGGGTCACGCCAGAGACCATCAGCAGTCCGATTGCCGTGAAGACCCATTTGGCGAATCCGCGGCCCATAGCGAACGAACCGATCGCCAAGAGCGCAGCGCCACCGGCGCCGACTGGCGCGATTACGTTGCCGATCCAGTTGATCAAGTTTAGGAAGGTACCTTCGGGTTGTGTCGCCTGCTCACCCTGAACGGCCACGTTGACTTGAGGGGCGGTACCCAGATTCTGGGCCATCAACCCTGCTTGAACCACAAGGACGAACGTCGCGAGAACGACCGCGACACCTGACTTCAGCCACCGAGAATTTTGCTTCATCGGGATTAGTTGCTCCTTTCTGTCCCGCTTGGGGATGGAAGAACCGTAACCCGATTCGAAAACCGGCGCAAACCGATTCAGTCTTGGTCGTCGCTTCGAACGGGAGCGGCTACAGTGCCGGCATACTTGTCGTTTAGGGGGGTGCTTGTCCGTTCACTCTTTCGTCCGTTCCGAACCGCCTACCTGGGGGAAGGAGATGCAGTTTCGCGACGAGCAACTGCGGAGCCTACTCGATGGTGAGATTGGTTATTTGGATGTCTATGTATTTGAGGCGCTCCGGGAGCCTTACGCGTTTGCGATTCATTTCCAGTGGGGTGAATGAGGCTGCGTTTGAGTTGCACGCGCAGTTGCCACCCGCCGGTTCGATTTCTCAGAGCCGCGGAGCCGTTGTCGACCCGTCCAGTGCAAGCTTTGAGGTTGCGGCAGTTCGGGGAGGCGCGGGGGCGGCTGGGTGGGGGCCGTGGATGCGAACTTGGCCGATTCGGTACTCGGAGGCAAGCCCTCGCAACCTCGCCGCGCGTTGCCGAGACGATGGGCAAGAGCGTGAGAAGAAAAACGCTGCGGGTTTTTCTGCGGAGCTATTGTGATACCGCCTTGACTCTGGAGAGCCAAAGCTTACCTGCGGGTGAAAAGGTAGTAGAAGATAGCCACGTCCTTAATGAAAGGCCAAAGCTTCTCCTGTCGTGGGGCGCGGTTCTGAAGACCATCGAAGCCGGTATGAAGGGGTGCGAATCGGGAGCCGCTAAGCAGGGCTCGGAGGGTTGCGATGAGCCAAATCAGCGTAGACAAGAGGATGAGAAAACCTTCGATCCTATTTCGGTGGTCGAGGTCCACCGACAGCAGCTTCCAGAATGGATCCCATTTCAAAAGGTACAAGAAGCCGGCGTAAGCGAAAAATGCGGTCGCGACGCGGCAGGCTCTTTGAACCCAGGATGGTTTCTTCGCTGCCGGCCCCCTCAGCACGAGCCACATCGCAATCGCAGCAGCGAAGAGTACAGGCCAAGAAGACATACAGCTCTCCTCAGCACTACTTTACCCCGATTCTGAGGTTCGGCCAAATGCTATGAGCCGTGGCCGCCGTTCCGC
Source organism: Bryobacterales bacterium (assembly GCA_003135055.1). Lineage (GTDB taxonomy): Bacteria > Acidobacteriota > Terriglobia > Bryobacterales > Bryobacteraceae > PALSA-243. The sequence continues at coordinate 31,835 of PLDF01000155.1, read as the reverse complement.
CTCCAATTGCGAATCTACTGCTGGTCAGGTGGAGTCTGTGCGATTTGGGCCTTCTGTTGCTGCTGATACATCTGCGTTAACTCCTGCCTCAACTGCAGCAACTCCCGCAGTTCTTGCACACTCGGCGTGGGGGTTGCGTAGCCCGGTATACCGCCCGGATTACTGGCGGGAACCGAACCGCCCGGGCCCGCACCGGCGCTCGCGCCGCTGGCAGGCTTCGCCAACACGATATAGAACCGCGTGTTGCCCGGCACTGTCACGACGATGTTTTGGCGATAGGCCAGGTCGTTCAGTTGCTGTTGTCCAGCGTTCGCCACATTATTTGCGACCTGCTCCCGCAACAGAACGTTATTCGAGAGCCCGTCGGCTACGCCAGCGCCGGTCTGAACCCCGACCGTTGCGGCCAGAATCGTGCCTACACCCGTCAGGCTTCGAACCAGAACTCTCATAGCCGTGTTTCGGCCGGTAACCTCGCCCCGCAACGGCTGATATTGCAATCCGACCGCGTGCCCCTCGATTTTCTGAGTGGTTTCATCCGGCAACTGGACCGAATGGAACTGGATTCCGACGTAGCCTTGCTCGTTCACCTGGCTAAGCTCTCCAAATGCCTTTGATCCCGCCGGAATCACAATTTCGCCGTCGCGCTCATAGTTGTATTCGATGGCCGCAACAACCGGAGTCTTGACCGCGGAACTCACGGGCGTCTGCAATCGAGCGACAAGTCGAGTGCCGGCCGGAAGTACCGTGAAATCCCAGTTCCGTTCAACCAGTGCTGGTTGGGCACTTCTCTCCGTAGAAGCAGTTCCGTGGGTCCCCAACGCCGTGCTGACGAACACCAGCGACGCCTTTGTGAGCTTCTCGGTGTTCGAAGTTGGTGGAGGTGGTGTCTGTTCTGGCGTCTCCGAAGGAAACTGAATCCTGTTCAAAGCGTAATCTTTCGGCTCCGGACGGGGAACCTCGGGCTGCGGCTCTGGAGGAGTTCCAAACGAAGGGCTTGCTTGCGCCAACATGCGCTGCTTTGCCGTGTTGCGGATGTCGTCCGGGCTCAGGCTGCCGCTGTTGTCGTCCGGGCGGCGTGTGTCGGCGCTTAGTAGAGGCGTCACGGAGTGGCCTGTGTCCGCGTTCTCTGCGCCTCGCGGGCGGCCGAGATTGGGATGGCCCACCTTCGAGACGTCCTTTCGGCTGTTCGGCGTCGAAAACACTGCAAAAAACGCGAGCGCGAGCACGACCGTTAGCCCGGCCAGCAATAAAAAGCTCTTAGTTCGGTCTTCTTTGAGCTGCTGCCGCTTGATGTTGGTCTTGGCCGCGCCCTGCGTAGAGCGCTGCATGATTCGGCGAAGTTGCGCCACCCATCCGGTTGGCTGCGACTCATGCACCTCTGCCGCCTCAGTTTCAACGTCATGCTCGACGTGAATGTTTTCGTCGTGGTCATCCTGCGGTTCGATTCGCCTGGTTCTGTCATCGGGCTTCATGGGCTGAGCCTCCTTGAAAGCTGCTGATTCCAAAACCGATCGGCGCCAGCGCGGGAAGATCAACCGCGCCCGAATCGGCGACTTGTAAGAAGAGCGTCTCGTTCGATTCTTTGAAGCTTGGCCTTTCAAAAACCACGACGCCATCTGCCCTTTGCCCCGCGCCCAAACGCCGTGTGCTCAATCGGAAATCGATCACACGCAATTGCTCCGCGGTTGTCCACTTTTTCTTGACCTTGCCTCCAAGCTGAACCTGCGGCGGCAGAATCTCAATCGCATGGTTCGCCGGGTTCACGGCGGAAAACAGAACAACGACATCCTGTCCCTCGTCGAGGACTTCGCTGACGCCCGCCTTGATTCGCGGTCCGGCCTCGATCACGCCCGGATGCTGTCCATATAACATCGGGAGCGATGCTCTTTTTTGGCGGTCGAGCAATTTATCCAATACTGCGCCAGATTTCTCCTCGACACTGCTTGAAGCCGCGCCAGACGCTGCCTTTATCAGATCAGCCGCTGACATCATCTGCGGACCAGTAGACAGCGACTCTGGGAGCTTACCTGGAGCATCAAGCCTCCGCGTGTCAGCGACCAGGGATGCAGAAATAGGACTCTCGTCGACGAGAAAGCTTCCCCCGGTGGGCTTGCCGTACTTCAACAACACATCTACCGTCTGCGTTCCGCTGCTCTGATGTCCAGAACTGATCAGCAATAGATTCACCTGGTGTCCCAGGGCCGTCGTGATCAAAAGGTTCGTCTGCGCCGGCTCGGCGGAAACCGGCTTTATAATCACGAGTTCGGGCTCATGTTCCGAATGCTCAGCCTGGAAGTGTTCTGGATCACCAATGACAACCGAGTTAACGGGCTCTGGCATCCGAATCGTTGTTGCCACTCGCGGGCTCAACCGGAGCGTGATGACCTTCTCATCAAGGCTGGCGCGCGTTAGGATTACTGGATCGAGCTTCGCCCCGTTGCCTACAGGTGGAACCGATATCGCTGATGTTGCCGTCTTCGGCCTCTCCTTCGTTTGGCCTGAAGCGATTTCGAGCAAGCCCAGGGTGCAGATACAGACCGTCAAGTGGTGCATGCTATCTCCTTTCTTTTCGCCTTAATTCAGCGCGATACTGTTGTCCGATTCGTTGAACGTAGGTGTAAACTTCCTGCGACGAATAGTCGAGCCCCCGAGCAAGGACTGGCCCTTCGCCGGCCGCATAGGCAGCCATCATTAGACGAAGGTCACCGTGGAACAACTCCTGAAGCTCTGCCAGGTAAGCCACCCCAGCACGAACGTTTTCGTGAATATAGAAAGGATGGGTCGCACCGAAGTGCTGGGCAGTCGCAGGCATCAGTTGCATCAGGCCCATTGCGCCTTTCGAGGACACGAGGCCCGGTTGCCAGGCGGATTCGACTTGAATAACCGCTCGAACTAGGGCCGGCGAAACTCCATACTGGCGTGCGTAATAGTTTGCGCACCGCTCCTCGTATTCGCGAGTGCTGAGCGGATCGCCAGCAAAAACGGGACCTGATGCGATGACGATGCCTAGAAGCGCCGCCGCTCTGCGCATACCTGTTCATCCTCTCCATGCTCTGTCCCGTCAAAATCCCTGCTGTAACGCTGAGTATCGAAGACCAGACTCTCGAACCCATCTCTCAACAACAACCGCTTACGATCATTCGGTGTCTTCGCAATCAGGGGTAACAATACATCTCGCAATTCGGCGCTGATTTCACGCACGCGAAGGATTTTCAGCGCTTCTGCCAGGTCCACCATCTCGGCAATCGAGGGCGGTTTCTCAAGCGTGTACCCCCGAAGCGCGTGAGCGAACCCGGCAAGCTGTCCATGCAACTCAGCGTGGGAGTCGGCCGTTCGCTTCTCCAGAATTCGGGTCTCCCGCTCGATCGTCGGATGCTCGAATCGAAGGTACAGACTGCGGCGCCGCAGCGGATCGCCTATCCGGCGAACCTCGTTCGAGGTCAGCACGACGAAAGGCCGGCTCCTTGCCTTGACCGTGCCGATCTTGGGGATGGAGATTTGCCAGTCACTCAGGATTTCAAGGAGTTCCGCCTCGAATGCCTCGCCGACCTTGTCGATTTCATCTATCAGCAGTACGCACGGTTTCTCGCACAGAAGGGCCCGTAGCAGTGGTCCTTCCTGGAAGAACTCAAGCGTATGGAGGTCGCGGCGCAGAGACGCCCATTCCGCACGCGAAGTCCCGCCCAGCGTATTCAGATACAGACGCTGCAGTGACTCATCGAACTTACCTATAGCCTTCTCCTCATTGATGCCCTCGTAGCATTGCAGGCGTTCGATAGTGGTGTCCGCGGCGATGGCAACCACCTTAGCGAGCTCCGTTTTCCCGGAGCCCGGTGGTCCTTCCGCGAGGACCGGCTTTTGCATTTGAGCCGCCAGATAGATCACCTTCAGCGTCACGGGATCGGTGACGTACTTGGCGGCCTCCAACTTCTCGGACAGCTCTTCGATCGAGGAGAACACGTGCCTGGCTTCCTTGAAGGCATGTTAATGCGGAATCTGTAAAAGGCGGTCCGGCCGATCCCCTATTTCGGCCTTGTTCCCGACCAGACTCTTTCATGCAAGACCTTCCAACTCAGTTTTACGGACGAAGCGCGCTGGCTTTTCTGCTGGACCCACTTTTGCTCATTCCTTGCTTCGAGTGGACGTGCCACGCCACCGTGAGATTGGTCGCCCGCTGGCTACCTATTTTCGGCGGACCCACTTTTACTCGCTCCCACTGCTTCAGACCTAACGGGCAACGGAAAACGCCACTTTTCTTAAGGGCGGACCCAGTTTTCCTCAGTCCTTTCGCGGCGGGTCACCGGCTCCCCGCACGTGAGAACCGGCCACGCGCGCATTCATGCAGTTTTATTGCGTGGACCCACTTTTGCTCATTCCGGTTGATTGACGATGGAGTCCGAGCGGTGCCCCAGTCAACTCGAAAGGCATGGTCACAGGACCGTCCGCGCAAGGAGGTAGCGGAACTCGGGTAGCACTGCAAAGGGGCGGATTGGCCCTTCGATCCGTTCGGCCAACATCGTGATCCGGTCAGCACGCAGATTTCCGAGGAACCGTCCCCCTTCTGACAAGTGCTGGACCCGTAACGGGTCAAAACCCATCAAGCGTGCACAGGTAGCGTCTGCGGCGACCGGGTCGTCGGCGAGCACAATCCTTCCAAGCTCACGCGCGATTCCTTGCAACGGACCGTTGCCTTCCATGGCCGCGATGCCATCGGCAATCACGAAATGGATCGGCACTGTCGCACAGATATCAAGGATGCTTTCGTGAATCCCGTGCCAGTGCAATAAGTTTTTGGGCCAGCCGTACTTCATTCCTGGCACGACGCCGAACATATTCTTCAGGCTCAGGGTGACGCCCGCCCAGTGGTGCGTCTTAACCTTGGGCATTGAGACAACAAAGTCGGAATCGAGAACGGTGCGCGGCAACCAGAGCTCTCCGAGGCCGCTGTAATTCGCCTTCAGCTTTACTCTCGCTAGTTCATCACGGTTGAGATCCACGAACTCGATCTGCCGGTCCGCGAGATGAGGTTTCAGACCGGCGGCGTGTACTACGAGTTCGGTGTCGCGTTGATGGCCGGGACCCTCACCGATCGCGACGCGGGCCGCGCCAAGACGAAGGAAACATCGGGCGGCCGCTCCGATAATGTTCGCATTCGTGTTTACCGGTCCAGGCAGGTCTTCCACCAGATTTGGTTTGAGAAGGACCGTCTTGCCAAGCACGTTGAAACGGAACAACCGCAATCCGTCCATGAGAAGCGCCTCAGTTTTCTCGGAGTACTCGGCTGTATTCAGAATCGCCACGAGCGAGCGAGGCCTTCGATATGACACTGAATGTTTCGGCGAAAGCCAATCGGCTGTCACAGCGGTTGTCGCAGCCAGCCCCGCCGCCGAGCCTATGAAACGTCGCCGAGCCACCTTCATCGCAGCACCACGAAGGGATGAATGATTTCGCCGCATTTCAGCGCGAGAAGCGCTGTGGCGACTGTGGCAGCGTTCTGAACCCCGAGTCCCTCGCCTACCTTCGTCGCCAGCACTCGTTTGAGCTGCTCGACCGGCTCCCGGTAGACAAATAGACTGAGGATGCACCAGGCTAGGCTCTCAGCCGATTCAATGCTGGCGGCCCTGTTTCTCAGCCAAGCGAGACCTGCGCGGACGACCGGTGGTCCCTCTTCGTCTTGCAGAGCCAGCAAAGCGATTGCGGTGGTTTCCACGTGCGGAAGGAGGGGCACTCCATAGACTACGCTGTTCCCGGAGTTCCAACCTCCACCCACGCAACCACGGCCTAGAAGCATCTGTATGCCGACGCGGATTCGTTGGTCCGACACATCATCGCGATTGCAAACCGTGTATTGTTTAATGGCGATGATGCTCAACGCGGTGGGCATCACCCAACTTGCTGCTCCAGGGCCCCAGGGCCAGCCATATTTGTCTGGATCGAAGTGTACGTTGCGATCAACTGTTTTGAACTTCCACCGCCAAAGCCAGTGTGCCTCTCGGCCTCGTTCAGCATCAAGCCAATGTAGGGCCTTTTTGCGGGCGAGTTCGAAGTCTCCCGTCGCGTTGAGTGCGCATAGGGCGAGTGCCGTCGTCCAACAACTCTCTGAATCCCCGATAAAAGCCGGCCAGCCGCCGTCCGGACGCTGCGAATCCAGCAGGTGAGCGATCCCGGATTGTTGAGCATGCGCACCGAAGCCCAACGCCAGAACCGCGAGCGATGTTGCCTCGATGCTGCTCTGTCGGGAACCAAAGAAGCTCCAGCCTCCTGATCGCAACTGCCGCTTCAATAAGAGTTCAGTGAGGAGGTTGATCACACTGCCCACATCCGCAGCTTTTTGGGAATCCGATTCCATTTCACCTGCTGGCGCATCCTGCGCGTTGCCCAGCAAGGCGTCGGCACTCATCAATAAACCTCTCGACATCATTGGGGTCAAACCTCAAGGGGCTTCTGCCAGTCCCCATCTTTACGGCTGGCAGGTATGGCCTGCGCTTACCGGAGGCGTGCTGGATAACCCATGAAATGCTCACGCCCAATTTCGTTGCGACGTCCTTCGCCTTAACCAGCTGACGTATAGGCCGGCTCTCGAACGCGACAGCCGGCAAGAGGAGTGCCTGGTCACTTCCATTCAAACGCTGCATCACTCGCCTCATTCACCGTGATTGCTGCTGATGGTTCTTGTTTACGGTAATGGCAAGATTCTGTCAAATGAGCGGGCTCCCAGCGATGTGCCAGAGACGGCCCACCCGAGCGCACTTGGACATCTGCCAAGACCGTTCTACGGCCCGATTTTATAATCAACTGGGGTTTGGCTGGATTTCGCAAGTGCCAATAGAGCTTATGTGGGCCGCTCCGAACCTCTAAACCTTGTCATTTGCATTCTGAACGACTCCCAAGACTGAGAAATGCGCGACTCGCCACTATTTCGCTTTACCGGGCGTGCCAGTAATCTGTGCGTCCAACGCAGCAACGGCCGCACGTAAACTCTCGGGAATGACCTTGGTGTAATGCTTCAGAGTAGTTTGGGGGTCAGTATGCCGGAGGTGGCGCTGCATGTCTTTAACGGTCGCGTGGTTCTGCATGTGAGTGGATGAGGTGCGCCGGAATGCTTGGTGGGTGAGATCGTGGATACCGACGTTCTCTGCGAGCGGTTTCAAATGACGCTTTAGGTAATTGCCAACTCCGAACGCCGATCCGGCCGAGTTTGGAAAGAGGAACGCGCGAGGATTATCGCGATCTGGGTGCCCCGCAATCCAAGCCTCAATCTCGCGTCCTAGGTCAGGCGGTACCGGAACGTAATTATCGCTCTCCGCGGTCTTTGTCTCGCCGATCCGATCCTCCCCTTTCTGGCGCTCCTTCAGGGCTTCGTCGATTCGGAGTTGCGCGTCTTCGAAATCTTCAATCCGCAAGACGAGGATCTCGGCTGGCCGCAAACCGCAGACGGCGAGAATCCGCAAGACGAGATGCTCACGAGGCGACGATTGATCAAGCAGAGCGCGAAGCTCATCTATGCTCAGGAAACGTTCGCAAGATTTCGTTCGGATGTTCGGCATGGCGAGTTTTCGGCCGGGGCTCTTCTGGATCAGATCCTCATTGGCGGCGTACTCGAAGCAAGCCCTTAGGTACGTGCGGACTTTTCCTACTGCGGACTTGCGATAGCCGTCTTCCGCCATTTTGTTCACAAGCAACTGTAACGACGTGAGCGTGACCTCACGCGGCGACTGCTGCCCTATGATCGGGACAACGTGTTTTGCAAAGAGACACTGAAGAATCTCCTTCGTCCTCGCCGCCCACTGACCGGACTTCACCGCGCAGAACGCGGTCCACAGTTCGCTGAATGTAGAGATCGAATTGCCTTGCCTGTTGAGCCTGCCGGTATATTCGAGAATGTAATCGGCCAGCTTCTGCTGCGCCTCGTGTTTTGGCATCGAAGCAGGTCCGAGCGTCTTTTCCTTTTTCTGGCGCACGCGCCCGCCATTCGCGTCGGTTGTCCAGAGATGGAAAAACCCGACCCAGACCTTACCTTCGCGGCGCCGTTCGATCTTCTTGATCCAACCCTCTGGTGCCTCGGTGCGCGGCAGGCGGCGGCCAAGACCTCTGACATCGAAATCGACTGGTTCGCCAAGCGGGTCTGGATCTGCGCCAATTGATCTTCCCGAATCGAAAGCCGCGGTTGCGTGGTCCGCCATGGCCGCAGTATACGCACCTTCGATTCACCGAGCAACTCGAAGTGGGTGGGTAAATGGGTGGGTTATTTTAGGGCTAATTCTCTGTAAGATGTTGATTTTTATGGTACGCCCGAGTGGATTCGAACCACCGACCTTTTGCTCCGGAGGCAAACGCTCTATCCAGCTGAGCTACGGGCGCGCATTCATTAATTGTTACATCCCAATTGTATCCTCGGGAAGCCTGAAGCGTCAAACGCAACCGTCATGCCGTCTTGCCGTCTTGCCGGGTCTCGATTGGTCTCGATTGGGGCGGGTCTTGACTGCATCGCCTGCAGACCGTTAATCTGTTAATGTCGGCTGGCGTAGCTCAGTTGGTAGAGCATCTGATTTGTAATCAGAGGGTCGGGGGTTCAAATCCCTCCGCCAGCTCCATAAAATCAATAATTTACAGTCAGAATGGATAGTATAACGACGACTTGGTAGCAACGCTGATAGCAACCGACTCCTGAGGGTCCAAAATCGCATCCAACCGGCCGGCAGTTTCTTTCCGCAATGCAGGCACGACGTGCGAGTACGTGTTCATCGTGACGGCCATCTGGCACCCGAGCAACTCCATAACGAGGCCGGGGCGTACGCCCTGCGTGAGCGGCGACGTCGCTGCGGTATGCCTCAGGCCGTGAATCCGGACCGTCGGCAGTTCCGCAGTCTCACTTCTACATCAATATTGCGGGAACGCGGCATCTCTCAGGCGTGGCAGCCTCGGCCGCCGGCTTGCTCAGAACGGCTCACTGTCTCCGTCTCAGGGTGAACTTCTCAGCGTCGCCGCGCCCGGCATCTTCTCTCCGGACGGTTCTGGCAGGGGCCAAGGCTGGTTTTGCGGGAAAGTACTAGCACGAGCAGTGTGGCGATGGTTGGAAACTATCGGGTGCGCGCTCAGCCGGCGATTCCCGGCGAGCGGCTTCTCCTTTTCGCTGCCGGCTCCAGCCACGGACGAGTGTTTCTGTTCAAATCGGTGATAATCAAGTCCCGGCGCCGGCGATCTACTCAGTGCCGAACCATCCGGGATTGTACCAGGTCGTCGTATCCATGCCGAACATTGTCATGCATAGGGACAATCTCCCACTGTAGCTATCCGGGGATACTGCGGAAGGTACTATGGTTAAATTAATCCGATAAGCATTGCAGTGCAAGCAAATCTACGGTAGTATCTCCTCGAAGCTAATGAGGTCTTCAAGCATGAACAGGTTTTCCGTGTTGTTTGCAGTAGTTACGTTGACCATCGGTGTTGCCCAAGCCAGTACCATCTACGTCAACACCTTCGACCTAGGCCAGACCCCGCCGGCAGGCGGAAATGGTCCGACGGCGCCGACGGTGTCCACCGCCTTCAGTGGCGCCAGCAATACATTGGATGCATTAGGCGTCACTTTCGATTTTACTGAAGGCCCCAGTGCAACCGCGGCAATTTATGGGGACACTACCGGTACGGTCGCTAACGGTCTCAGTCCTCTCAGCGACCCCGTGCTAGACGGACCAGCGGATGGAACCCTTACACTGAACTTTGATAATCCAACGGATTTCGTTTCCTTTGACATTGTTTTTGGGATCGAACCAGGGGATTCCGGCGGGCTAGTCACCATAGGAGCGACCCCTTTCAGCTTCACGACGACGGGTGGCCAAGGCTCTGGGGGCTTCTTCTCCATCGGTTCTTTCTCGTCGGGGACTCTCTCTCCATTCAGCCAGGCGGTGATCACGTTCGGGGTTGAACCCGGAACGACACAATTCGCGATCGACAACTTGTCCTATGACTCTGGCGTATCGACGCCGGAACCCGCATCGTTAACGCTTCTGGGCGCAGGAGTTCTTCTTTTGGGGTTCGTTGCATGCGTTCGGCGGTTCCCACGTCGCGCCTCCTCCAATCGCCTGTAAGAAACCCGTCAGCTGGCGTCTTCACCTTCATCTGCCAGCGGCCAACAAGTCCCGGCGCCTGTGCAGAAATACTTTAGAGTTCACCGTCGGCCTCGGGGAGCATAATCACGCTTCCTCGGGGCTCGGGCTCTTGGATAATGACGCGTATACCGACCGAGTGGATCTTCGCTTTGATACCTTTTGACTGGTTACTCATTAAGCTATTCATATCCCTGGTTCCAACTCGCACCCAATCGGCTGAGTAATGAAATCTTCGGCCGTTTAACGGCAAACTTCTACAGGTGCGGCCTATCCATCACCGCTTACCGGAGCGCGTCCGCGCCCACATCCTACTTTGCATGTTGGCCTATTACGTGGAATGGCATATGCGCCAGCTCTTGGCTTCGATCCTGTTCGACGACGATGACAGGGGCCCAAGCACAAGCCGCCCGCGCTTCCATCGTCGCTCCCGCGCAACGCTCCGCTTCTGCCAAGCTCAAGCTTACCAAACAGACCGCCGACGGGCTCAAGGTGCATAGCTTTCAAACTCTGATCGGCGACTTGGCGACGATTCGTCAAAAACAGGATTCAACCCACCGACAAAAACTTCGTCGCCTTCGATATGCTCACCGAGCCAACCGTGATTCAGCAACGCGCATTGGATTTGCTCGGCGTCACGCTTCGACTCAGTCTGATCCCGGATTTGTAGGCAGTAAGCCGCGACCTGAATTCCCTTAACCGGATGGCAGAAAGGGCCTCCGCAACCATAACGCCTATATCGAAGGCCTCTCTGCGCAATTGAAGCTTTCCTGCATCAATCTTGCTGAGGTCGAGAATCTCGTTGATCAGTTGATCAGCGACAGAGATGCTCGGAGTCTTTGCGAATGTGGCTGATAAAACGCTTCTGATCGTCGTTCAGCGGCCCTTTTGTCTCCTCCGCGAGAAGCTCCGAGAATCCGATCACAGTATGCCTGAGCCGGAGTGCTCTGCGCAAGCCCTTGCAGCGAAAGCAGAGCCGGAAACAATGTCGGGAATCCCCCGCTGTGTGCAACTACAAAGACGCATAGCCAAAACAACACCGCCGATAACGTACAGCCCAAACACAGAAGAGTCGGATTCAGCGATCGTTCGGCCAGAAGCTGAAACGAACGTTCGCCGTTGAGGAGCTGTGTCGTTACGATTGGCGTTGTTGGCGCGTTGCTGTATTCGCGGGGCAGCGATTTCGCGAGATCCAACAATAAATCCAGCCAAAGACGAAGACCGGGAAGAAATCCTTTTTCGCTACGGGCGCGATCGCGGACCAGGCGCAGCGCTTCGTCGCCGTATGTCCTGCGGAAATGGTCCGGATAAAGCTTTAGCAGAAACTCGTAGAGCTTTTCAGAGATCCGCCCCTCGCAATATTGCCCGTGCAACGCGGAGAGTCTGGGCGAGCCCTTCCACCTCCGATCGAACCAGCTTGAGACCCGCGGACGTCAGGCGATAATAACGACGGCGCTCTGAACTGTCCTCCGAGCCGGAGCTGCCATCGAGTTCCTCGATAAGACTCGCTTCCAGAAGTGTTCGGAGCGACCCGTACAACGTCCCCGGCCCCAATCGCACACGTCCACATGTCTGCCGCTCAACTTGCCGCATGATGGCGTAACCATGAAGATCTTCACCTGCTAAGGCCAGAAGGATGTTAAAGGCCGCCGAGGGCAATGGATCAAGCTTTCGTTTGGGCATAACGGATAACGATATATCGATAAACGATTATTAAAGCACCTTGTTCCCTTGTCAAGTCGAATTAGCTCAGCCCGACCGGAAAAGCCGAACGCTTGGGGCATATGGTGAAGTGGGCGCGCATCTGCGGATGGGGAGGCGCGGCGCCGCGGCCCCAACCGCATTTCATCGGCTGCTGCCATAGGAGCCATCCGTGCGTCCGCGCCAGATAAACAGCCGCAGGCAAAGGCGGGACTGGTATAACTGGCATTGATGCCGTCTCCAATACCAGCCAGCGGCGACGCGATACCTTCGACGCTTGCGCGTCCCGGCGCCGTCCCCTTCTGGTCGGCGGTGGTGCTCACGGGCGTCGGTACGGGCGTAGCCGCGGCAGCGTTGACGCGGGTGCTGGAAATGGTGCAGCGCTTGATGTGGAGCGGCTCCGGCGCCGATCTGTTGGACGCCGCAAGGCAAGCCGGTGCGTGGCGCCACATGCTCGTGTTGCTCGGCGCGGGAATAGTGACCGGCGCGGGGCAGATCATTCTGAGGCGCCTGTCGAGCGGCAACGGAATTGATACCACCGCCGCGATTTGGTTCCATGCCGGCCGGTTGCCGGCTTGGCGTACCTTGGGCAGCGCTTTGCTTTCGGTGGTCATCGTCGGCATGGGCACGGCGCTGGGTCGCGAGGGCGCGCCGAAACAAGCCGGCGCGGTGATGGCGAACTTTTTTTCGGACAAGGCGCGCTTGTCCGACGAACAACGCCGCCTGTTGGTTGCTTGCGGCTCGGGAGCCGGGATGGCCGCGGCCTATGGCGTACCATTGGGCGGCGCGCTGTTCGCACTCGAAGTGATGCGCGGAGTGCTGGCGCTCAGATATGTTTTGCCCGCCCTGTTCGCGTCGGTGGTTGCGACCGCGGTGTCGTGGCTGGTTTTACCCGACGCGCCAACCTATCTCATCCCGGCTTATGCCAGCTCCGCTTCCAGTGTAGTGTGGGCGCTCGTGGCTGGGCCGATTGCGGGTGTGGTTTCGGTCGGTTATGTTCGGGCAGTCACCTGGGCCGACCGCAATAAGCCGGATGGCTGGCGCCGGCTGGCCGCGCCGGTGCTGGTATTGGGGCTGCTTGGCGCGGTCTCGATCCCCTTCCCGCAGGTGCTTGGCAACGGCAAGGACATCTCGCAACTTGCGTTCACGAACCAGGCGGCGCCATCTTTGCTTCTGATCCTATTCGCGCTGCGGCCCATGGCGACCGTGCTATGCGTGCGCAGCGGCGCTCCCGGCGGATTGTTCACGCCTTCTCTCACAGTCGGCGCACTGCTCGGCGCGGTGCTGGGGCATGTCTGGTCCTGGTTCTGGCCCGGTGTGCCGCCCGGACTGTTCGCGCTGCTCGGCGCGGCGGCGGTGCTCGCGGCCACCACGCAAGGCCCGATCTCGACTGTGGTCCTGATGTTGGAACTGACCGGACGGGACCGATCCTTTATCGTGCCGCTGTTGCTGGCCGTGGGTACTGCTACTTTGGTTGCGCGAACCATCGAACCTCGCTCGATCTATGACGCACGTCTGACCGATGACGAGGTGGAGGCGCGCCGGAAGTTACGCGAACTGCCGCCGCGATAGCACAGCAGAGAATACGAATGGGGTAGCGAGCACAGAGGAACCGTACACGAAGCGCACAGCAGACTTCAAGGTCTCGACGGCTTCACGCGGCTTCACGCAGTCTGCGAATGCGGACGCATCTGTCTCGCGGCGAGCTGGGCGCCGCACCGCATTCGCCGGGTCCGCCAGCGGCTGCGAAAAATCCTCGATCCCCGATTCGGCTTTCGCCGACCTCGAATTAAAGCGCCAAGGCGTCCATCGCGACCCCACCCCGCGAGGCATCGCCGAATTCCTCGATCGGCACTCCGCCCTGAATCTGGCGCCGCAGCGCCAGCCGCCAATATCACTCGACTGCGCACAATCCTGAAGCGGCGGGGGTTCCGGAAAGGTCCGTAGTTCTCATCGCGTCCGCCGCAATCTCGAAGGACCGCAACCGCAGAGCATGATCGTAAAGATCCGACGTGAAGATCAGCTCATCCGCCCCCGTCTCCCGCAACAGTTGGCTTAACTGGCGCCGAACCGTGTCGGGCCCGCCGATCACCGCGGCGCTCAACCGCGATTCCACCAGGAATCGCTCCGCCTCGCTCCAAACTTCGTCCATGCTCTCCACGGGAGGCGGTACGTAGATCGGCTCGCGCCGGGTCAGCTTGAGGTGACGCTGCTGTCCCGACGTGGCCAGCCGCTTCGCTTCCGCGTCCGTTTCCGCAGCCACGAGCGGCGCCCCGACCATCAGGTATGGCCGGTCAAGATATTGCGAAGGTTTGAAACTGCCGCGATAGGCTTCGATCGCCTGCATCAGCAGCGCCGGCGCGAAGTGGCTCGCAAACGCGAACGGCAGTCCAAGAGCCGCTGCGAGTTGCGCGCCGTATGTGCTCGAACCGAGCAGCCACACGGGAACATTCGTTCCGGCGCCGGGAAAAGCCACCAACCGCTGGCCGGGTCGAGCGGGAGCCAGATACGCGAGCAACTCACGCACTTGCATGGGGAAATCCTCTTCGTTCGTGTTGTACCGTAATGCCCGCGCGGCCACCTCATCAGAGCCCGGAGCTCGCCCCACACCAAGGTCAATGCGTCCCGGATACAATGTCTCCAGCGTTCCAAACTGCTCCGCAATCACCAGGGGCGCGTGATTCGGCAGCATAACGCCGCCGGAGCCTACACGAAGCGTCGACGTTGCCGCGGCGACATAGCCGATCAATATCGACGTGGCGGCGCTGGCGATTCCCGGCATGTTGTGATGCTCGGCGATCCAGAAGCGCGTGAATCCCCACCGTTCCGCGTGGCGGGCCAGATCGAGCGTGTTGTGAAACGCTTCCGCGATAGTGCCTCCGACCCGAACGGGAGCAAGATCGAGGACCGAAAACCGCGGCCGGCCGAAGACTGTCATCACGAGTTAGATGTTCCGATGCCGGAGGCAGGTGCAGCCGGTTTCGACCCATCTGGCCCCATCGGTAGCCAGTCTGTTGTTTTGAACAACTTCCAACCCAACGAAATCATCGATAAGATACAACATGATGCTTAAATGGTCCGATGTCCTCAGTCTCGCCAAGAACGGCAATCCCGCCCCAGACCGCAAAATCGTCAAGACGGACGTCGAGTGGCGCCAACAACTGAGCCCGGAAGAATATCATGTGACCCGTCAAGCGGGCACCGAGCGCGCCTTCGGTTCACAGATGTGCGGGCTGTTTGAGCCTGGGATCTATTCCTGCCTCTGCTGCGAAGCCGTTCTCTTCGATGCGTCGGAGAAATTCGAGTCCGGCACCGGGTGGCCGTCGTTTACCCAGCCGGTGGTTATTGAAGCAATAGCATATCGCTTTGACGGGCCTGCATTTTTGAAACGGGTCGAAACCATCTGCAATACCTGCGACGCTCATCTTGGGCATGTCTTCCCGGATGGTCCCGCGCCCAGCGGATTGCGATATTGCATGAATGCTGTCGCGCTAAAGAAAACTTCCGCGCACCGACTCGCCTAGCCCACTCGGCTGTTGGTGAAGTTCTTTGGGGGATACGATGTCTATCGGGGAATGCCACGGTTGCCATTCCGGTCGAAGCGCACACCTCGTGGGAACCGCGAGCAAGTTCGCCTTCATGGCCACAGGTTCATGCCCGACGCGGCCGAAAGAAATTCCGGGAATCTTTGCCCCCCTTGCATTGTTTCGTGAGATTCCTGCCTGTTCTGTATTGTTGCGGCGTTGCGCAGCAGTCCACAGATCGCCCGCAACCGTCAGGAGCCCCCTTGTTCCGATGCCAGAGATCCCCGTCCCGAGATTGGCGGCATGAACGGGTGGCAGCCATGGGCTAAGTAGAGGTTAAGCCCGACGGTTAGCTCCTCGCGTCTACCGGTCAGCTACAGTAGTTGCTTACCGGTTGATCCGAGTGTTGGGGATATTTTGTGTCGGTTGATGCCGCATGGCATCGCGGCATATCGCGGCAAATATTTGAAAAAGCTTGAAAAGGGTTGCGCTGAACATGCTGCCGCGTCGGCGGGCCGGAGCAGTCGTGGCGATCATCTTCGGCGGTCGGGCGGTCGGGAGAAATAGGCCACACTGCTTTTCAAGACTGACCCAGCCGGACCGTGAACGAGCCTACAATACAATGCAGATGTCAGTTACCGAGCAGGGGTGATTTAGGCCCGCGCAAGGAGAAAGTGCGATCAGCGATGCGTCTTTGTGCGCGGTTGGGCTCACTGGGGGGGTGGTTGATGCGCCCGGCGGTCATAGGCGGCTTGGTCGAGAAGGGTCAGGTTCGACCGGCATGGGCCGAAGGATGTCTCGAAAGTCAAGCTAGGGCGGAAGCCGTTCCCCGGGCCGGGGATGGTCCGGCCCTTCAGCGGACACGAACAACCACGGGAATGGGAAAGGCGCCAAAGTAACACGCGACTGGCAACGGATCGGATTTCGGGACTGTGGGGACTTTTGTGGGTAGTATGCATCAAAATGGCGGCAAATGCCGAGCAATCCTGCTGTCGGCATATATTCGAATTCTGTCTGTAACAGCTTGATAACGAGCAACTAAGAGCACTGCCGAGCAATCCTGCGAAGTAGTCAACCTTTAGCTGTTATGCTTCCCCAGATCCCTTAAACTCCATCGAAAGTAAGGACTTGTGCGATCAGCCGCGGAGTTGTAGCCGTGCTCCCGTGGGGACTTTTGTGGTGCTGGTCTGTGGTTTTTGGGCGGCAGCCTTGGCGTGCTGGCAGCACGCTTATCGCGTGCATTGGCAAATAACGAGGGCGGAATTGGCGAATGTACCCAACGCCGCAGGCAACAACAACCCATCTTCCGGTCCCCTCAAAAATCCTTGCCGTTGTGCGACCGGGGGTGAAGCTCGGCCACCGCTGTGGATCGCTTCAGCCCGGAAGCCGTCGAGCTTAGGGTATAGGGCAGAAGCCAGGCGCGCGGGACGCCGAGAGGTCGCGCACTCTAACTAAATCGGGCCGCGGACGAGATGCGGACGGGTCTGCGGCGCCCAACTCACGGCAAAGGAGCGCCGCGGGAATGCGCAGCCACGGGGCACGAAAAGGCGATCCGGTTGCTAACCTGGCGGCGAAGCGCGGGCGAGCGGCTTTCGCCCCCTTATTCCTCTACAAACGCAACCGGGGCAAACATTCTCGGAATTCCTAGCGGTGGCGCCGGCCGACGCGATCATTCCTTTTGAAGTGGGAGGCAATAATTCTCGGAATTTCCGCACCATGCCAGCCTCGCTGCCAACATGGAAGCCGCGGAGTCTCCTGCCTGCCCCATTCCTCTCGAAGGCGGCGAAACTTCCACCGTCAAACGTGGCGTCGCCGACTGCTGAACAGGCTATGCGTCCAGGGGCGTTGATACAGCAACGTAAGCCCACTTGGTACAATTCAAGCAGAGCCGAGCGCAATGAACCAGCCATCAACAATTCAACCCGCGAGTGCGTCGCCACCGCCCCAAATGGGCTCCATCGATACCGCCACGCTCGAACTCCTCGCCGCCTGGAAAGCCGAGGATTCTACGACCGACCCGGAAAAGCTCCGTGAAGCCGACGAGGAGCTCGCCGAGTTTAAGAAAGCGATGAATGAGAATCGCGCATCAACCGGCGCTCGTCTGCTCTTTCCGTGAGCCGCTTTCTCGTTCTCGATTCAGACCCGCTCGGTCTATTAACCCATCCCCAACGAAACGCTGAGGTCGTCGCGATTACCGAGTGGCTGTCCGATGCCTGCTCAGCGGCCACCGGTCATCATTCCAGCGATTGTCTACTACGAGTTAAAACGTGAGCTGTTCCGGGCCAATAAGGCTTTCGGGGTTGCTCGGCTCGAAGCCTTCGCCTCGACAACACCTGGTCGCTACCTTCCGCTTTCAGACGAGGCGCTTCGATTAGCCGCAGAGCTTTGGGCAAAGGCGAGACAGCAGGGGCGACCGACAGCCGATGCCAAAGATCTCGACATCAATGTAATTCTCGCCGCCCAAGCGCTCTCATTTGGACCCGCACCATCTGACGTGGTGGTTGCCACTATCAATTCCAAACATCTTTCGCAGTTCATCACCGCCCAGAATTGGAGCGAGATCCTGCCGTAAGCGGGGGCGTTGCCCCTGCGACCCTACGAAAGATGCTTTCCTCTCTCGACTCTCCCCGACTCGCCATCTGGCAGGGGATTAGGATGTTATTCCCCTTCGGGGACGCAGTTTGGAATGCCTGTGCCGCCTAATGCCCCGGCTAGGAAACTCCCCTGGAAACACTGTTTACAGGCTGACCATAACGCGTCACCTGACCGTCTATGGTCAGCCTGCCGCGGGGTCGAAGGCCCCATGTTCAGACGCACCCTCAATAAACGCAGCGGCATGAGGCGGATGAACGGCCGGACGCCGTGGCCAAACCGAGTGGCCCTACGCCTGCAAATACTGAATTGCACCAGCCATGCGTGAATCTTCATTCTCGAAGCCTGGAACCTAAAGAATGACACCCACCGCATTGTTTCTGGATGTCGGCGGTGTCCTGCTCACCAACGGATGGGATCATCTCGCCCGCAGACGCGCGGCTAAACACTTTGAGCTGACATTGGAGCGAGATGGAGGAACGGCATCGCCTGAACTTCGAAACGCACGAAGAGGGCAAGCTGTCATTCGGAGAATACTTAGACCGCGTCGTGTTTTACCAAAAGCGCCTATTCACCCGAGCTCAGTTCAAGCGCTTCATGTTTGACCAGTCGAAACCTTGCCCTGGAATGATCGAGCTCTTCGCTCAACTTAAGATTCGGCATGGGCTCAGGATCGCCGTAGTCAGCAACGAATCGCGTGAGGTGAATGCGTATCGGATTCGAAAATTCAAGCTGGACCGGCTGGTGGATTCTTTTGTTTCGTCCTGCTTTGTCCATATACGCAAGCCTGATACGGACATCTTCCGCTTGGCGCTGGACATCGCCCAGGCGCCAGCCAGGCAGGTGCTGTACGTCGAAAATACGCCGCTCTTTGTCGACGTCGCAGAAGGTTTGGGGATTCGCAGCGTCCTTCACACGGATTACCAGTCCACCTGTTCCAAACTGGCTTCGTTCGGATTACAGAACGAAGGGCATGCGTGAAGCCGGCTGACCCCTGCATCCTCACGATCAACGGAGGCTCGTCGAGCATCAAGTTCGCACTCTACCAGACACGCGAACCGCTGAAGCGGACGCTTCATGGAGCGATTGATCGCATCGGTCTGACTGGGGCGAAGCTGACGTTCGAAGACCCGGTGACAAATCATCGGGGCAGCCGCGAGTTGAGCGCCTCAGACCATAAATCGGCAGGCAACTGCCTGATGGATTGGATCGAGAAGCAGGAAGGTTTCGGATCGCTGCTGGCTGTCGGGCACCGCGTGGTTCACGGGATGCAACACTTCGCGCCCGAGTTGGTCACCCAGGAATTGTTGGATGAGCTTCGCCGCATCAGTCCGTGCGACCCCGATCATTTGCCCACTGAGATCGAACTGATCGAGATCATTCGCCAACGTCATCCGAAACTGCCTCAGGTGACCTGTTATGACACGGCCTTTCATCGCTGTATGCCTCGGGTTGCCAAGTTGCTTCCCATCCCACGCCGGTATGACGAGATGGGAGTGCAGCGTTACGGTTTCCACGGTTTGTCCTATGCCTATCTGATGGAGGAACTCGCGCGCCTGGACGACCAGGCGGCGACAACAGGCCGCGTCATTCTTGCGCATCTCGGTAACGGCGCAAGCATGGCCGCCGTTCGCGACGGGAAAAGCATCGACACTAGCATGAGCTTTACTCCGACGGCAGGATTGGTGATGAGTACCCGCTCCGGCGATCTGGATCCCAGCCTGGCGTCGTATTTAGCTCGCGTTGAAGGGACAACCACAGGGCAATTTTTCGACATGGTCAACCACCAGTCGGGGTTGCTCGGGGTTTCGGAGATCGCTTCCGACATGCGCGAGCTGCTCGCACAGGAAAATCATGATATCCGGGCAGCAGAAGCCGTGGCGCTGTTCTGTTATCAGGCGAAGAAGTGGATCGGCGCATTCACCGCCGCCCTCGGTGGCTTGGATACGCTCGTATTCGCGGGAGGCATCGGCGAAAATGCGCCAAACGTCCGCGCGCGCATCTGCGAGGGACTTGCCTTCCTTGGCATCGAATTGAGTGAATCGCGCAATGCGGAAACTGCGGCGGTGATTTCCAAGGACACCGGCCGGGTCACTGTCCGAGTCATTCGAACGGACGAAGATCTGATGATTGCGCGCTCGGTTGAGCGCACACTCCAGCTTGGGGCCGCATAATGCCAGTCACATTATCCACTGACGCATCGCTAAGCGCTTCCTTGGTTGGGAGCGGGAATCACTCGATAGCGAAGGCAGAGTCGTCCGCGGCAGAGCCCATCTACACGTGTCCTATGCATCCGGAAGTCCAACAGAGCCGGCCCGGCGAGTGTCCCAAGTGCGGCATGACCCTGGAGCTGAAGACGGTTGCTGTTGGCGTCGAGGGCGCCAACACCGCCGCTCTGAGTGACATGACGAGGCGTTTATCCGTCGGCGCCGCGCTCGCACTGCCGGTGTTCTTTCTGGCGATGGCGCACTTAATTCCGGTCCTGGGCAGACAGCCCTGGGTGAAAGGCAACGCCTCACGCTGGATTCAATTTGCGCTAGCCACGCCCACGGTCTGGTGGGCAGGCTGGCCGTTAGTGCACCGTGGCTGGCGCTCTATGGTAACCCGTCAGCTGAACATGTTCACGCTGATCGCCATCGGCGTAGGCTCCGCATATGGATTGAGCGCGGTGGCGATGCTAATGCCGGGAATCTTCCCCGACGCGATGCAACATGAGGGCACGGTTCCCATCTATTTTGAATCCGCAGCCGTGATCATAGTGCTGGTGCTGCTCGGCCAGGTACTCGAACTGCGTGCGCGTACCCGCACCGGCAGCGCCATCAAGGCGTTGCTGAACCTGGCGCCGCCTACGGCGCGACAGGTTAGGCCGGGGGGCGATCATGAAGTCCCGCTGGATCTGATAAAAGTCGGCGACTGGTTACGCGTGGTTCCAGGTGACAAGGTGCCTGTGGACGGAGCGGTTATCGAGGGTCACTCCAGCGTGGAAGAGTCCATGATCACCGGCGAGCCGCTTCCGGTGGAAAAGACAGTCGGCGACAAAGTGACGGCGGGCACTGTCAACGGCTCCGGCAGCTTTGTCATGCGCGCCGAGAGAATTGGTAGCGACACGCTGCTCGGGCAGATCGTGAACATGGTTGCGGAAGCGCAGCGCAGCCGCGCGCCCATTCAAGGCCTCGCCGACAAGGTGGCGGGTATCTTCGTGCCGGTGGTGCTGGCCATTTCGGCGGTCACTTTTCTCCTGTGGATGTGGCTTGGGCCGCAGCCAAAACTCGCGCACGCCATCGTCTGCGCCGTCGCGGTGCTGATCATCGCCTGCCCATGTGCGCTTGGTCTGGCGACACCCATGTCCATCATGGTCGGCGTTGGACGCGGCGCGCAGGAGGGCGTGCTTGTCAAAAATGCGGAGGCTCTTGAACGGTTGGAGAAAGTTACCACTCTCGTGGTGGATAAGACTGGCACACTCACGGAGGGTAAGCCCAAGCTCGTGGATATCCTGCCCACCGTCGGGTTCGACGCGAAACAGTTCCTGCGGTTCGCCGCATCACTGGAGCAGGGTAGCGAACACCCGCTCGCCGCCGCCATTGTACAGGCCGCCAACCGGCAATCCATCGGTCTCGCAGCCGTAGTAAACTTTCGCTCGGTGACGGGGGGCGGAGTCGCCGGTGTCGTTGCTGGCCGCACGGTGATGGCCGGCAAGCCGGATTTCCTGCGGAACGAAAAGATCACCGGCCTGGAGCCGCTGGAAGCTGTAGCGATGCAGCTGCAAGAAGAGGGCAAAACCGCGATGTTCGTCGCTATTGATGGCCAGCCGGCTGGAATCCTCGCGGTCGCGGACCCGATCAAATCCACCACGGCCGAAGCCATTAAAGAACTCCACGCGCTCGGTTTAGAGATTGTCATGCTCACCGGCGACAACCGGCGTACGGCCAATGCCGTTGCCAAGCAACTCGGCCTTGATGCCGTGGAAGCGGAGATCGAACCCGCCGGAAAAGTCGCCCATGTCAAGATGTTGCATGCGCAAGGGAAACACGTCGCGATGGCCGGTGACGGCGTCAACGACGCTCCCGCCCTGAGCGAAGCGGAAGTCGGCATAGCCATGGGCGCCGGCGCCGATGTGGCTATGCAAAGCGCGGGCGTGACACTGGTCAAAGGCGACCTTCGCGGCATCGCCAAAGCCATCCGCCTTAGCCGCGCCGCCATGCGGAACATTCGGGAAAACCTGTTCTTCGCCTTTCTCTACAACGCCCTGGGTATTCCCTTGGCGGCGGGTGTGCTTTACCCGTTCTTCGGTATACTGCTCAGTCCAATCATTGCAGGCGTTGCGATGAGCTTGAGTTCGGTCTCGGTAATCGGCAACGCACTGCGTCTAAGGACCGTAAGGTTGTAATTTTGAGATCGAACTAATGAAAACACAAGCGCTCCACAAACCCAACGTTGAAGAGGCCGAGGTTCCAGCCATTCATGCCAACACACTTACGCCGGAGCTGCTCTATAAGATCAATTCTTATTGGCGCGCCGCTAACTATCTGTCAGTCGGGCAGATTTATCTTTATGACAATCCGCTGCTAAAGGAGCCGCTGAAACTATCTCACGTAAAACCGTTAGTAGTGGGGCATTGGGGTACCACGCCAGGTCAAAATTTCATCTATGTCCACCTAAATAGAGTGATCAGGAAGTACGACTTGGATATGTTCTATGTAGCCGGTCCCGGGCATGGCGGACCAGCGATTGTGGGTAACGTTTACCTTGAAGGCACCTGGAGTGAAGTCTATCCGAACGTCACTCAGAACGAAGCTGGTCTCAAGGAGCTATTCAAACAGTTCTCGTTCCCCGGCGGAATTTCCAGCCATGTTGCGCCCACTACGCCGGGGTCGATTCACGAAGGCGGCGAACTGGGCTACTCGCTCAGCCATGCTTTCGGCGCCGCCTTCGACAACCCAGGCCTGATCGTCGCCTGTGTGATTGGCGACGGTGAATCCGAAACCGGCCCCCTGGCGACTGCCTGGCAGTCCAACAAGTTTCTCGACCCGATGACTGACGGCGCCGTGCTGCCCATTCTGCACCTCAACGGCTACAAAATCAGTAATCCTACCGTGCTGGCCCGCATCGAGCATGAGGAATTGGAGCAGTTCTTCCAGGGCTGCGGTTGGACGCCCCACTTTGTGGAAGGTGACGACCCCGAAACGATGCATCAACTGATGGCCGCCACCATGGAAACGGCCATTGAGGACATCCGGCAAATCCAAAGCAACGCGCGGAAGAACAATGACACAACGCGGCCGCGTTGGCCCATGATCGTGCTGAGGTCGCCCAAAGGTTGGACTGGACCGAAGGTCGTCGACGGCCTGCAAGTCGAGGGCACTTTCCGGGCGCACCAGGTGCCGCTGTTGGTGGATGCCGACCACCCGGATCATGTCAAGCAGCTGGAAAGCTGGATGAAGAGCTACAAGGCCGAGGAGTTATTCGACGAAAACGGCCGGCTGATGCCGGAATTGGCCGAACTGGCCCCTAAAGGCGACCGGCGGATGGGCGCCAATCCGCACGCCAATGGCGGCATTCTATTGCGAGACTTGCGAATGCCGGATTTCTGCGTCCATGCCGTGAATGTGCCCTCGCCCGGCGCGGTAACTGGCCAGGATACGCTCGTTTTGGGTAGCTTCCTGAGAGATGTGGCCAAGCTGAATCAGGACCAGCGTAATTTCCGCGTGTTCGGTCCCGATGAGACGCTTTCGAATCTCTTGGGCGCGGTATTCGAAGTTACCAACAGGCAGTGGGACGCTCGAAGAGTGAAGAATGACGAATTCCTCGCGCCTGCGGGACGCGTGCTGGATTCGATGCTCAGCGAGCACCAGTGCGAGGGCTGGCTGGAAGGATACTTACTGACCGGGCGCCACGGGCTATTCAACAGCTATGAGGCCTTCATTCGTATCGTGGACTCAATGTTCAGCCAACACGCCAAGTGGCTGAAGGTATGTCTCGAGCTGCCCTGGCGGCGGAAAATCTCGTCACTGAACTATCTGCTTGCCTCCCACGTGTGGCAGCAGGATCACAACGGATTCACGCATCAGGACCCAGGTTTCCTCGACCATGTGATCAACAAGAAGGCGGACATTGTGCGCGTATATCTGCCGCCCGACGCCAACTGTCTGTTGTCGGTCTTCGATCACTGCCTGCGCAGCCGGAATTATGTCAACGTGGTGGTGGCAGGCAAACACGCCTTGCCGCAATGGCTGACCATGGACGCCGCTGTGGTGCACTGCACCGAGGGAATCGGCATTTGGCAATGGGCCAGCAACGACCAGGATGCCGCCGAGCCGGACGTAGTGATGGCCTGTTGCGGTGACACCCCCACGCTGGAGATACTGGCCGCCGTTTCCATCCTTCGACAGCATCTGCCCGATCTGAAAATTCGCGTGATCAATGTTGTCGACTTAATGAAGTTACAGTCCAGCAGCGAGCACCCGCATGGTTTGAAAGATACGGACTATGATTCGCTGTTCACCAAAGACAAACACATCGTCTTTGGATTCCATGGATACCCATGGCTGGTCCACCGCTTGACCTACCGCCGTACGAACCGCAATCTGCATGTCCGGGGTTACAAGGAAGAGGGTACCATCACGACGGCCTTCGACATGAGGGTGCAGAACGACCTGGACCGCTTCCACCTGGTGCAGGACGTGGTGGACCGCGTGCCACATTTGGGCTCCAAGGGAGCGTATCTGAAGCAGACGATGCAGGACAAGCTCATCGAGCACAAGCACTACATCGACAAGCACGGCGAAGACATGCCCGAAATCCGCGATTGGAAATGGAAGAAATGACACCGCGACGGTACTGCGGTTGATTGAGATGGCGTTGCGCGAGAGGGGCGGCCGCGGATACTTCCGCGGCCGTCTACTCCCTTGGGCCGTGAGGGCGGTGAACCCATGCGGCGGCTGATCCACCCGTTCAAGGACAATTCACTCTCGATCGCGGAGTCTATGCTCCCCGAACTTTGGGCGCTGGACATCGACGTGCTTGGAAGCAAATCAAGGAACCCAAAATGAATACGCAAGAGCTGATAGACACCGCGAAGAAAATGGTCGCGGGCGGCAAAGGACTGCTGGCGATGGATGAAAGTAATCCAACTTGCAACAAACGATTCGCCAAGCTGGGCATTCCCCAGACCGAGGAGGCCCGGCGCGCCTATCGCGAATTGATTGTGACCACGCCCGGTCTTGGGGACTCCATTAGTGGCGCGATTCTCTACGATGAGACGATCCGCCAGCGGAAGAAAGATGGCACTCCTTTTATCAATGTCATCGCCGATGCGGGAATCATTCCCGGTATCAAAGTCGACACTGGAGCGAAGGATTTGGCAGGTCATCCCGGAGAGAAGATCACCGAGGGCCTGGATGGATTGCGCGAACGTCTGTCTGAATATTTTCAGATGGGCGCCCGGTTTGCAAAGTGGCGCGCTGTAATCGCGCTGGGCGAGGGCAATCCCAGCCGCGGTTGTATCGAGGCCAACGCGCAGGCATTGGCCCGTTATGCCGCATTGTGTCAGGAAGCCGGACTTGTCCCTGTCGTCGAACCGGAAGTCCTTATGGAGGGCCAGCATACTCTGGAGCGCTGCTGCCAAGTCACGGAAGAGGCTTTGCGAACGGTTTTCAGCCAACTCCACGGTCAAGGCGTAATGCTGGAGGGTATGATCCTGAAGCCTAACATAGCTCTTCCGGGACTCACCTGCCCCCAGCAAGAATCGGCGGACGCTGTGGTCGACGCCACGGTGCACTGTCTGCTGCGCTCCGTCCCCGCCGCCGTTCCGGGAATTGCGTTTTTGTCGGGCGGCCAACCCGCTGAGCTGGCTTCGGAGCGTTTGAACGCTATGAATGTCAGATTCAAGTCGCGGATGCCTTGGGAGTTGGCGTTTTCGTCTGCCCGCGCCATCCAACAGCCGGCTTTGGAGATTTGGCGAGGCAAAGACTCCAATGTGGTGGCGGCGCAGCAAGCTTTGAATCATCGCGCGAGGTGCAGTCGGGCGGCGCGACGCGGCGAATACGATGCTGCGATGGAAAGAACGCCGGCAACTATCGCACAAGTAGCGAAACCCGCGGCATAGCGAGCAAGGAAGGAATGAAAACTAATGAACGAGGGTAACTACGGTCACCCAGGAAACGAAGGGCCAGAGCGCGAACGTGTTCATCAGGCCCGGCGCCCTTACTGGAAGGGGGCGCATCGTGATTGGCGCGTCTGGGTCGCGCTGTTTTTCTGTTTGGCAGCTATCGCGATCTATGTTCTGAGCGATGATTTGTCGTTTTTCCCCAGCGGCCTTCGTCGGCAGCCGATGTCGGACGTCAGGGGAAGGTAGTTACAAAAGGAGAACGCATTGCAGATCGAATTTAATGCAGACCATAACATCGCGGGGCGCGAGGCGCTGGCCGCCCAGGTCAGTAGCGTCGTCGAGAGCGCCTTGAGCCAATTTTCCGATCACATCACGCGAGTAGAGATTCATCTCAGCGACGAGAGTAGCCACAAGAGCACGCCCAACGATAAGCGCTGCGTCATGGAAGCGCGCATCGAGGGCCGACAGCCTGTCGCTGTAACCGACCACGCAGCTACCGTTGACGAAGCGGTCTCCGGCGCTGCGCATAAGCTTGCGAGGCTAATCGAGAGCGCTCTGGGCCGGCTGAGCCATCAGAAGCGTCACCGAACCGACCCTGCCGGGCCGCTGCTCACTGAGGATGTATGAGCGGCGGCGCGCAGTTGGGGCATCGAAACGATGCTCCGCCCGTCAGCCAGACGGTTCTCTATCCACTCCGATTCGCCCCGATCTATCAATATCGGCTGTGGGGCGGCCGGAGTTTGGCCGGCTTGCTCACCGCACCGCTGCCCGACGGCCCCATTGGCGAAGCGTGGGTGCTGAGCGACCGCGAAGACCATGCGAGCCGCGTCGCGGATGGACCGCTCAATGGGCGGACGATCGGCGAACTGCTGGCAGAATTTCCCGAACAGGTGATGGGAAGGTTGGCGGGGCCATTCCGGCGATTCCCTCTCCTGCTGAAGTTCCTCGACGCGCGGGAAATGCTCTCGGTGCAGGTACACCCCTCGGATGCGCATACGGACCTTCTGCCCCCTGGTGAGACCGGCAAGACCGAAGCATGGGTGGTGCTGGAGGCCGGGGCAAAAAGCAGAGTCTATGCGGGACTGAGGCCAGGCGCCACCGAGACCGTCCTTCGTCAGGCGCTCGCGAATGGTGATTTGGCGGACCGCCTCGCATCTTACGCTCCCAAGCCCGGCGACGCCTTTTTCCTTCCGGCCGGGACGGTTCACTCTCTAGGTGGCGACATCGTCGTATTCGAGATCCAGCAGAACAGCGACGTGACATTTCGCTTATATGACTGGAACCATGTCGACGCGAAGACAGGCAAGCCGCGCGCACTCCAGGTCGATCAAGCGCTTGCCTGCATTGATTTTGGCGAGTCTGCGGGCGGTCCGGCGGCGCCGGTGACCGAGCAGACTACCCCAGTGCTGCGCGAAAGACTCTTTCACTGTGACAAGTTCCGGCTGTCGCGCCTGCGCTCGGAAACGCCGTTTTCGGTTGGCGCACCAGGCGTA
This sequence comes from Bryobacterales bacterium, assembly GCA_003135055.1. GTDB lineage: Bacteria > Acidobacteriota > Terriglobia > Bryobacterales > Bryobacteraceae > PALSA-243. Next base: position 4,312 of record PLDF01000155.1, on the reverse strand, counting down.
CCCGGAGTGCTGGTATGCATTGAGGGCGCGGGCGAGGTCGAGCACGGCGGCGCCACTTATCCCGTCGCAAAAGGCGACGTATATCTGCTGCCGGCGGCGATTGGAGAATGCACTTTCGAGCCGCGAGGCGCAGTAACCGCGTTGGAGATTGCGATACCCGAATGAAGAAACTAATGGTTTTCGATCTGGACGGTACATTAGCCGAGAGTAAATCGCCTATCGACCCCGAGATGTCGCGCCTGCTGCACGACCTCATCGGCATTGTCAAAGTGGCTGTCATTTCCGGAGGAGACTGGCAGCAGTTTGAAAACCAGGTAATTTCAAAACTTCCCGCTGGCACGCTCCTGAGCAATCTGTCTATCCTGCCCACGTGCGGGACGAAGTTCTTCCGTTACTTAAAAGATTGGCGGAAGATCTACTCGGAAGATTTCACGCCGGACGAAAAGGCGAAGATCGTCACCTCGCTGAAGAAGGCGATTGATGAGGCGGGCTTCAAGGTCGAAAAGCACTGGGGAGAAACAATTGAGGACCGCGGAAGCCAGATCACCTATTCCGCATTAGGACAGCAGGCTCCCTTGGACGAAAAAAAGAAATGGGATCCCGATTTCGCCAAGCGAAAGAAGATCAAGTCGATCGTCGACAAATTGATCCCCGAGTTTTCCGTTCGAATGGGTGGCGCGACATCCATTGATGTTACTAAACCCGGCATAGACAAGGCCTACGGAATCGGGAAACTGAAAGACGTTCTCGGCATTTCGCTGAAAGAGATGATTTTCGTCGGCGACGCCCTGTTCCCCGGTGGAAACGACTACCCGGCGGAACAAGCCGGCGTGGTTTCTATCCGCGTTCAGGGACCTCATGAGACTAAACGGACTATCGAAACAGCCATCGCCTGTTTGTCGGATCGCGGTCAGGAAGCGGTGAATTCGTGAGTGGATTTCAGTTACAGCGCCTTGGAATCATCATGGAACCGGAGCCCGGCGACGATCGGGAAACCGAGGGCGTCCTGAATCCGGGGGCCGTTCGCGGGCCGGATGGCGCGCTCTACCTCTTTCCACGGCTGGTCGCGAAGGGGAATTACTCGCGCATCGGCATTGCGCGAGTGCGGTTCAACCAAGCCGGCGATCCGTCGGGCGTGGAGCGGCTCGGCATCGCACTGGAGCCGGAAGCCGACTACGAATTGCGGCCCAACGGCGGCGGTGGCTGTGAAGATCCTCGGGTGACCTTTGTGGAACCGCTCGGGCACTACCTGATGGCTTATGCGGCATTCTCCGCGCACGGCCCGCGGATCGCCTTGGCCATATCGAAAGATTTGTTTCACTGGAAGCGTTTGGGCCTGGCAAGTTTTGTTCCGTTTGAGGGCATTGAATTCGACGGCGTGGATGACAAGGACGCCAGCCTATTTCCGATCGCCATTCCCAATCCATCCGGGCACCCTGAACTGGCGATCGTCCACCGGCCGCTTTTTCCCGGCACTCGTCCGGAGGAAATCGCGTGTCACCCTAAGTCGCGCGATGTAGATATCCACCGCGAAAGCATCTGGATTTCCTATTGCCCAATAGCCACGGACGGCCATGAGTCGGACTGTCTCGGTAAGTTCGCCTCTCATCACCGGCTGGCGACTCCGGTGTCGCCGTGGGAACGGCTGAAGATCGGCGGGGGCACTCCGCCCATCCTGACTCGGCACGGCTGGCTGATCGTCTATCACGGGGTGAGCGAATTGGCGCAGACGAGCAAGAGTTCGCACCCGCTTTGCTACTCGGCTGGAGTGATGGTGCTCTCGGAGCAGCATCCCCAAGTGATTCGTTATCGTTCGGTGGAACCGGTGCTCACGCCGTCGCTGCCACAGGAACGCGACGGGACCGTGGCGAACGTAGTGTTCCCGACCGGCATCGACCGGCGCGACGACATCGGAATGCCGGACCGCTTCGACGTTTATTACGGTATGGCCGACAGCCGGATTGGCGCGGCCCGTCTCGACCTGCCGGAATTATTGCCGTCAGGCGGCACGGCCGATTCTCAGGAAGAAAGGATTTGAAGGATAGCCATTATGAAACCAGCTCAGAACGGGCAGCCGTCGGGAGAGAAGTCCGATGCGCAGAAAAACCTGAAATCGATTCCCATGGAGGAATTTCGGAAAAAGCTGGGCTCGTCGCCGGACGGGCTGAGTGAGGACGAGGCGAAGAAGCGGCTGACTCAGTATGGGCCTAACGAGATTGCGGAGAAGAATGATAACCCGTATCTGAAATTCCTCACATATTTTTGGGGTCCGATTCCATGGATGATCGAAGGGGCGGTGATTTTGTCGGGTGTGGTTCGGCACTGGCCGGATTTCTTCATCATCCTGCTCCTGCTGTTGTCCAATGCGGTCGTCGGGTTCTGGGAAGAACACCAGGCGGGCAATGCGATCGCCGCACTCAGGAAACAATTGGCGATCAAAGCCAAAGTCAAACGCGACGGGAAATGGACCGACCCTTCGGCCAAGGAATTAGTGCCGGGCGACGTCATCCGCCTTAAACTGGGCGACATTGTCCCGGCCGACGCGCGCCTGCTGCCGGGCGACCCGGTGGAAGTGGACCAGTCCGCGCTGACAGGCGAATCCTTGCCCGCCGAAAAAAAGCCGGGCGACGCGATATTCTCGGGATCCATCATCCGCCAGGGCGAAAGCGAAGGTATGGTATACGCGACGGGTACGAATACCTACTTCGGCAAGACCGCGCAGATGGTGCAGGGTCCGGAATCGGTCAGCCATTTCCAGAAAGCTGTGCTGAAGATCGGCGATTACCTGATTGTTCTCGCGGTGGTACTGGTGATGCTGATCGTCGCCATCGCGCTCTTCCGGCACGATCCGGTTATGGGCACGCTGGAGTTTGCGCTGGTGCTACTGGTGGCCGCGATTCCTGTGGCTATGCCCACCGTACTGTCGGTGACCATGGCAGTGGGCGCCCGGCTTCTCGCGAAGAAGCAGGCCATTATTACTCGCCTATCGGCGATCGAAGAACTGGCCGGCGTGGACATCATTTGTTCCGATAAGACCGGTACGCTGACTCTGAACAAACTGACACTGGGCGATCCATTCATGCTGCAAGGAATTACAGCCGACCAAGTCATCCTCTTCGCCGCGCTTGCCTCCCGCGCCGAAGATAAGGACACGATCGACCTTGCGGTGATTGGTGGAGTCAAGGACGCAAAGACTCTCAAGGCCTGCCAGGTGCTCCATTTTCAGCCGTTCGATCCGGTACACAAGCGCACCGAAGCAACGGTGAAAGGCGCGGACGGAAAGCAATTCTGGGTGGCCAAGGGAGCGCCCCAGGTAATTCTCAAGATGTCCACTAATGCCGGCGAGGCGAAGGACGCAGTTGAAAAGGCCGTCAACGATTTCGCGGCTAAGGGCTATCGGTCATTAGGCGTAGCCCGAGCCGACGAAGAAAACAAATGGCGCATCGTGGGCGTGCTGCCCATGTTCGATCAGGTTCGCCCCCAGGCCAAAGCCACCATCGCGAGCGCCCGTCAGATGGGTGTCAGCGTGAAGATGGTGACCGGCGATCAAATGGCGATCGCCAAGGAAACCGCCAGGCAACTGGGGATGGGCGCAAATATCCTCGACGCCAGCGGATTGGGCGATATCAAGCATCACGAGACAGCGCAGGCGGCGGAATCAATTGAAAAAGCCGACGGTTTCGCGCAGGTATTTCCGGAACATAAATTCCACATCGTGGATGTCCTGCAGCAACGCGGCCATATCGTTGGCATGACCGGAGATGGCGTGAACGACGCCCCGGCGCTCAAGAAGGCGGATTGCGGCATCGCCGTTTCCGGCGCGACGGATACGGCGCGCGCCGCGGCTGACATTGTGCTGCTCGCCCCCGGCCTCTCTGTGATCATCGATGCGATCAAGGAAAGCCGCCGCATCTTCCAGCGAATGAATAGCTATGCCATCTACCGCATCGCTGAAACTTTGCGCGTGTTGTTTTTCATGACGCTGGCCATCCTGGTGTTTAATTTCTATCCTGTGACCGCGGTGATGATCGTGATGCTGGCTTTGCTCAACGACGGCGCTATCCTTTCCATCGCCTATGACAACGTTCATTACANNCCACAGTGCTGGGAGTCATCGGGGTGGTGGCGGCGTTTGGCTTATTTTATCTCGGCGAGCGCGTATTTCACCTGGACCGTGCACACATCCAGACGCTGATGTATTTGAAGCTGTCCGTGGCTGGACATCTGACAATTTTTCTCACGCGCACGCGCGGCCCATTCTGGTCCATCCGTCCAGCGAAGATTTTGTGGATGGCGGTGCTCGGCACGCAAA